>NZ_JBBHLB010000004.1:0-320790 GCF_037572415.1 Flavonifractor porci
TGCGCGTTTATCGGCTCCTCCGGTGTGGGAAAATCCACCCTGATCAACTGCCTGCTGGGCGCACAAGCCATTTCCACTCAGGTGATTGGCAAGGGCGACAAAGGTCGGCACACCACCACCGGGCGGGAAATGTTCCCCTGCCCGTTGGGCGGCGTGGTGATCGACACTCCTGGTATGCGGGAGATGGGGGCTGAGAGCGCGGACCTCTCCCAGACCTTTGGGGAGATCGAGGACTTGGCCCAACATTGCCGGTTCCGGGACTGCACCCATACCAATGAACCAGGGTGTGCTGTCCTGGCAGCGGTAGAACAGGGACGGTTGGATCAGAGACGGCTGGACAGCTATCGCAAACTGGAGCATGAGAGCAGTTATGACGGACTGAGTAGCAGGGAAGTTGAGGTCAAAAAGGCGGAGCGTATGTTTAAGGAAGTGGGCGGCATAAAGCAGGCCCGGCGGTATGCAAAAGAACAGAACCAGAGGAAAGGAAGGAGATGAGCATATGAAACTGGATAGCTGCTTTTTACAAGAAAATATGATGGGACCAAACGCATGGCGGATCGCAGAAGAGCTCACCAAGAATTTGCCCTTGCGGCCTGGGATGCGCGTACTGGATCTGGGATGCGGCCGAGGGCTGACAACGGTGTTTCTTGCCCAGACCTTCGGTGTGGAGGTGTTTGCGGTCGATCTTTGGACCTCGGCTACAGAAAATTTGGTCCGCTTCCAGCAGGCTGGTGTGTCTCATCTGACTGCTCCTCTGCAGTTTGATGCACTGCAGCTTCCGTTTGCGGAAGAATTTTTTGATGCGGTGGTCAGTGTGGATGCATACCACTACTTTGGGAATAACGATGTATACTTCAAAGATGTACTGAAACCTGTTTTGAAACCGGGCGGAATCGTGGCCATCGCATTTCCTGGGATGAAGTATGAAGTGCAGGAAAAATTACCGGAGGAGATGAAACCTTTCTGGGAGCCTGAGGCACTGGAAATGTGGCACTCCATCAACTGGTGGAGGCCAAAGTTTGAACCATATCTCCATTCATTTCAAATCTCAGAGATGGATTGTTTTGACCAAGCATGGCAGGACTGGCTTTCTTGTGACAACCCATATGCAGTGGAGGATCGAGAGATGATGAAAACAGATCATGGGCGGTTCATGAATTTGATTAAACTTGCCGGGACGGTCAAATAATTAATTTCATGACGAAGGGATTCTGGTGACCAGTTTGTTGTTTCTGGATTAAAACGCGACTCAGGATCTGGGGCGCTGTAAACAAAAAAGACGGGCACTCCCGAAAGGGGGTGCCCGTCAAGTGGTCAAAACAGAAATCCATCTGTGGTATTTCTGTGGTCAAATGAGAAATCGCCGCAGTTTTTACTGCGGCGATTTCCAGTTTTGGTGGACCTAATCGGGATCGAACCGACGACCTTACGGATGCGAACCGTACGCTCTCCCAGCTGAGCTATAGGCCCATATTGACCATTTTTCAATCAAAAAAGTTATGAAAAACGGATTTTTGAGATATTCAATTTTGAGGGGCAAGTCCGGAAAATTGGACTGCTGAATTGGAAGGGAACCTAAGCCGTGGGATGTGGTTTCATATGGATGCGAACCGTACGCTCTCCCAGACTGAGCTACGGGCCCAAATCAATAGTTCTAAAAGCGGAACAGAAGAATAAAGCAATATGAAATTATAGATGTGGCAGTAAACCGAACCCTTTGCGCTCCCAGCTGAGCTATGGGCCCATATTATAAGGTACATTCACTCAACACTCCAGTATTATAGCATAATTCAACTGGATGTAAAGAGGTTTTTGAAAAAAACTAAAAAGTTGAAAATGCTACTAATAAGAGTAACAAAGGGTAATTCCCTTGTTGCTCTTATTTTTTTGCGGAAAGACGGAGGTGAAAGGAACATGAACAACAAATATTTGGGGCCTGCGGAGCGGCGACTGATCGCAGAGAAGTGGGCCGCCTATGCGTCAGTGCGTGAGATTGCGGATCTGGTAGGCGTGGCACCAAAGACCATTTATCAGGAACTGCGGCGCGGCGAAAACGGAAAGCTGGACGAAAACAGCCGCCAAGCGTATGACCCGGATCTGGCCCAGCGTCGTTTCCAGGAAAGCCTCCGACGGCGCGGCAAGCCCCTGAACAGAACGCGGGCGGCCAATGAATGAGTGACCCAACCGCCATGGAGGCGGATAAAACAAAGGAGGAAATGACAATGGCAACCATCATCAAGCAGACGAAAGAGGAAATCAACTGGACGGAGATCGCCGGGGCCAGAGAACTGGGCGCACTGGACAAGCTGCTGGCGGAGCGGGATGTGATCCGCTTCAACCTGCGGAGCGGGTCAGAGGTTGCCATCATGGTGGAAAAGGTAGAACCGAGCCGGGCATGGATGGGATTTGTGGACGGCGTGGCAGAGCGGCCCATGTATAACCGCCTGGCGCGTCCTGTGTCATGGAAAGAGAGCGACGCCCGGAAATGGTGCAACACCGATCTGATCCAGGATCTCCCGGAGGATCTGGTGTCCATCATCACCCCCCGCACCATCCGCCAGACCATCAAGGGCGAGGAGCTGGTGACCACGGATCTGCTGTGGCTGCACAGCGTAACGGAGTTTTTTGGGCGAAAGCCCTGGGCAGATGGGGACGATCCAACGGAGGAGCAACTGCCGGTCTACAAGACCGAGCGGGACCGCGTGAAGATGTGGAACGGGGAAACCTGGCCGCACCACACCCGTTCCGCCCATGCGGGCGACGGCGCCACTTTCTGCCTTGTCAACACGGACGGCGCGCCCACCGCCACCATCGCGGACCTTTCCTGGGCGCTTGCCCCCGGCTTTTGGATCTAATCGGCGGAGCGTATCAACGGAAATCCAGCCCCGCAAGGGGCGGAGAAAGGAACCGGACATGGCAGAGAAAAAGGTAATCAAAGGGCGCGGGATTGCCAGGAAGCTCATAGAGGAGCAGAACGAGAAAATGAGGCGCTTATTGATCAAATTGGAGGCGGAGGAAGCCAAGAGGGCGGCGGCGGACGCCGAAAGGGAGCAAAAAGAAATCCGGGCCGCCGTGGAAGAGGCCAAGGAGTTCCGGGGCAACCTGGAGCGGGCGGGAATTTCATACACCACACTGCTGCACCTTGTAGAATTGCAAGAAAGCGTGAGCGACCTGGCCCATAATATGCTCCTGGGATATGAACAAGGGGAGGGCTGGCCGGATGGGACCTGACGAAAAGGCATGGAGACAATAACGGCCTATGTGGATGGGGAACCAATAGCGGCGGAAGCCGCTATTGGCCCGGAAATCGCGATAGACCTGGAACAGATTGAAAAAGCAACAGCAGACATTCAAGCGGTATGGGAAAGTGTGTGCCGGGTGGCTGATATTGTGACGGAGGCTTTCGGAAAGTGGATCCGTTCAGTGGTAGCGCAGATTGAGGGAAAGCACGAACTGGAAACCGCCCTACGCTGGGCGTCATGCTATTACCGGCCAGCGTTCAACCGATACCGACACACCAAGAAAAAGAGGACCCGCAAGAAGTACGAAAAGAAGATCCTGGCCTGGTATCGGGAGGAGGTCCTGTAAATGTTGCGGCTGACGGCAAGCAAAACCAAGTTATACACACTTGTTCAGAAATATGTGGACAACCTCCCACCCATGCGGAGCGGGACACAGTTCACCAAGTACCCGCGCACCCCGGACTATGCCCTGGACTGGATCACCCCGAAATGGGACAAGGCCCACGCCTTTTTCTCCACCTGCATGGGGCGCCCTCTCCTCTCCATCGAAATCAAGGACGGGGGAACCGGGAAAACGGTGAGCCGGGAGGTCTACAACCTGGACCTGCAGGATCTCCGAGATCGCGGAATGGTAGAGGAATTTGTGACGGCTGCGGAGCGCCGGAGGCTGGAAAGGGGTGGCGACAATGGCGGACTTTCTCCCACTACCTGATCGGCAATACACCGTGATTTATGCGGATCCCCCGTGGGAGTACAGACAGCACGGAACCACGGACAAAAGCCGGGGGAACGCGGCCAAGCATTACCCCACAATGTCCACCGAGGATATATGCAAATTGCCGGTGCAGAAAATTTGCGGGGGGGGGCAGCTTGTTTCATGTGGGCAACTTTCCCAAACATTACCGAGGCCGTCAAGGTTCTGGAGGCGTGGGGGTTCACTTACAAAACCGCGGCTTTCGTGTGGATCAAGAAGAACCGCAAGAACGGCGGAAACTTTTGGGGCATGGGCGCATATACCCGCGCAAATGCGGAGGTTTGCCTGCTGGGCGTTTCCCCTGGATTCCGCGCAAAGGATCGGATCCGTAGTCACCGGGTCCACCAAGTTATTGAGGCACCTTTTGAGGGACACAGCAAAAAGCCGGACGAAACACGCCGGCGGATTGTGGAACTGCTGGGGGACGTGCCCCGGCTGGAAATGTTTGCGCGGGACCGTGCCCCAGGCTGGGACGCCTGGGGAAATGAGGCCCCGCCGGAAGAATAGGAGGACGCTATGCCATACATTCAACGGACTATAAAGGCCGGGCGCACAAAGAAACATTCCACCCGCCTGCAGGTGGGCATGGAGGTAGTCAGAACGCCGCAGACGATTTACGGAACGGACGACGATGGGAAAAACATTCACCGCCCTATGCGGGGAACCGTCGAGTACATCCACCCGCGTGGGAATTTCCATACCGTGGCCTTTGAAGTGCGCGGGAAGATCATCAAAGAAAGTTTTCAGGGGGTAGCAGTATGAACCAGAGAGCAAAAGCGGAGTTTATGAAGACCTGGACCGAGCGGGTCCGGCGGGACTATGCGGACACCATGCTGGAGTGGCTGGAGCGCGAAACGGACTTTTTCGAGGCCCCGGCCTCCACCAAGCACCACGGGGCGCACCCCGGTGGCCTGGTGGAACACTCCTTGAACGTGTACCGCCGCCTACGGAATATCGTTTGCATGGAAACCTATGGGGAAATCACTTCCGTCCTGCTGGCGGAGGACGTGGAGGAAACGGTGGCGATCCTGGGACTGCTGCACGACGTTTGCAAGGTGGGCGTGTATCACGTCGAAACCAAGCGGCGGAAGAACCAGACCACCGGATTTTGGGAGGACTACCAGGTGTATGTGTTCCGGGATCCCCTCCCCCTGGGGCACGGAGAAAAGAGCCTGTACCTGATCCAGCGGCACATGGACCTGGAACCGGAGGAGGCTATGGCCATTCGCTGGCACATGGGAGCCTATGACAGCGCGGTAAAGGGCGGCGCCCGCGACATGGGCACGGCCATGGAAATGTCGCCGTGGGTGTGGCGCCTCCAGGAGGCGGATATGTGTGCCACGTTTGTGGATGAACGGGAGGAACCGGAGGAATGAAAAAGAACCTTTGCAAGCCGTGCGCGGTGGCAACCGCCGCCCGGCGGGATCGTGAGGTCCAGCAGTTGCCGGGCCGGTGCGAAAAGATCACCTGTGACAAGTGCGGGCGGCGGCGGTTTGGCCTGCCTTATGAGGTCAAGCGGAAATTTTTCACGGGAGGAGGCGCCAAAAAGTGAGCCAGAGAAAAGCAAAAGAATACCGCCAGGCCATGGAGCAATACCACGGCGTGGTGGAGGACGTGGACGACCTGAAACGCCGGATCGGGGCCATGGAGGCCAGACACAACCGAGAGGACCAACTGGCCGCCTACCAGCGCCGCAAGGCGCGGCGGGAGTGGGAGGAGTTCCAGGCCCAGCAGGCGGAGCGAGAGGAACGGCAAAAGCGCCGGCGGCAGGAAGAACGCCGCCGCCAGATTGCCCGGCAGCGGATCGCCGTGCTGGCCCTGGCCATCCTGGCCGTGATCGTTATGCTGGCCATGGCCATCAAGGCCACATCCGACGCCAAGGCGGTGGAGTACACCCCCACGGCCACGCCGGTGGTGGATATTCAGCCGGAAACGGTGGCTGTTCTCTCGAACCTGTGGGACGGCGAGGGCGAGGGCGAGGACCCCATGGAGGCGGAGAAAATAGAGGCGGCCCTGTTGGCCCAGGGATACCTTTCTGACGCGGTGCCCCTCCCCTACTACCTCCAGGACATTATGAGGACCGCCTGCCGAGAATACGGTTGCCCCTACCCCCTGGCCCTGGCTGTTGCGGAAGTGGAAAGCCATTTTGACATGGACGCCGTGGGCGCCGCCGGTGAGGTTGGGATCATGCAGTTAAATCCGGGGCCGGAAAATACATACTGGATCAACCTGGAGGCGGAAACAAACCAGGATCCGACCACACCGGCAGGAAACATTATCTGCGGGGTTTACCTGCTGGGGACACACCTGGCGAATTATCAGGACATGGAAAAGGCCATCATGGCCTATAACATGGGGAACGCCGGAGCGGAACAAGCGTGGGAAAACGGTATCACTTCCACAGAATATTCCTCCAATGTGCTGGCCGCCGTTGAGCGGTGGGAATGTACTGTGAACGCATGGGCCGGGGAATGAATACACCCGCGCCAAACTGGACCACCCACGCCTCCGCCGTGGCCCGCTCTAGGAATGAGCGGTGGAACGCGCCGGGGGCTGACAGGGTGGTCCACCCCAGCCGGGGCACCATAGTGGTGCCATGCGGATCTCCATATGCCGCCCTACTATGCGCGGCAGAGGTGTGGGGCTGCGACTGGCTGGACATTCGGGACGCAAAAGTGTGGCGGGCTGAACCTGGGGACCAGGTAGCCACCCGTCCCTACATTATATAAAAAGGAGGCCGAGCAAATGCTGATCAATGAAAACGGCCTTGTGCGGGCCATAAAGAACGCATACAAGGCCGGGGGCTACATCGTAAACAACCTGGGCGACACCATGGCCATTTACACCGACGCATGGTTCATTAAGTGCCACCGCGCCATACTCCCCCGCAAGGCGCTGGCCGTTATCGTGGAACACATGGGCATGATCCCGGAATTGGGTGCCCCGGTTTCTGTACTCAAAGGCGAGGACCCCCAGCAGGTCATGGAGGAGATCGCAAGGACCGATTTGGACGGCTGGTGTACCGGAGAACGTAGCGACGACGTGACCATGGTGCCTGTGATTATGCAGGGGTATCAGATTTTCCAGACTGCCGGCGGCGGCCCGTGCTGGGGCTGCCCCCTGGGGCTGCTGAACATGATCGAGCGGGACGTGGCGGAGCATGGAGGGGCGGACGTCGTGGACAACAACCGCCTGCTATGGACCGGGGACGGTGAGGCCGTCGCCATTTGCACCATCCGAAAGGCCACGTCAAGCTGGGCCAAAGAATGGGAACGGGTTGTGTGGACCGCCCTGGAGGGCGTAGACCTCCACAAAGAGGAGGTTTGACCATATGACTAACTTTGACCGGATCACCGCCTCCCCGGAGGCCCTGGGCGCGTTCCTGGCTTCCCTGCCGTGCCTAGGTGGACCATGGGACGACGCTTTCCACCGCCATTTCTGCGACCATTGCGAGGCGGAGAACTGCGACGGGGAAAACTGCCACCACCCAGCGGAACGGGATAACCCCCTGTGGTGGCTGAAACAGGAGGCCGTTTCGGCCCCGTGATTATGGCGCCCGGTGGGCGTGTGAAATAAAGGAGGACAACCCCATGCTGTATATCAGACACACCGTTGAGAACACCATTACCTGGCCGCAGCTGAAAGCGGCGGTGGAGGCCGGGACCGCCCCGGCGTTGATCAACCCCTTTAATGAGATTGACATTTTACTGGAGGACGGCGAACCTGTGACCCTGGTGGCCGGCGCCCACCTACCCCCGACGGTGGACAAACCTGCCGGCCTCCGCTTCATGTTCAAGGACTGCCTGGCGGAGCCGTACAGGATGAATGACGACTGGACCAACCGGGGCGGCTATCAGGCCAGCAAGGGCCGCCGGCACGTCCTGGAGGACATCTACCCCCGCCTGCCCGCTGACCTCCGCGCCGTGATCCGCCCCCGCAAGATCGTGGAGATTATCGGCGGAAAATCTATGGAATATGAGGATCCCCTGTGGCTGCCCTCTGAAACGGATATGTTTGGCCGCGGCTCGGAAAGTTGGCAGAACGGCGCGGCGGACGGCCCGGATGACTTCCAGCTACCGATCTTCACCACCGAGCGGGACCGCGTGAAACAGCGCCAGGGGTATGGCACCACGCCGTATTGGTGCCGTTCCCCGCATTCCAGCTACTCCAACTATTTCTGCCGTGTCTACACCGACGGCAGCGCCTACGGCAGCAACGCCTACTGGTCTTATGGCGTGGCCCCCGGCTTTGACCTCTAATCTCTATATATCCAGAAATATCCAGCCGCGCAAGCGGCAGAGAAGAACCAAAGTAAAAACAAAACCACCTGCGCCTGGTGCTGACAACACGGCGCAGGTGGCGATATAAGCGACGGGAAAACCGTCCGGGATACTTATATTATACCATCCTCCCGGACGGTGTGCAACACGAAAAACTGACGGGGCCGCGGCCCCGTATAGCGTCGGTAAGACGTATTAGTAGAGTGACCAGCAGACCAAAGGAGGAGTACACCGTGGCCTATGTCCATAGGCGGGTGAAAGCTGGCCGCACCGTCGAACACAGGAAAATGCAGTCTTTCCGTATCCACACCAAGGGGGTACAGAGGGGACCAAACCACGGGACCACATCCGAAAAGCAGGCCAAGATTAACGAGCGCGTGGCAGAGGAACGCCTGCGCTGGGATCTCAACGCCAATTTCGACTATCGGGATCTCCATGCCGTCCTCCACTACTACGTCAAGGACAGCACCTTTGAGGAGGTCCTGGAGGACAAGGCGGCTTTCCTCCGCAACCTGCGGAAACTGTGCCGGCAACGGGGGGTCAAATGCAAAACCGTGGTGGTGATAGAAACCAAGCGCATGACAAACCCCCATATACACGTTATCACCAACCGGATGGACCCGGAGATCATCACCGAGGCATGGGAGAACGTCCCCAGGGGCGGCGGCGGTATCAGCTTCAAGCCGCTGGACCGACGGGGAAACCACGCAAAACTGGCGTCCTACCTGGTCAAGGAAAGCCGCTCCACCATGGAGAAATACCGGGAACTGGGGAAACGTGGCAAGAGGTACACCAAAAGCCAGAACATGGTCAAGCCCGTGGTTACATATGAGCGGGTGGCCGCGTCGTCCTGGCGGAAAGAACCCAAGGCCAGCAAGGGGGCCGTGCTGTATATGTTCGACGACGGCGCCACCAGCAGAAGTGGGTGGCATGAAATCAGCGGATACCCGTATCAAGAATATTTCGAGATTTTCAACGAATAGGAGGGGCAAGCCTATGAAAGTTTACATAGCCGGGAAAATCGCTGGAGATCAGCGGTATAAAGTGAAGTTCAGGGAAGCGGCCAAGGCCCTGGAGGCTGCGGGCCATGTGGTCCTGAACCCGGCCACGTTGCCAGACGGCCTGACCGACGCGGACTATATGCGGATCTGCATGGCCATGGTGGACGTGTCGGACGTGGCCGTGTTCTTGCCGGACTACCGGGAAAGCCGGGGCGCCATGGTGGAATGGGCATATTGTCAGAGGATTGGAAAAGACTGCGCCCTGTACCTGGATATGACGGGAGGGAAAACACGGTGAAAGATTTTGCGGAGGCATACAAAGAGGCCCACGCCAAAGAGTGGGAATACATGGAGGCAAAGCGGGCCGGATGGGCGCAGCCGGGCAAAAGAACGCGAGAAAACCACGCGATCTTGATTCCGCGAAAGGAGGCCGTGGACATGGCGCGGGACCTTGCCACGGCGCTTTACGGGAAAGAGGTTTTCCTGATCCGGGCGCTGAACCTGCAGGGGTTCATGGTGCAACTGGCAACCGGAGAGCATGACGCCGTAACGTGCCCGGAGTGCAGCCGCGTTTTCCGCGCCGGGTGGATGAAAGGACGGTGCCCATATTGCGAGGCGGAACAGGCTGCCGCCAGGTATGTGGACGAAATGAGAAAGGCGGCGAAAAAATGACCGGGGCACAAATCAACATCCTGGAGGAGATCATTGTGGACAACTTTGCCGGCGGCGGTGGCGCCTCTACCGGGATCGAGTTGGCCACGGGCCGGGTGGTAGACATTGCCGTGAACCACGACCCTGACGCCATACTTATGCACCGCACGAACCACCCCCACACCACCCACTACCAGGCCAGCGTGTGGGATGTGGACCCCGTGGAGGTGTGCGGGGGCCGCCCCGTGGGGCTGGCCTGGTTCTCCCCCGACTGTAAGCATTTCAGCAAGGCCAAAGGCGGAAAGCCCGTAGACAAGAACATACGGGGGCTAGCCTGGATCGTCCTGCGGTGGGCCGGTACGGTCCGCCCCCGCGTGATCATCCTGGAGAACGTGGAGGAGTTCCAGACCTGGGGGCCGGTCCGCAAGGGAAAGCCCGTCAAAAAGCTGTCTGGACAGACGTTCCGCAAATGGCTGGCCCAGCTGGAGGCCCTGGGGTACGTCGTAGAATGGCGGGAACTGGTGGCGGCGGACTACGGGGCGCCCACCACCAGAAAGCGGTTTTTCCTGGTGGCCAGGTGCGACGGGCGGCCCATTGTATGGCCGGAGCCGACCCACGCCCCGGCGGACAGCCCGGAGGCGGAGCGGGGCGAGAAACAGCCCTGGAGAAGCGCGGCGGAGATCATCGACTGGACCCTGCCCTGTCCCTCCATCTTCGACACACGGGAGCAGGTGCGGGAAAAGTATGGGTTGAACGCCCAGCGCCCCCTCCGCCCCAACACCATGCGGCGGGTGGCCCGCGGCGTGGACAAGTTCGTGATCAAGTCTGCCAACCCGTTCCTGGTGATCGTCAACCACGCCGGGGAGTTCCGGGGCCAGGGTATGGGTGAACCGCTCCAGACGATCACAGCGAAACACGGCTATGGCGTGGCCTCCCCGGTCATGGCGCCGCTGACCATGCACAACAACGAGAACGCCACGGGCACAGCCATCACGTCCCCAATAAACACCATCACAGGAACCGGCGCCGGCGGACACCAAATGCTGATCACCCCGACCCTGGCGGCCATCGGCCAGACTGGCGGCGGGGATCGGTGCCGGAGCGTGGAAGAACCGACCCACACCCAGGTGTCAAAGGCGGAGGAGTGCGTGGTATGCCCGGCCATGATACAGTATCACACCGAACAGACCGAGCGGGTGCGCGGCCAGGCGGTCACGGATCCAATTATGACCATTGACGCCTCCAACAGATACGGGATCGCCGCGGCCACACTGACCAAGTATTACGGCACGGACCAACACGGCCAGGCCGTCCGCGATCCGCTCCACACCATCACCGCAAAAGATCGGGAGGGCGTAACGGTGGCCAGCCTTTCGGAATTCCATGGAACAAGCGTGGGAACATCCCCCAAAAAACCACTGGGCACGGTGTTAAGCAAAGACCACCAGGCCGTACAGACTGCCCACATGGTAAAGCTGAAAGGAACCAACCTGGGCGGGCCGGTCATGGACCCGGTGCAGACCATCACCGCCGGCGGAGGCCACCATGGCGTCGTCACAACCGAGATCGTGAAAGCGGGAGCGGGTGCGGATCTCCGAAACTGGCCTAAAATCCGGGCAGCCCTAAACGAATTTTGCGGCTACCGACTGGAGGACAACGAGGTGATCCTGTTCCTGATTGGCGGGGCGTGGTATTTCATGTCGGACATTGGCCTGCGTATGTTGACACCCCGCGAACTGTACCGGGCCAACGGGTTCCCGGACGACTACCAGATCGAGCGGGACTACATGGGGCACGTCTACGGCAAAACCAAACAGGTGGCCAGGTGCGGCAACGCCGTCCCGCCTCCGTTTGCCACGGCCCTGGTGCGGGCCAACCTGCCGGAATGGTGCGACCAGGAGATCAGAACAATGGCGGAATTTGAAAAGGCGGTGGCAGTATGAACGGAAAAATTACCACATTCGAGTGGCGGGTGGACCATTTCAGCCTGGACCAGATCGCGGAGAGCGGCCGGACGTTCCGATGGAGGCGGAGAGGGCCGGAAAGCTACGCCATCCCCGCCGGGGATCACTACTGCGTGGCATACATGACCGCGCCGGACCGGCTGGCCGTCCGCTGCCGGGAGGGCCTGGCGGCCTGGTGGCGCTATTACTTCGGACTGGGCGACGAATACCCGGAATACTGGCGGGCCATTGAAACCTGGGCGGAGCGGGACGGCCCGGACGCCTACCTGACCAGGGCGGCGGAGGCCGCCAGCGGAATGGCGATCCTACATCAACCCGCCTGGGAAACCATGGCCAGTTACATGGTGAGCCAAAACAACAACATTCCCCGGATCAAGGCCACCGTGGAAAAACTGTGCCGCAGGTTCGGCAAACATATCACCACGCCTGACGGGGACGAATATTTCACATTCCCGGAGCCGGGGCTATTGTGCGACGTAAACGACCTGCAAGGCCTGGGGCTGGGGTATCGGGACAAGTACCTGGCAGGAATGGCCCAGGCCGTCGCCCACGGTGGCATAGATCCTGCCAACCTGCTGGCCATGGACTACGACAGGGCAAAGGCCGTCCTGAAAGCTGTGCCGGGGATCGGTGAGAAAGTGGCCAACTGCATTTTGCTTTATGGCATGGGACACCTGGAGGCGTTCCCGGTTGACACCTGGATCCGCCGCGTCCTGGATCGAGAGTTCCGGGACGGGTTCCCGGCGGAGAGGTACGCCGGTTTCACTGGACTGGTTCAGCAGATTATTTTCTATTACGAACGGGAGGTAATGAACAATGCACGAAACAAAAATTGACTGGGCCACCATGTCGTGGAACCCTGTGACCGGGTGCCGCCACGGGTGTCCCTATTGCTACGCCCGGAGAACGGCCCACCGCTTCGACGCCGGCATGGAGGACCCCGCGCCGCTGACGGGCGGCCTCCACGTCCTGCCGGAGAAGATCAAGGGGACGCCGTACCCATACGGGTTCGAGCCTACCCTGCACCGCTACCGCCTGAACTTGCCGGAACGCCAGGCGGAGCCGCAGACCGTGTTTGTGTGTTCCATGGCCGATCTTTTCGGGCGGTGGGTGCCAACGGACTGGATCCGGGACGTGCTGGACGCCTGCCGCCGGGCGACCCAGCACCGCTATATTTTCCTGACCAAGAACCCGGCCAGGTATTTGGAATTGGACCACCTGGCCCTCCTCCCGCATGAAAATAATTTCTGGTATGGGTCCACGGTGGCCAATGAGGACGCGGCGGCCATGTACCCCATGCCCTGGGCGAACATCAACAGCTTTTGGTCCATGGAGCCGCTGCTGGGGCCGGTAGATATGAGCGCGGCGGAGGGATTGCCCATGTGGGTGATCCTGGGCGCCGAAACCGGGAACCGGACGGAGAAAGTGGTGCCGCGGCGGGAATGGGTGGACCAGATTGCCGCATTTTGCGAGGAAAACGAGATCCCCGTGTTCTACAAGGATAACCTGCGGGCCTACTTCCCGGATCTCCCTGCCTCCAAATTTCCATGGGATGAACCCACGGAAAAATGGGCCGCGCACTACATGGGGCGGTTTGAGAGGCAGGTATAAAATGGCCATCAATGTCACCGACCTGCCGCCCAAATACCAGCGGCAGGCCATGGAGAAATACATGGCGCAGCAGGCGCGGCGGGGGCCTACACCTCCCGCCGCTGCCGTGCATGATCGGACAAAGGAAAGCAAGTATCACAACACCCCAACCGAGCGGGTGACAGCCAGCGGGGCCGTTCTACACTTCGACAGCCAGAAAGAGGCCCGGCGCTATGACGCCCTGATCCTCCGCCAACAGGCCGGGCAGATCCGGGATCTGCGCCTCCAGGTGGATTTTACCCTGCAAGAAGCATACACAGACCTGGAGGGGCGCCGGGTGAGGGCGATCCGATACAAGGCGGATTTTACATACTATCGTCCGCCGGAGGACGGGAGCCATGCCGCATACTGGGCGGATCGTGCTGGCGCCCCCTGGGTGTTGGTGGTGGAGGACGTGAAAAGCAAGGCAACCCGCACCAAATTGTATCTGACCAAGCGCAAAATGATGAAAGACCGTTTTGGGATCGACATAACCGAGGTGTAACAATGAGCAAAAAGACAACGGGCGCGACCGCCGAGCGCGAGGCCATCAAACGCTACTTGCAACAGTACCGGGTGGCACGGCAGAAAAAGCAAATACTGGAGGAGCGCCACCGCGTACTGGCCAACGAACTGAACGCGCCGGCGCCGGGTTCGGCGTTCCGAACCATGCCGACCTCCCACCCGGCAAAGACCGACGGGGCCGTGTCCGTTGTCTTTCGGATCGCAGAGGTTGAGGAACGAATTGACAAACAGCGGGAGGAAATGGCCGCCGCCGTCCTGCAGGTTATGGACCTGATCGACCTGCTGCCCCAAAATTCCATGGAGCGCACGGTGGTGGAACTGCGGCACATTGACTGCAAATCCTGGGAACGGATAGCAAGCGAATTGTATTTGAGCCGATCCGCCATTTTCAACTACTACAACAACGCCCTGGAAACCCTGCTGGAATATAAGCGCACCCGGAAGTTGGTAGCGGATTTTGTGGCCGGGGAAAAGGCGGGCAGAGAAAATCAACCGCCAAAAGCCGGGGCCTGAAAGTGTGGACACATTTGGACTTTTACCTGTGGTATAGTGATACCATGGAAAGCAAAGGGGCACGGGGAACCGGCCCGACAGAATGAGGGACACCAGGTTAAAGCCTGGTGTCCCCTTGCTTTCCAGGCCATGGCCGGGGGTGTGTTCCACGGGGGGCTTTCCTCCTTTCACCTCCGTTCGCCGCGCTGCTACCCGCGGCGCCCCGGCCCAACCCAGCCATGGGCGGCCAGCAACCAGGCCGCCCATGGCCTCCCGTAACCGACGCGACACCCCCCACCCATTAGGTACTCCCTGCGGATCCAAGGGGTGCGGGGCAAGGAAGGCCCGGCATTTTCGCCTATGAGAAGCGAAAAAAACCGGGCTGTTACGTTACGGATTTAGAAAAACGCCCCGACGTTATACCCCCCTTTAGGGGGTATAAGCCGGACCGAAAGGGAAGCCAAAAAACGAAAACGCCAAGAACCGGGAAAACGAAACCGGCGGGGCCACCCACCGCCTGCCGCGCCTGCAATCCTACGCCCCCAGCGGGCCACGCCGTAGGGCATGGTCAGGGCGGCGGAGATTGGAGCCGCCGGCCAGGAAAAGGGGGTGCTGCCGGTGGCGGGAAAGAGCGGAAAGAAAACCGAAAAGCCGGCGGTCCTGACCGGCACCGTGCCGGAATGGGCCAGCACGGCGGCCATTGCCAAGATCCTGGGCAAAACCGTCCGGCGCGTCCAGCAGTTGACCCAGGAGGGCGTCCTGGAAACCGAGATCCCGCCCGGCGGCGGGGCGCGGAAATATCGCACCTGCGAAACCATCCAAAAGTATATTGCCCACATTGAGCAGAAAGCCCAGGAAACCGGGGAAAACAGCCGCACCGCAGAACTGAACCTGAAAAAGCTGCAGGCAGAGGTTGAACTGAAAGAAAGCCAGGGCCAGCTACACCGTCTGAAAACGGCGATTGCGGAGGGAAAGTATATCCCGGCGGATCAGGCCAGCGACGAACTAGCGGAGTTCATGGCCAATTTTAAGCGGTTCGCCATGAATATCCCCCCGCGTATGGCGGGCGCAATGTCCGGCTACGCCGACGCCCTGAC
Source organism: Flavonifractor porci (assembly GCF_037572415.1). Classification (NCBI taxonomy): domain Bacteria; kingdom Bacillati; phylum Bacillota; class Clostridia; order Eubacteriales; family Oscillospiraceae; genus Flavonifractor; species Flavonifractor porci. The sequence goes on from NZ_JBBHLB010000004.1 coordinate 15,636, forward strand.
CGTTCGCACCCTGGAAAAAACCATGCGGAAAGAACTGGAGAACCTGCTGGCGGCCTTTACGGACGCCGGCGCCCAGGGAGAACAGGAGAGCGAACCGTGAAAAAATTTACCTGGGAGCCGTACACGGTGCCCCAATGGATCTATAAGGCCGTTCAGGCTTTACGGCCCGTGGAGCGCCTGCCGGTTTCCGTGTGGGCAGAAAAAAAGCGCACATTAACCGGCGGCGCCATGCCAGGCCCCTGGCGAAACAGTGTCACCCCCTACCTGGTGGAAATCATGGACGCCTTTTCCGACGACACGGTGGAGGAAATTATTTTTGTAAAGCCCACCCAGGTGGGCGGCACCACGGCCATGGAGAACATGATCGGGTCCCTGATCGACCAAGACCCAGCACCCACAATGGTGGTGTATCCCTCCGACGATCTGGCAGAGGCAACAGCGGAAACCCGACTGATCCCCATGATCAAGGCCAACAAAGACACCGCCGACAAGTTCCGGGAGAATGAAAGCAAAAAATTACAGCTGAAATTCCTGGATATGTGGATCTTTCTCACCGGCGCCAACAGCCCGGCAGACCTGGCCAGCAAGCCGATCAAAGATCTTTTCATGGATGAAGTGGACAAGTTCCCCGCGGCCTCCAAGCGGGAGGCCGATCCCGTTTCACTGGCGCGGGAACGCACCAAGACATTTTTCAACCGCAAGATCTTCATGGCCTCCACCCCGACCCTGAAAACCGGCCACATTTGGGTGGCAAAGGAAAAGGCGGACGTGGAAAAACACTATTTTGTACCCTGCCCCCATTGCGGGGAGTACATCGAACTTGTTTTTGCACAGATCAAGTGGCCGTCCAAGGAGGACGTGCCGGAGAACACGGACCGGGCCGACATGGCCACCTATGTCTGCCAGAAATGCGGGTGTATCATCACAGATCAGGACAAGGCCAAAATGCTCCAGGCCGGGCGGTGGCAGGTGGTCCGCCAGAAAAGCCAGCACCCCCGGAGCGTGGCGTTTTGGATGAATACCCTGTATTCCCCCTTTACCCGCTTTTCTGATATTGCGCGGGAGTTCATGCGGAGCAAGGACGACCCGGACCTGCTGCACAACTTCACGAATTCATGGCTTGCCGAACCATGGGAGGACACCAAGCTGAAAACCAACGCCGAAATGGTCATGGAGCGGCAGACGGATCTCCCGGAGTTTGCCCTGCCGCCCTGGACCAAACTGCTGACCGGCGGGATCGACGTGCAGGAAAATTGCCTGTACTGGACGATCCGGGCCTGGGGTGACTATATGACCTCCCAAAACATTGCCCACGGCCAGGCCCTTTCCATGGGTGAGGTGGAGCGGATCATGAACATGGAATTTACCATGGACAACGGGGAGCGGGTCATGGTCAACCTGGCCCTGATGGACAGCGGCGACCAGACCGACGCCGTTTATGAGTTCTGCACCATGAATTCGGACTGGGCGCTGCCGTGCAAGGGCGTCAACACCCTGCAAGGCCATTACCGCCTTTCCACTGTGGACAAGGCCGGGAGCCGCGCCAACGGCATGACCCTGGTGCTGGTGGACGGCGGCAAGTACAAGGACCAGATCGCCGCCCGCATGAAAAAACCAAACGGGAACGGATCCTGGATGGTGTATCAGGGGTGCGATCTGGACTACGCCGAACAGGTGACGGCGGAGCATAAAGTAACCGAGCGGGCCGGGGGCAAAGAGGTCCAGCGGTGGGTGCTGAAATCCTCCCACGCGGACAACCATTACCTGGACTGTGAAGTGTACGCGGCGGCAGCTGCCGACGTGCTGGGCGTTCGGTCACTATACCTGCAGAACAAAGTGGACGCCCAAGGAAATGAGATCAAGCAATCGACACCGCCCGCCAAACGCCAGGAACGTCCGGCGGAGGAAAGCTGGATTGCAAAGAACGATAACTGGATCTGATTGGAGGCCATAACATGATTGGAAACACCGAAAGCCCGGCGGAAATGCTGGCCCAGGTCAATGCGGCTATTTCGGCGGTGCTGGCTGGCGGACAGTCCTACAAGCTGGGAAGCCGCCAACTGACCCGCGCCGACCTGCCGACCCTGAACGCCATGCGGTCAAACCTGGAGGCGCAGATCAGCGCCGGCCAGTCTGAACAGTTGCTTGACCGGACGTTCGTGGCATTTTTTGACGGGAGGTAACGCCGTGAACATCTTTGACAGCATGGTAGCCGCGATCTCCCCACGCCGCGCTTGTGAGAGGGAGGCATGGCGGCAACAGCTGGAGATCCTGCGGAACTACGACGCCGCCGGTTATGGGCGCCTGAACGCCGGCTGGCGGGTCCACAACGAAAGCGCAGAAATCACAGACCGCATGAGCCGGGACGTGGTACGGGCGCGGACCCGCGACCTGGAGCGAAACAGCGACATTGCCCAGTCCATCCTCTACGCATACAAGCGCAATGTGGTGGGAAAGGGCTATACCCTGCGGGCCAGAACCGAGGACGAAACCCTGAACAAGCAGATTGAACGGACATGGAAACAATGGTGCAAGGCCCGAAACTGCGACGTGACCGGGGAGCAATCTTTTTCCGAAATGCTACGCATGGCCGTGGAGCGGAAAAAGGTGGACGGCGGGATCCTGTTCCTGTTCCGTTACACCCCCGGCGGTGTGGTGCCGTTCAAACTGCAGGCCATGGAGGTGGACGAACTGGACACCTCCCAAACTACCCCGCGCAACCGGGGCAACCGGGTGGTGGGCGGCATTGAGTACAACGCAGACCGGCGCCCGGTGGGCTACTGGATCCGGCAATATGATCTTGACGGGTGGCAACTGACAAAGCCCGTTTACATCGACGCCAAGGACGTGTATTTCATCAAGGCAAAGCACCGCCCCAGCCAACTGCGGGAAATTTCCGACATGGCGCCCGTGGTAACACGGATCCGCGACACCAACGAATTTATTACCGCCGTTTCCGTCAAGGAACGGATCGCGGCCTGCCTGTCCGTATTCATCAAGCGGGCGATCCCGTCGGGCGGATTCGGGCGCGGCGGTGTCCGCAATGAGAGCGGCGGCGTGGACTATGAGGGCAAGAAATTGGCCCCTGGTATGATCCAAAGCCTGGGCGCCGGCGACGAAATCCAAGTGGTAGATCCCAAAAGCACCGGAAGCGACGCCACCGGATTCTTGAAAATGCAGCAGGGCTTGATTGGAGCGGGACAGGGCCTTTCCTATGAGGCCGTCAGCCGCGATATGAGCAGCGCCACATATTCCTCTGCCCGGCAAAACGCCATCGAGGACGAGGAAACCTACGCAGAGGACATTGAACTGATCACGGATTTTATGTCCGAGGTCTACGAAACTTTTATAATTTCTGGTTATCTCGCCGGACTGTTTAATATGCCCGGTTTTTGGGATAAAAAGGCGGACTACATGGAACATTCCTGGGTCAAATCGCCCAAGAAATGGATTGACCCCGCAAAAGAGAGTACCGCCAACAAAACCGCCTTGCAGTCCGGGCAAAAGACTTTCCCCGACATTTGCGCGGAACAGGGCAAGGACTGGAAAGACGCCGTGGACGAAACGGCGGAGGTCCTGGAGTACGCCAGGGGAAAAGGCATAGAGATGGGAGGTGTAATTTTTGGAAATGGAACGACAGCAGCCCAGCAGAACGCAGGGGCAGCAGGCCGGCCCGAGCAATAAAAGCCAGGGCACCCGGAGCATGGGACGGATCATGTTCCGGGAAGCGGAGGGACAGGACAACCGCAGACGGACGATCAGCTTTTCCAGCGAGGAGCCATACCGACGATATTTCGGCATGGAAATCCTGGACCATGCGGACGGCGCGGTGGACCTGGAACGCCTGAACACCGTGGGCGTCCTGCTGTTCAACCACGACACGGACGAAGTGGTGGGCAAAGTGATCCGCGCCTGGGTAGAAAACCACAGAGGCATGGCAGAAGTGGAATTCGATACAGACGCAGAGGCCGAAAAGATTTTCGGCAAAGTCAAATCCGGCACCCTGAAAACCACGTCTGTCCGCTATTCGGTGGACGCCTGGGAGGAAGTGGTGGCCGGAAAAACCAGCGCCGACGGGAGATTTACCGGCCCTTGCCAGATTGCCAGGAAGTGGACGCCCCTGGAGGTGTCCATTGTGTCTGTGCCGGCAGACGCCACCGTGGGCGTAGGAAGATCTGACGGCGGAAACCTGTGCGCCCCCTTGTCTGTCTATGAACGGCAGATCGAGGCCAACAAAAATTATCTTTAGGAGGCAAGAGAAAAAATGACTATTCAGGAAATGATCGCCCGCCAGCAGGAAATTGTCAGCGGCGCCCGCGCCGCGGGCCGCGACCTGACGGCGGAGGAGCAGCGGGAATTTGATGAACTGCAGCGCAAGATCACCGAGGCCGGAAACCCCGCCGGCGGCGAGGGCGGCCAGCCCGGTGAGGGCAACCGTGGCGCTGGCAATCCCGGACAGGATGAACACCCCGGCGGCGAGGACCCCAGCGACGCCGCCCGCCAGGCCGCCGTACTCCAGGAGCGCCAGCGGATCAGCGATATTGTGTCGCTGTGCCGTCAGACTGGCATGGATCCCGGCCAGTACATCAACAACGGCGCCAGCATGGACACCGTGCGGGCCGCAGCGGTGGACCACATGATCCAGCACGGCGCCCCTGTCCGTGGCCGCATGAACGGCGACCAGGGCGACAACTTCCGCCAGGCCGCCACCGACGTCATGCTTATGCGGGCGGGTGTCCCCGTGGAGAACCCCGACCAGGGCGTGGAGGAAATGCGCGGCCTGTCCCTGCGAGATCTGGCCATTGAGTGCATGGCCCGCGACGGCGAGGGAAGCCAGGCCAGCCTGCTGCGAATGGGCCGGGACGATCTGTGGGCCATGGCCTGCCGTCAGTTCTTCAACCCCACCGCCTCTTTCCCCGCCATCCTGGACAACGCGATCAGAAAAAGCATTGTCCACCGCTACACCCACACCCCCACCACGTTCCAGCTGTGGACTACCAAGGGCAGCGTGCCCGACTTTAAGCCGACCAAGGATCACTCCTACCTGGCCGGCGGCGCCGGTGAGTTTGCCCTGGTGGGTGAGAACGGCGAATTGAAGCACGACACCCCCAAGACCGACCTGCTGCCACAGCGCAAGATTGACACCTATGGCCGCCAGTTCAGCATGAGCCGCCAGGCGTTTATCAACGATGATGTGGGCTTTATCACGGAGATCCCCGGCCTGTATGCGGCCAGCGCCAAGCGTACGATCAACAAGCAGGTCTACAAGATCCTGGTGGATAGCCCCGCCATTTTCGACGGCGTCCCCCTGTTCAACGCCAACCATGGCAACCTGATCACCAGCGGCACCGCCCCCTCCATCGAGAGCCTGCAGGACATGATGTTCAAACTGCTTCTGCAGACCGATCCTTTCGGTGAGGCTATCACCGTACAGCCCCGCTATATCATCGTGCCCGTGGGCTACGGTTTCCTGCTGTCCCAGCTGCTTGAAACCAAGGAGATCGACGTGGAGGGTATCGGCAACCACACCGCCAACGCTCTGTATAACTACCGCAACCAGCTGACCGTGATCGAGGACGGCACCCTGAACGCCCTGGCCGGAGCCTCCAAGCCTGTGCCCTGGTTCATGGTGGGCGACCCGTCCTATGCCAAGAGCCTGCAGGTGGACTATCTGAACGGCCAGGAAACCCCCACCATTCGCCGCAGCGAGGTTCCCGGCCAGTTGGGCTATGTGTGGGACATTTGGCTGGATTGGGGTATTACCGCTGTTGACTTCCGCGGTATTGCCAAGAACCCCGGCGTAGAGATCACCTTGAAGTAAGGAGGAAAGAACATGAACGCGACCTATTGGCAGAAAGGCGATACCCTGGACTACACCCCCACCGCAGAGGTGAAAAACGGCCAGGTGGTGAGCCTGGGCACCCGCGTGGGCGTGGCGGGCACCGATATTCCCGCAAACCAGCCCGGACACCTCCATGTGACTGGTGTGTTTGAAATGAAGAAAAGTACAGTTTACAAGGGACTACACAGGGTAGGTATCTGACGGGAGGGGTGCCGCCAGTCAGATTTTCCATGTGATGTTCAAGCTGTCGCTTGTGGCGGCTATGGTGGTGATCATCAAATCCACCACACGCCGCTTGTCATCAAAAGATACATTCTCCCAGGTATCGAGGTAGCCGGAAATCTGGCTGACCTGTTCCGGGCTGATGGCCTCCACAGTCAACTCCGCTATCCTTGCCAGAAGTTCCTGCTTGCGCCCGTCCAGTTCCGCTATCTTCACATTCACATAGGAGAACAGGACATTGTTTGCCCCCGTCAGACTGTCCACCAGCTTTTCAATCTCGCTGTCTACATGGGCAAGTTCCACTTGCAGGGCGGTGATTTTCGGGTTTGCCTTTGCCGCTTTCTTTTTTCCTGTCAGCGTCTTGTAGCTTGCCAGCTTCTTTACCATCTGCTGATAAACAACCGCTTCCAGTTCCGAAGTGATGATTTTCCCACAGCCAGGACAGCTTTTATTGTCCAGCCGTTTCGTGCAGCGGAGATACTGTTTGCCGGAGGGATTGTAGATACTCATAAGAGCATACCCGCAATTCCCGCACTTGATTTTTCCTGCCAGCCATGTGTGGGTGGCTTTCCGGGCAGACTGGATTTTCATGTTGTTCATCAGCTTCTTGCGGCAGGTCAGCCAGGTGTCGGAGGGGACGATACCCTCATGGGGAGCCAGTACCAGCATTTGGTCTTTTAAGTCGTTTTTCTTGCTGGCCTTTACATCTCGCCCTTGATACAGATAGCAGCCGTTCATGCCCGTAAAATCGGCAACGTCATTGACAATGACTGTACCTTGACTTTTGAAAAATTCGTACACATCAAGGTCTGCCTGCACATAGACAGGATTGCGTAACATCTGCGCCAGCGTGGGGCGTATCAGCTCTTTGCCATGGAACAAAATCCCCTGTTCGGCAAAGTACCGGGTAATGTCCCCGTAGGAAGTTGTGGGCTGGGCGTACATCTCAAACATCAGCCGGATATTGGCCGCTTCCTCCGGGTTTACCACCAGCTTCTTTGTGTTGATACCGTCCATCTTGATAGGCTCCGTATGGAAGCCGTAAGGGGCTTTCCCGCCCATCTTAAAGCCCCGCTGACTGCGGGAGTAGTAAGCGTCCGTTACCCGCTTCTGTATCGTTTCCCGTTCAAGCTGGGCGAACACGATACAGATATTCAGCATGGCCCGTCCCATCGGCGTGGAGGTATCAAACTTTTCCGTAGAGGACACAAACTCCACATTGTACTGCTGGAACAGCTCCATCATGTTGGCAAAGTCCAGAATGGAACGGCTGATACGGTCGAGCTTGTAAACCACGACCTTTGCAATCAAGCCCCGCTTGATGTCCCGCACCAGTTCTTGAAACTTCGGACGGTCTGTGTTCTTGCCGCTGTACCCTTTGTCTGTGTATTCCTTGCAGTTACCGCCTTTCAACTCGTATTTGCAAAATTCAATCTGGCTTTCAATGGAAATGCTGTCCTTTTTGTCTACCGATTGTCTTGCATAGATTGCGTCTATCCGATTGTTCATATTGTCGCTCCTTTTCTTAAAAAAGAAACGGAGCTGCTGACAGTTCTATTATACCGCCAGCAGCCCCGCAAATCAATGATGGGTTTGGAAAACCTTATGTCCCGGCTTCCTCACTCTCCCGCTTGTCGGCGTACTTGCGGAACACCTCATAAAGCTGCTGTTCCAGTTCCCGGCGTTTGGCTGCTTCCTGTTCCGGCGTGAACACCGGGGAGAGATTTTCCAGTGTGATTTCCTTTCCCTGAAAAGTCACGATTTCGATTTCCTTTTTGTATCTGATATTACTTATAAGATCACCTTTCCTTTCCATGCTGCCGCTGTTGCCGTTTCAGTTCCGCTAAAATCTCCGGCGGGATACGGTCAACCAGCCGCCGCATATCGTCCAGTTCGCTTTTTAACTTCGCCCGTTCCATCGTGTCATTCATCTTGCCTTTTTCGCTGGCCTTTGCCCTGACTTCCAGCTTTTCATTTTCCGCTAACAAGTCATTGATTGTGACCTTGTATTTTTTCAGTTGCCCGGAGAAGTTCTCCATCTGCGGAAACCACTTTTTCAGCATGGAGAGGGCTTCCTCTTTCTTCTTTCCGGCGTTCAGCGGGGTAATGCCGGAGAGAACCGCTTCAATGGCCCTCGCCTGTTTGGAGAGGTTGACCGCCTGTTTGAACAGCCGGGTGGGGATATGCTTCCGGCCCGTCTTGCTGGCGCTTTCCCCACGCTCCAGGTCGGGGTACTGCTCCACCATACAGGCGTGAAAATCGTCCTGCCACTTCGTCAGATTGGCCCGGTTGCCGATAATTTCTTTGGCGCACAGGCGGTTGTCCTTTGTCAGCGGCACAAAGACCAAGTGCAGATGGGGCGTTTTTTCATCCATGTGTACCATAGCCGAAACGATGTTCTCCCGGCCCACCCGGTCAATGAGGAAGTCCGCCGCCCTCTGGAAGTAGGCCGCTATCTCCTTTGGGGACTTGCCCTTGAAAAACTCCGGGCTGGCGGTAATCAGCGTGTCCACAAACCGAGTGCTGTCCTTGCGGGTGCGGCATCTGGCCTGCTCGATGCGGCTCTGAATGAAATGGTAGTAGCGGCCATCCGGCTTGACGATGTGGAAATTGTACTTGCTCCGGCTGGTGTCAATGTCCGGGTTGCTGGCGTACTGCTCCTTTTTCCGTTCATGGTGGGCTTCCAGCGGCCCCGCCGGGTGGCCCTTGTGCTTCTCAAATCGCAAAATTGCGTGTTGTGCCATTGAACTCCTTTCCCCATTCCATTCCTTTCCGGCGGGTTTTCCCGCCGAAAATATCTCTGATAGGATTGGAATGGAATGAATGTAAATAGATGGTTTTAATCTCTGTATTTCTATATACCGTCAGATTTCCGTACTTCAAGAGGATTGATTTTCGTACTCGCCAAGTACGGTTTTCAGCCCTCCGGCGTACCATAACCGGATTTCTTGAAGTCGGTGTTTGGAACCGCTTCATAGGATTTCGGGTAAATGCGGTTGGGTTTTCCACAGCCCTGTTTCTGGATTTCCACCAGCCCCGCATACTGCAACTCCTGCAGGGTGTTGACCGCTTTCTGCCGCCCGCAGCGGAGCAAAGCGACCACCTCGCAGATGGGGTAGTACAGGTAGACCCGCCCGTACTCGTCCGCCCAGCCGTTCTTCCGGGACAACTCCGCCCGGCGCAGGACAAAGGCATACAGCACCTTCGCTTCGTTGCTCAAGGGCTGGAATGTGGGTGCTTCAAAAAGGAAATTGGGGAGCCGGGTGAAACTGAACGCCTTTTCCGGCTGGTGAATATAAATCGTGTTTGTCATAGCGTGTTTTGTGGACGGTTAGAGGCCCGTTTTCCGGGGCGAATGATAAATGATACCAGCCGCCCCGGTTGAGGGCTTGCGGAGCCTTGCAAATCAAGGCTTTTCCCGCTCTTAACTGTCCACAGCAGACCTCCTTTTCCGTTCACTTTCTGTTTTCTGCCGCCTGTGAACTCTGGCGGCGCAGTCCGGGCAGTATTTGCCCCGGTTGGACTTCGGGACGAACACACCGCCGCACTCCGCACAGCGTTTCAAGTCCCTGTCCCGGTAAATCTCCGCTTCCAGCGTCCTGTCCAGCGGCAAGACCGCCCAGCGGAACCACTTGCAGCAGACGGAGAACGAAATCATCTGCGGACAGGCGCAGGTGTCGCCATCGTCCAGCGCAAGGCAGTTTCCGTCCTCGCAGTTGCAGCACTCCCGGCGTATCAGGCCGCTGGCTCGTCTCTTCTGGGGCGGGGTTATGCGGTAGGGGGAGCCGTCCGGCCTGTGTTCCAGCGGCGGCAGGTGTTGATAGGGTCTTTTGCTCATGCGTCCCTCCGTTTTCTTTGGCGTGTTCTGTTTCCAAGGTGCTTGTCCATCGATGAACTATCCCAAGTCTACACCTTTTTGACCGCCTGTGCCGTATATCCAAGAGGTAGGAAATCAGCCTGAAAAACTCCCTATTTCCACGCTCTCGGATTTGTGATATAATCAAAAAAAGATAAAAGACAAATTCAGGTTTCTGGTCTTCTTGCACAAAATAAAGGAGGAGCTATTATGCAAATTGTTTATATTCCAAGCGAATCAATGTCTGTTCAAGGTAAAAAAGATGAAATCTATAAAAGATATGGGAAAGACTGGAATATTAGAGAACAGGGAGGAGGTAACGGAAATTGGTTGTTGACCAGAAAAAGTGATGTGCTTGTAGATGGAAAAAGTTATCGTACTTTTGTACTTGAACACTACGGTAAATCCAAGCTGACAGCGAAGCTTGTTGATAAATTTCGTGAAGATGTAGCAAATGGTAAAATAAAACTGTAAATGCCTATGCCGTTATGCTATGAGCATAGTACATAGCATAACGGCTTCTCTTTCGTTGAGCTAGCAAGGAGGGTGAATATGTCTTTATCCATACAAGAGCGATTAAAAGACCTACGTGTGGAGCGTGGCTTGACGCTGGGGCAGCTTGCGGAGCAGACCGGGCTTTCCAAGTCTGCGCTGGGCAGTTACGAAACGGAAGACTTCAAGGACATCAGCCACTATGCCCTTATCCGGCTGGCGAAGTTTTACGGTGTGACCGCTGATTATCTGCTGGGGCTGTCTGAAATGAAAAATCACCCAAACGCCGATCTTGCAGACCTGCGTTTGAGTGATGAAATGATTGACCTGCTGAAAAGCGGGAGGATAGACAATACCCTGCTGTGTGAGCTGGCGGCGCACCCGGATTTCCCCCGGCTGATGGCTGACCTTGAAATCTATGTGAACGGAACGGCACTGAAACAGGCGCAGGGTGCAAACGCCATAGTGGACACGATGAGCGCAACTGTTATAAAAAAGCATAATCCTGGCATGAGTGATACGCAGTTAAGACAGCTTATCACCGCCCATATTGATGAGGACGAGTTTTGCCGCTATGTGATACAACGGGACATAAACGGGATTGCCCTTGCTCTGCGGGAAACACACAAGGACGATTTTTTCAGCGTCCCAGAGGATAACCCGCTAAAAGAAATGCTGGAAACTGCTGGTGAAATCGTCAGCCAGGACAGCGACACGGAACAAGCGTACTTGGCGTTTATCTGCAAACGGCTCAAGCTGAATTTTAGGAAGCTGTCAGTAGAAGAACGGAAGTGGCTGAAAAAGATTGCGGAAAAATCCGACTTGCTGAAGAATCCAAAACCGCAGAGAGGACGAAGATAAAAAATGCCTGAACGGCGGTTCTGGTTTTTCAGAACCACCATCCAGGCATTTTGTTTAGTAATAGAAAAAGGTGCAGTTGATTATTGCGTATTGTCAATCTCTCTCAAACCGGGTAGTAAAAATACGGCAAGCGCAACGATGATAATGCCAATTCCGCAAATGACAAACCATTTCTCAACTCCCAGCCGCTCCGCCAGAGGCCCGGAAATGACAAGGCCAAACGGCATGGCGAGGGAAGCGGCGCTTGTCAGTAGAGAAAAAACTCTCCCCAGATATTCTGGTTTGACCGTTTCTTGAAAAATCGCATTTTGCACACCGTAAAATGGAGCGGAAATTCCCATAACAGTACAGCACACAACAAAGACAAGAAATGCGTCTGGCGGCAAAAGCCCGGAGAGCATATTGCTAACGCCCATCAGGAGAACGGAAAGACCGATGGTGTACCGCCGTTTCTTAAAACCGCCCCAAATGCTCAGAATGACTCCGCCAAGCAGCATACCAACCGCAAAAGCAATTTCAGCGGCAGAGGCATGGGCCGGTGTTCCTTTGAAGTATGACATACAGATGAGAGGAAAAAGCGTACTGATTGGCATATAAAAGAACATATAAATTACACCAATCCAGAGCAGAGCAAAGAGGCCCCTGTTTTGCTTTAATACCACATACCCCTCTTTCATATCCTGTAAAAACTGTTGTCTTTTCGTTTCTGGACATAGTTCAGGCGTTGGTATGGACGAAATCGCAACAGTCACACAGGCAAGGATTGCACCCACAATATCTAACAATATAATTGCATTAAGAGGCCAAACAGCATATAAAAACGCTGCGGCAGCTGGACTGATAATCGCACTTACTGCTTGCATGGTCTGCGTGTAACCAGCGCATTTTGTAAGTTCCTCTTTTGGCACAATCATAGGTGTTGCTGCGCTGAATGCTGGAGAATGAAAAGCAGTTCCCGCACTTCGGATTAACAGGACAACCATAATAGACCATACGGGCAATTCCATGTAAAACGCCACCAGCGCCAGAATACCGCCAGCGGCGGCAATTATCAAATCCGCACCAATCATTACGCTTTTACGGCTGTGCCGGTCAACAAAAGCACCTGCAAACGGGCCTAAACAGGCTTGCGGCAAAAATCCAATCAGTGTTGCCGCCGTCAATATGATTGCAGAATTAGTTTTCGCAACCAAATAAAAGATAATGGCCATTTGCAAAATACCGCTGCTAATAAAGGATATTGCTTGTCCGGCAAGAAGTGTAAAATAAGTTTTTCTCCATGAATTGTTGTTTTGGGTCATAATGCGAACCTCCTTTTTTATTGCATTGTTCCTTTGTTTCTGCAATAAAAAGCAGGCGTTGTCCCACAGAGAGGGCAGACGCCTGCATAACAACAAAGCACGAAAAAACACCACGATACAGTTCAAAGACTGCTCGTGTCAAACCTACGTGTTCCTTTGCATACGCACGCAAAAAAAGCCCACCATCATGTGGAAAGGTACTTCTACTTTTTATTGCTTATTAGCGTACACAAATTAACACACGTAAGCCTCCTTCCAATCTCAAACTGTCGCACAGTATAACACACATCCGATAGACTTGTCAACCATTTTTAACCTTGTTTTCCATCTTGTTTTTCCATCTCTTACGGGCAGTAGCAAAGCCAGGCGAGCCAGTCAACGGTCAAGATGAACGGCGCTTTCAGCGCCGCCGTTGACAGTCTCGCCCGTCTTTGCTAATGGGTAATCAAGGCGGGAAAGCCATTTTAGGGCTTTCCCGCCCATTTCAATTTTGGGAGAAGAAAGGCCCCAAAATGAACGAGTGCGGCCAAACACTTTTAGGGATTGGCCACCTTGTCCACCCATCCAGCGGGGCGGCGGGGAACGGTCAAGGCCGGGCGTCAGCCCATTCATTTCAGCCTTGACGGTTTCCTGCCGTCCTGCTACTTTTCCCGGAGTGTGGCCACACATCTGGTCACGGTGTCCAGAGCTTTGGGACTTTTTGTCCCATAGGCCGGGGGCGGAGGACGAGGGACGGGGGCTTTCATAATACGCCCTGTCTGCTGCTGAAATCAGCCCTTTGTTTCCGGCTTACCAGCCCCAAACAAAGCCCTGCTTTCCTGCCGCGTCAAATGCCCTTGCCCTCCCCGGCGGCAACGGTATTTTCAGGGCAACGCCGACAGAGCGTATAACACACTACACTTTGCTCCGCAAAGTCGTGTGCCAAATGGGGCGCTGCCCCCTTTGGAAACCCCCGCAACAAACAGGTGCTATGCACCCAGCCGGGAGCATAGCGCCGTTTGTTGTCAGCAGCCCGTTTCACGGTCTGCGTGTAGTTCCTTGTAAACTGACCTAAGCCGCAGGTGAAATCACACAGGGCGCCGCCGTCTACTACGACGCAAGCGCCGACAATATCACCACTACGGCGGAGGGCAAAGTGCCTGCCGGATATGCGGCGGCACCCGCCAAGAACGAGGACACCACCGTCCTGGTCAAACTGTTGGGTTGATCGCGGGAGGTGCGCCATGGTAAAGCTGACAGCAAGACGCCCTATTCTCTACCAGGGGCGTATGTATGAGCCGGGCGACCCCCTCCCCGCCCATGACGGACGCATGGTGTCTGCCTGGCTGGACGCGAAATCCGCGGAGTGGACCGGAGAGAAGCCGGCCACTGATACGGCGGAGAACGCCGCCCACGCGGGCACCGCAGAAAGCGCCGGAAACGGCCTGGAGGCCGCCCAGGAGAGCCAGGACGGCAAGGACACCGCCCAGGGCGCCCAGGAGGACCAGGACGGCAAGGACGCCGCCCAGGGCACACAGGAGGGCCAGGACGACGACCAGGACACCGTAAACATGGTGGAGGGCCATCTGGACGCAAACGACCTGGAGGCCATGAAAAAGGATGACCTGGAACGTCTGGCCGATGACATGGGCGTAAAGTTGCCCAGGGGCGCAACCAAAGCCTTGATCGTAAAACTGTTGGCAGAGGAGCCGGTGCAGGCACCCGCCAGCGGCGGGGGTGCCCAGTAATGGGCGCCCCCACGTTCAAGGAGTGCCTGGCGGCTGATTTACCCACATTTCTGAACCCTGACGAATTCGCAGACATCCACACCATCAACGGCAAGGAAATGACCGTTATGGTAGACGAAAACGAACTGCTGGAGCGGGACAAATCAAAACTACTGGGGGCACCGACTGGCGGGCTTTATAAGTCCAGACGCCTAATCTATGTTTCCAGGCTGGAGTTTGGACCGCGCCCGGCCAATGGCACAATGCTGAACCTGGACGGGCGGCAGTTCAAGATCGTGCAAAGCACCGAGGAGGCCGGGATCCTTGCTATTGAGTTAGAGGCGGTGAGATCGTGAGCGATACAGGGGCCATTCTTCAGGTTGACGTAGAGGCCGAACTTGAAAAAATCATACGCCAGTTGAACACCATACCAGAGAAAATTGCCGCCCCTAACATCTTGAAAAACGCGATTAACGCCACGTCACGCAAGGTTCGGAAACAGCTGATAAAGGGCGCAAAGGATGAATATGCCATTAAGGACACAAAGGGGCTAAAAGACGAGAGCCTGGGCGCCCCCAAAATCCTGGAGGCCAGCACCTCGAACATGACGGCGGCAATCAGGTCTAGAGGCCCAATGCAGGACATTATGGCATTTATGACCCGCCCGAACGTCGGGACCAGCGCGGCGGCGGCCCAGGTCCTAAATGCCGGAACCATGAAGCCGCTGGAAGTTGACGGCCTAAAAGCGTTTGTTGCGAGGTTTGCCAGCGGGCACACCGCAATAGTACAGCGCAGAGGCCCGGAGCGACTGCCAATTAAAAAGCTACTGTCCCCAGCCGTTCCCCATTTGTTGGGTAACGAGCGGGTGAGAGAGGCGGCGGAGGCCATGGCATACGAAACCATGCAAGAGGAGATCCAAAAGCGGATAGACAAGGTTTTAGGGAACATGGCATAAAAAACGTGGCGGCATATGCCGCCACGTTGGAAAGTCATTTATCTGTTTCGCAACAGGATTTACAAGGGCGCAAGCCCTTGTATTCAGCCAAGGCCACCGTGGTACGACGCGGGAAACGGTTTCGCAGGCCGCGGCAATCGGGACAACTGTGGTAAACGCGGCAGCTATCCGCGTACCACACAACGTCAGATCTTGCAGAATAGAAATCATCCGCGGAATATCCGGCGGACATTGCAACCTTGTAAATATGCTTGCACGGCAGCCCACGCCGCTGGAAATCTTCACAAGTGCAAGCGTCAAGTGTTGTCTGGTATGTATCACCGTGAGTTCCCCGGACTGTGGCCACGCCCGTCCTTTCGTCATAGGACAGGATGGAAATTCGCTGGAACAACGCCCGGTCAAAGCGCACGTCCTGACCGTCTGCCCCGTGTACGGAAATATCCCAAGAGCCAAACGAGCCGGCGCCCCCGGAAATATGGGGAATAGCCACCGGCGCAGGCGGCACAACTTGCGAGGGCGCGGGATCTGCTGGAACCGCGGAAACGTCCGCCCCTTTTCGCCCCGGACGCCGCACCAGCAAAAAGCCGACAACCAAGCAGATCACGCCGGGGATTGGGGAGTGAAACAGCCCGTAGACGCCGGAGGCAATAAACAGCCACCCCAAAACGCGAGAAAAACCACCTATCCTTTTCATGCCATATCCTCCGTTTCTTATTTTTACCACAAATTGCTGACTATTAGCACATTCGATTATAAGTAACAAAAGGAAACTTGACAAGGGGGCGCAACCATGTGACACAAGAAAATTTATTGGACGCAGTTGTGGAGGATCTAAAGCGACTTTTCGAGCCGTACAGGCTGGTAAATTCAGTTGGGGCGGAGCGTTCAGTAAACATCTACCCACAGGACACGCCGTTCCGGGCGGGGGATGATGAAACAACCGCGTCAGACGCACCGCCGGAACCGTACATAATCGTGCGCCTACCGTCGGGAGAATTGCCGGCACAGGATTCCGCACAGACCATCACCGTAGTGGTGACGGCTTGCGTATATGACCCGGACCCAAACCGCCAGGGATACCGTGACGCCCTCCACATTGTCAACACGGTTATGACCCACTACGGATCCAATGGGGTGGTGGGCAAACGCTATGTTGTGCAGTACCCGATCAGATGGGCCACACAAGAGGAGGACACCCACCCCTATTATTTCGCGGCTGTGGCGCTGACGTTTGAGGCCCCGGCCATCTTTAAGGAGGTACCAGAAACATAATGGCAAAGACGACCAAAAAGCCCGGCCAGAGCGCGGGCACCGTGGTTTACTGTGGACCGACTATCCCCGGCACAGCCACACAATTCACGTTTTACACCAACGGGATCCCCAGGCCACTGGCGGAGGCCATCCAGGCCAACCCGGCCATGGCTGGCCTTGTGATCCCCCTGGACCAGCTGCCGGAGGCTATGAAGAAGCTGCGCGGCGGCTATGGACACATTTACCGCCTGTTCCGCCTGGTACAGGCGAAACGCTAAAGAGGAGGGAATAAACCATGGCATACTTTCACGGCGTCTACAACACCGAACAGGACACCAGCCTGACCGTTCCTATTCAGGGGAGCGCCGGCCTGCAGGTCATTTTCGGCGTGGCACCCATTCACCTGTCGGCTGACCCAGCCAAAGCGGCCAACACTCCCAAGCTGTGTTACAGTTTCAAGGAGTGTCAGCAGGCCGTTGGCTACTGTGACGACTTTGCACATTTTTCCCTGTGCCAGTCCATTGACGCCTGCTTTCGCGTGTTCAACGTGGCCCCCATTATCCTGATCAACGTACTGGACCCTGCCAAAGAAGAGCATACCACCAAGAATGAGGCGGAGGACTGTGACGTAGTAGACGGCACGGTGCTGTATAACAAAGAATATGTCATGCTGGACAGTCTGGTGGTAAAAAACAGCGACGCCACCCTGGTGCCCGGCAGCGACTATGTGGCCACACATGACGACACCGGCAACGTGGTGATCACCCTGATCTCCGAGGCCGCCAAGGAGGCCGAAACCCTGAACGTAGCCAGCACATCCATCAAGCCGGACGGTGTAACCGCTGCTGACATTGTGGGCGGTGTGGACGTGGCAACCGGCAAGGAAACCGGCCTGGAACTGGTGCGCCAGATCTACCCCAAACTGGGAATGACCCCCGGCCTGTTGCTGGCCCCCGAATGGAGCCACGACGCGGTGGTGGCCGCAGCCCTCCAGGCAAAAACCGAGGCCATCAATGGCGTTTTCGATTGCTTTGCCTATCTGGATATTGCGGCGGATAGCACCGGCGCGGAGGTCTACACCGAGGTAAAGACGGCAAAGGAGGCTATGGGCGCCAGCGGCACCCACGCAGCTGCCTTTTGGCCCAAGGTGGCCGTGGGTGATAAGGTCTATTGTATGTCTGCTATGGCGGCGGCCCTGACGGCCTACAACGACGCCGAAAACGGCGACGTACCCTACGAAAGCCCGTCCAACAAGGATCTGCGGATCACCGCCACCGTACTGGCTGACGGCACCGAGGTCATGCTGGATCAGCAGCAGGCCAACGATATGCTGAACGCAAACGGCATTATTACCGCGATCAATGCCAACGGGTTCAAGCTGTGGGGCAACAACACCGCGGCCTATCCCTCTACCTCCGACCCCAAGGATCGGTGGTTGGCGGTGCGTCGGTTCTTCGACTGGGACGGTAACAACTTCATTCGCACCTATTTCCAGAAAGTAGACAAGCCCGGCAACAAGCGCCTGATCCAGTCTATTGTGGACAGCCAGAACATTGTGGGCAACGGCTATGTGGCCCGCGACTATTGCGCCGGCTATCGCCTGGAGTTTGTCAGCGAGGAGAACCCCGTAACCAATCTGTTGAACGGGCACTTGACCACACACACCTATATGGCGCCCTACATCCCGGCGGAGTTTATCGAGAATATCCGGGAGTATGACGTGGCGGCCCTGGAAGCGTCTTTCGGAGGTGAATAAACATGAACACGATCCCCACTAAAATCAACCGTTATAACGTGTATAGCGCCGGCAATCGGCTTTTGGGCGTGGGCGACGAAATGACCCTGCCCGACTTTGAGCCGTCCAGCGACACCGTGACCGGCGCCGGGATCCTGGGCGAGATCGACGATCCCACCATTGGCTACTTTGCCAACCAGGAAATCGAGGTGCCGTTCAGAGTTCTGGACCGGGAGGCCGTGGACATGATGGACATGACCCGCGCTGTTCCGCTGGAGATCCGCGGCGCCCAGCAGACCACCAACAGCGAGGGGGATATTGAGTTCCGACCCATGCGCGTGGTGGTCCGTGGCCGCAGCGGCAAGTTGGCCATGGGCAAGGTCAAGGCCGGCAGCACCATGGACACCAAGATCACCCTGACCGTGCTTTATATCCTGATCGAGTTGGAGGGCAAGCCGGTCCTGGAACTGGACAAGATGAACGAGGTCTACAAGGTCAACGGCAAGGACGTTTTGGCCAAAGTAAAGGAGATGTGCTGACATGGACACTATGAAAAACGAGGAGTTTCTGGAGGAAGCCGCCGAGCGGGAGGACGCTATGGAGCGGGAAACTGCTGCGGATCGGGATGACGTCGAGGAGGAAGTGGACTTGCTGGTAAAGTTCCGCAAGCCCTACATTTTCGAGGATCGGGAATATACCGAGATCGACCTGCACGGCCTGGAGGATATTACCGCGGGCCAGCTGGAGGCGGTGGGCCGTATGCTTATGAAAAAGCGGAACACCATGAACCCCGCCACCCTGGAAATGACCATGGACTACGCCAACATGGTGGCCATGAAAGTCACCGGAAAGCCCCTGGAATTCTTTGAAAGGCTGCCCGGCAGAGAGGGCATGAAAATCAAGACCACCGTGGTGGGTTTTCTCTACGGCGGGGGTTCGGAGGACTGACCCCTGCCGTCTTGACTAAAGCGGTTACCGGGCTGTCCATTCAGCTGCGGACAGGGTTGGATTATCTTTCGGCCCTGTCCGTCAGCGAATTGGCCGAAATTGCGGACACCGTAAACGACTATATGGAGGAGGTGCTAAAGCGTGGCAAAAAGTAAAACCTATGAACTAATGCTGAAAATTGCGGGCAGGACCGACAGTTCCCTGAAAAAAGCCTGCATGGCAGCGGACAAGGATTTAGCCGCGCTGGGCACCTCCGCAAAAAAGGTTGGGAAAGTGCTTGCTGGTGCGTCGCTTGCAGCGGCCACCGCGGTGGGCACCATCGGGGTGGCCGCGATCAATGCGGGCCAACAGTATGAAGCACAGCTGGCCAATGTTTCCACCCTGCTGACCGGAACGGAAGCGGAGATCGCCGCCAGAACGTCGCAGATTGGACAGGAAATTCTGGACGTTTCAGACCGAACTGGCGTGGCAACCGATAACCTAACGGATGGAATGTACCAGGTTATTTCCGCTTTTGGTGACAGCGCAGACGCGGCCAAGATCCTGGAAACTGCCGCGAAATCCGCGGCGGCAGGAAACGCCACCACCACCGACAGCGTGAACCTACTTTCTGCCGTGACCAAGGGCTACAACGACACGTCGGCGGAGGCCGTGCAAAAGGCGGCGGACCTGTCCTTTGCAACGGTGCGGCTGGGCCAGACCTCTTTCCCGGAACTGGCGGCAAGCATGGGCAAGGTGATCCCGCTGGCCAGCACCCTGGGCGTGGAGCAAGAACAGCTTTTCGGCGCCATGGCCACTCTGACAGGCGTTACAGGATCCACGGCGGAGGTTACAACGCAGTTAAAGGCAACCATGCAAGGGTTTTTGTCACCGTCCAAAAACATGGCCGCGGCCCTGGAAAAAATGGGATACGAGAGCGGCCAAGCCCTTTTGGAGAGTAAAGGCCTGCAAGGATCGTTGGAGGCATTAAAGGGCGCTGTGAACGGCGACGAATTGGCCTTTGCGGGGCTGTTTTCTTCTGTCGAGGCGCAAACCGCAGTCCTGGCCATGGCAGGAAGCCAGGCGGAAAACCTCACCGATAAGACCGCGGCAATGTATGAAGCCACGGGAGCGGCAAATGCAGCGTTTGAAAGACAAACCGACACCCTGGCCTATGACATTCAAATGATCAAAAACCTGGGCAAAAACTTCCTGACGGAATTGGGCATGAATATCCTGCCATACGTCCGGGAACTTGCGGAGGCGGCGCTGCCTGTCGTGCAAAAAGGCTTGTCAACCGTTGGGAACTACATGACCGGCACCATCATCCCAACATTAAAGAAAACCGCCAAATGGGTTATGGACAACCGAGAGGCGATCCTAACCGCTGCCGGCGCGGTTTTAACTGCTGTTGCCAGCTTTAAGGCCCTGAAAACCGCAGGCACGGCGGTTTCCGCAGTAAAGAATGTGGGAATAGTCTTTGCTGCGGGAGCCAAACAGGGCGGCGTCCTGGGCACCGTGGTCAAATTGTTGGGCGGAAAATTCACTGTGATCATTGCCATTATTGCGGCGGTGGCCGCTGCTTTTGTTGTTCTATGGAACAAAAGCGAACGGTTTAGAAACGCCGTACAGGGAATTTTACAGCAGGCACAGCCACTACTCCAGGCCATGGGAAACCTGGCCAGCATGGTGGCCTCCACCCTAGCCCCTGTCCTTTCAAATCTGGCCAACGTGGTCATTAACGGGCTGGAAGTGGCATTTGTGTCCCTGGCACCGTACATCAATAGCGCGATCTCGATTTTGACAAATCTGATCGAGTTTGTGACCAATGTATTTTCCGGCAACTGGTCCGCTGCATGGCAAAACGTGGTCAATATCTTCGGGAACGTATTCGGCATGATCGTGAACCTGGCAAAGGTGCCGATCAACGCAGTCATTTCCGCTATTAACTGGGTGCTGGAGAAAATCAACAGCATTTCCGTGACGATCCCTGACTGGATCCCTGGCGTAGGCGGCGCCACGCTGGGCTTTAATATTCCGACAATCCCGCAACTGGCCGCCGGCGGCATTGCCACGGCGCCCACCCTGGCCATGATCGGAGAGGGCGGAGAGCCGGAGGCGGTCATGCCCTTGTCCAAACTGGCCGCCCTGTTGGACGAATGGACCAAGAAACCCAAGCCCGGCGGCGGAGGAAACCGCGGCGGAGGCGGCGGGGACACCATTGTATGGTCCCCTGTATTCAATTTCTACGGCGGCCAGCCATCCCGCCAGGAGGCGGAGGAAGTGGGCCGAATCAGTTTTGCAGAATTCAAACGGCTATATGACCGCATGAAAGCCGACGAGCGGCGCAAGCAGTTCAACCCGGCGTAAAGGAGGAAACCATGGCCAACACCTACACCACAAATCAGGGGGACGCCTGGGACGCCATTGCTTTCCGTGTCTACGGGGACGAAAAGCTGGCTGGGTGGCTTATGCAAAACAATTTTCCACACCTGGACACATTCGTTTTCGACGCGGGGGTGGTTCTCCAGACACCACCCCCGCCGGAGGACGCGCAGGGGACCAACGCACCGATCTGGAGGAGTGAAACATGAACACACGGCGGGCAGAAGTGGAGATCACCTATAACGGCGCCGCCGTCACCAGTAAAATGGCGGACTACAAGGGCGAGATCACCTATACCGATCCGGCCACCGGAGAGGCGGACAGCCTGGATATTGCAATCAATGACCGCAACCGGAAATGGACCACGGCATGGGTCCCCACTACGGGGGACACAATGACCGCCACCATCAAGGTCCGCGACTGGGAGCGGGAGGGCGACAACCGGGTGCTGTCGTGTGGATTCTTCATCCTTGATAATTTCGAGTTTGCGGGCTGGCCTGTGACAGGGACCATTTCCGGGGTATCCGTTCCGGCAGACGGTAGTTTCATGGCCACCGAGCGGACGCGGACCTGGGAAAACGTCACGATCCAGGAGATCGGAAAAGAGATAGCAGCCCGCGCCGGCATTGCCCTGGCCTGGGATGTGGAGGGCACCCCGTTCACCATCAAGAGCGTGGAGCAATCGGAAGAAACGGACTGCGACTTTTACGCCTCTCTTTGCGATACCTACGGGCTGGCCATGAAAGTCTACGCCCAAAAGATCGTGGTGTATGACCGAGAGGCCTACAAGAAAAAAGACCCGGTGGCCACCATCAACGAAACCGCCTTGAAATCCTGGAGTTGGTCCAAGAACATGGCCGGCACCTATACCGGCGGAGAATACGCCTACACGGACCCGACCACAGAGAAAGAGATCAAGGCCACCGTGGGCACGGGCACCCGGATCCTGAAACAGTCCGGCAAGGCTGACAGCAAGGCCGACGCGGAGCGCAAGATCGCCGCGGCGGTCAATAAGGCGAACCACGGCGCCAGCAAATTGTCCGTCACCATCACGGGCAACGCCGCCCTGGTGGCCTCCCAATGTATCACCGTGGTGGGCCTGGGCAAACTGTCCGGCAAATACTTCATTGACAGCATTGCCCACCACGTTGGAGGATCCGGTGGATACACCATGGACATGGAACTGTCCCTGGTGGAAACCATGACCGAGGAAGTGATCAAAGACGCCTGCCAACGCCTGTTCGCCGTGGGCGTCATGGCCTCCCCAGAATACTGGGTGGGAACCTATAAGAACCTGAACAACCTTGACGGCCTGCTGCTGAACATGGCCACCCGGATCAAGGTAAACCTGCACGGCACCAGCGTAACCACCGTAGAGCAGGCCCTAGTGGTGCTGACCAATACCGGGGTGATCAATTCACCGGAATACTGGGCCAGTAAGTACACGGCAATAGCCTGGCTGGACGTGCTGCTGATCAGCGCGGCCAACGCCCTGGCGGGATAAGGAGGCAAGCATGGGAAATGAGATCCGGCTGGGCAAAGTGTCCGCCATCGACTACGCCACCGGCATGGTGCGCGTAGTGTATCACGAAAAAGACGACAGCGTGACCCGCCCGGTGCCCCTGATCTCCGACGAATACCAAATGCCGGAAATTGGGGATCAGGTGCTTGTCCTCCACCTGTCCAACGGAAGCGAGGCCGGGGTGGTGTTGGGGCGCCCCTGGAGCGAAAAGAACAAGCCCCCGGAGGGGGCGGCGGGGCTATACCGCAAGGATATGGCCCGCGCCCCTGGGGAGGCTATGATCCGCTACAAGGGCGGCACAATGACCATCAAGGCCGGATCTGTTGTGGTAGACGGAAACCTGACCGTGAAAGGAAACCTGACTGTAACCGGGGCCGTCACAGCCAAAGAGGTGACGGCGGAGGTGGATGTGGTGGGCGGCGGAATATCCCTGGTCAACCACACCCATGACTGCAGCTGTGCATTGTCCAGCGGCAGCACCACCCCGCCCAAATAAGGAGGCAGGCCTATGATTGGAACACTGGGAAAGAACATCATTTTTACTGTCAGCGACGATATGGTTTTGACGTTCAATGAAATGACCCGCGAGATCGCAGGGCGCTGGGCAGAGCATGAAACAGCGGGGGTAAAACCCAAGCCGGAATACCTGGGACCGGCCAACCAGACAATTTCCTTGCCTATCACCCTTTCTGCCGCCTTGGGTGTCAAACCCAGGGCCGTTTTGGAAGCCGTAGAGGCCATGGTGGAAAGCGGCACGGCGGAATACCTGGTGATTGGACACCGAACGGTGGGCAAAAACCCGTTCCGACTGCTGGGATCCAGCGAAACGTGGGGCGTGGTTTACAACCGGGGCGAACTTGCCAAGGCGTCCCTGACCATTTCGCTGGGGGAATATACATGACAGAAATATATGACTTTCAACTGGAATACACCTTTTCCGGCCAATGGCTGGAGGAGTTAGACCGCCAGCTTGCCCTCCTGCTGTCCACACGGGCGGGCACCATGCCCCTGGATCGAGAATTCGGCCTTGACATGGATTTTGTGGATATGCCGCCGGAGGCCGCCAAGAGCCTATACACGGCGGAAGTCACCTGAAAGGTGGCAAAATTTATCCCCACCGTTCGGGTCCAGGAAATCACCTGGGGCCGGGCGGAAAGCGGAAAACTTGTTCCCAAGGTGGTGATCACAAATGCCTGATTTTTCTGCAATCGACAACACCCCGGACATTTCTTTCATTGACGGGAAAACCATTGACGACGTGCGGGCGGAAATGGTGGCCGATTTTGAGGACGCCATGACCAAGGCCACCGGCCAAACCGTGACCCTGGAGCGGGCCAGCGTCCACCGCATGATCCTGTATTCGGCGGCGGCGCAGATTTACCAGGGGTTCCAGTTCGTAGATCGAGCGGGCAAACAAAACCTGCTGAAATACAGCTATTCAGAATTTCTGGACAACCTGGGCCTGCTGAAAGGCGTTACCAGAGCGCCGGCCACCGCTGCCACCACAACCCTGCGCTTTACCCTGTCCGCCGTGCGCCCCACCGCCACGGCCATTCCACAGGGCACCAGGGTTTCCACAAGCGGGTCCATCTACTTCCAAACTGTGGAGTATGCGGAAGTACCGGCGGGCAGCACCACGGTGGACGTGCCTGCCATCTGCACCGTATCCGGCACGGACGGCAACGGCCTGGCCGCGGGAGAACTGACCACCATGGTGGATCCCCTCCCGTATGTGGAAAGCGTCACCAACACCACAGGCACCGAGGGCGGCGCGGAGATTGAAAGCGACGACGATCTGGCAGAGCGGATTTTTTTGGCCCCCAGCGCCTACACCGCGGCAATTACCGAGGACGGCTATATTTACAAGGCCAAAGAGTACAGCGCCTCTATTGGGGACGTGCGCGTGACCAGCGACCAGGCGGCGGGCACCGTGGACATTGTTTTCATTATGGCCGACGGCACCAGCCCCGGCCCCGAAATGATCAGCGGCCTGGAGGGATACCTGAACGGCAAGAGCGCCCGCGCCATGAACGACAAGATCACGGTGGCGGCGCCGGCGGAAGTGTCCTATACCATCAATCTGACCTACTACATCAACCGCAGCGACAGCGCCAGGGCGGTGGCCATCCAGGCCGCTGTGGAGGCTGCCGTGGCCAATTATGTGACCTGGCAACGGACCATTGGGCGGGACATTAACCCGTCCCAACTGACGGCCATGGTCATGGCTGCCGGTGCCAAACGGGTGACGGTGACTGCCCCGGCCTACACTACCGTGGAGGCCACAAAGATCTCCGCCTTGTCCGGGTCCGCACAGATCAGTTATGGAGGGCTGGAGGATGATTGACCTAAAAGGCAGCAGGTTCACGGACATTATGCCCGACAACCTGAAAAACCAGCCGGAGGTCCAGGCCCTTGCCTATGCGGTAGGGCGCCAGATCGAAAAACTTTGCACCTACGCGGAAAATTCCCGCACCTATGCCGCCATTGCCACCATGCCGGAGAACGTCCTGGACTACCTGGCCGTGGAATTACGCACCCCGGCCTATGATGAAACCTATTCGATCAGCACCAAACGGGCGCTGATCCAGGACACGCTCCTTTTCTATACGCAAATGGGCACCCCGGTGGCGGTCAATCGGATCATAGAAATTATTTTCAGCGCCGGATATATCACGGAATGGTGGGAATACGGCGGGGATCCCCACCATTTTAAGGCGCACACCACAAACCCCGGCATTACAGAGGACGACGTGGAGGAATTCCGGCGGGTGCTGGCGTCCGTGAAACGTCTGTCCTCCTGGCTGGATGAAATTATTCTGGATCTGTCCACCCCGGCGGCGGAGGTCTACACAGGACACTGGATCCATACGGGCGACTTCATCCGGCTGCAACTTGCGACATTGTAAGGAGGGAAACGCTAACTATGGCATTTCAGGCCCCAAAGCTGACCAACGCCGGAAAGGCGCTTTACTACGAAAATATGGCCGGCGCACAACTCACAATTACCACCATCAAAATGGGAAGCGGCACACTTGCCGGGTCTATCGCCAATTTGACAGACCTGGTGGAGCCGGTAGTGGTCATTGACGCCTATGCCGCCGTTCGGGAGGGCTATGTGGACGTGTCTGGCACGTTCTCCAACGCCGACCTGGAACAGGGCTTTTACTGGCGGGAGATCGGCGTGTTTGCCGCCAACCCGGACGACCCGGAGAACCGGGAAGCGGATATTCTCTACTGCTACCAAAACGCCTATGATACGGCGGACTATATCCCCGTGGCCAGTGTGGAAACGGTGGAAAAAAATATTGCGGTGCCCATCATTGTGGGCGACGCGGCGGCGGTATCCTGCACCCTGGACCGTTCCCTGGTGCTGGCTACCCTGAAAGACCTGCAGGACCACGACAACGACCCCGACGCCCACAAGGCCCTTTTGCAGAATATCAATAAGACCCTGGAGGGCAAACAGGACAAGATCAAGGAAACCGGCCTGCTGAAAGGCACAGGGGCAAAGGTGATCCCCGCTGTACCGGGCACGGACTACCAGCCCCCCACCCAAGAACTGAGCAACAGCGACGAAATGGCCCTGACGGACACGGTGCCCTTTTTCTCCAGCGCCGCAGGCCAAAACCGAAAGGTGTCATTGGCGGTTCTAAAGGCCGCCCTGGGCGTCCAAAGCGCCAGCATTAACGTGACCACCTGCGCGGGGGCGTCCGTGGTTTGCACAGACGGAAAAACCACCCTGAACGGCGTAGGATCCACCAAGTTCTCCCTGCCGGATAACACAGGAGAATGGACCGTGACGGCCACCCTGGGCGGAGAGTCCGCCACCAGACAAGTGGAAGTCACCGGCGCCCTGCAGTACAACGTGGACCTGATGATCACCACCGGCGTAGCGGTGACGCACCCGCCCACCAATACCGCCTATGACGTGGGGGACAAATTCGACACCACGGGCCTGGTGGTAACGGCGACGTTTGCGGACAGCACCACCGAGGACGTGACCCAGGATTGCAAGTTCTCCCCGGAAACCATGGAGGCCGACACCAAGACAGTCACAATCACCTACGAGCGGGCAGGGCGCACCCTGTCCACCACCCAGGCCGTGACCGTGCGGCAACTGTCCGGCATTTCGGTGATCACACCCCCTAATAAAAAGTCCTATTACATCGGGGAGAATTTCGACCCCGCAGGCACCGTGATCCAGGCGTCTATGTCGGACGGCAGCACCAAAACCGTGACCGGGTGGACCTACTCCCCCACGGGGGCGCTGGCCGCAGGAAATACCACGATCACCTTTTCCTATACGGAAAACAGCGTGACCAAGACCTGCACATATACCATCACCATCCGGGCGCTGACGTCCATTGCGGTGACGACCCCACCCAGCAAGACCACCTACAACTACGGGGAGAAATTCGCCTCCGCGGGCATGGTGATCACCGCCACCTACAACGACGGCGCCACCCGCGTGGTATCTGGATGGACATATAGCCCCACCGGCAACCTGAACCTGTCCAACACCACAATTACCATTTCCTACGCGGAGGGCGGCACCACCAAGACCTGCACCCAGGCCATCACCGTCAAAAACACCCTGACCAGCATTTCCGTGGCCACCCCGCCCAGCAAAACAAGCTATTTCGCCGGGGAAAGTTTCAGCACAGCCGGAATGGTGATCAAAGCCACCTATGGCGACGGCAGCACCGGGAACGTGAGCGGGTACACCTATTCCCCCACCGGCCCCCTGGCGGCCTCCAATAAGCAAATCACCATTTCCTACACATACAACGGCGCCACCAAGACCTGCACCCAGGCCATCACCGTCACCGAGATCAGCACCACGTTGAATTCCAACAGCTGGGCCACCATCCGGGCCGTTTCTGACGCCAGCAAGGGCGCCAATTACTGGAGTACAGGCGCCACCAAGACCATCACCATCAACGGCAAGGTGGGCAACACCACATTTTCCAATCTGTCCATTGATGTTTTCATTTTGGGCTTTAACCACAATGCCAGCCGGGAGGGCGCCAACAGGATCCATTTCAAGATCGGAAAGATCGGCGGCGCCCATGTGGCCCTAGTGGATAGCAACTACAACAACAACAGTTCCTCCGCGGCCAACTTCCAAATGAACGCCAGCAACACCAACAGCGGCGGGTGGAGTGGATCCAGTATGAGAAAAACCCTGCTGGGCAACAACGGAAACCCCACCAGTCCCCCGGCCAACAGCCTGCTGGCGGCCTTGCCTGCGGACCTCCGCGCCGTTATGAAGTCATGCACCAAGTACACCGACAACACCGGCGGCGGCAATGATAACGCCGGATATGTCACCAGCACCACCGACTATCTGTTCCTGTTGGCAGAATTCGAGTTCCACGGCGCCCGGACCTACGCAAACAGCGCGGAAAAGAATTATCAGGCCCAATATGACTATTACAAGGCGGGAAACAGCAAGGTGCATTACAAGCACAACGCCACCGGCACGGCGGCCTATGCGTGGTGCCGTTCCCCGTATTCCGGCACCTCCGACACTTTCTGCCGTGTCGGCACCGACGGCAGCGCCGGCACCGGCACCGCCGACTGGTCGCGTGGCGTGGCCCCCGGCTTTTGCGCCTAATCGCCGCAGCAGATCCGGCTATATCCCGCCCGCGGAAGCGGGCGGGAGAACCCCCAAGCACCAGACAAACGAAAGGAGGCGGGCGCCATGTCCGTCCTAAAAGAAAAGCGCACCGTCAGCAAGGCGGAATTTGTCAACACCGCAAACCAGATCTATGTTGAAACCATCGGCTTTCTGACACGCCTTTCCGCCAGATACTCCCGGCTGCTGGCGGAGGGCGTGGCCACCCTGGCGGGTGAGGTCATGGACCACGCCGAAAAGGCCAATAAGATCTACCCATCCGACGAACAGCGGAAAGGACTGCGGCGGGAACACTTACTGGAGGCCCTGGCCTCCCTCTCCGCCCTGGACGTGCGGTTGACCCATTGCTACCTGATTATGGGCCAGAACCCACAGGGCTGTTTTGCCGACGGCAAGGGAAAGAGCCTGCCGCCGGCGGAGGCCACCAGAAAACTGGACAACATGGCGGAAAGCCTGGGGAACCTGATCAACCAGGAGGAAACCCTGCTGCGGAACATCATGGACAGCGACAGAAAACGGTAAACGGTCATATGCGGGTGTATTTCTGAAAACGCGCCGGGTGGCAGGGCGGCCTTTCGGACGGCGGCCAATGCGTGGTGCCGTTCCCCGAATTCCAGCAACTCCAACAATTTCTGCCTTGTCAACACCGACGGCAGCGCCAACAACAACAACGCCAACTGGTCTAATGGCGTGGCCCCCGGATTTCGCACCCCTTAACGGGGCGGGTCAAATGCAGTAACCGAAAGGTGAAACGGACCCGTGCGAAAGGAGAAATACTGCCCAGGCAAAAGCCTAAAACTGCACCTTGACGGCCTTGCACGGACGCTGCTTGCATGGCGGGGTATTGCGCTAACCCGTTTCATGTGCCGGGCCAAAGTAGTTTAGACGCGCACCCACAACCCAACTATGCGAGGAGCGAATAAAAATTATATGACCAGCGAGGAGCGCCGGGAGGCGCGATACAAACGCCGCCGGAACCGGCGGCAGGCCAAACGACAGGCCCGGAGCGACGCCCTGGGCGGGATCAAAACCGTGTTCAGTTTTCGCAACCTGTTTTATTACGGGCGGAAGTGCTGCAACGGCGTCCGCTGGAAACGGTCAACCCAAAATTTTGAACTGCACCTGTTTTCCGGCACGGCGGCCCGCCGGAAGAAAATTCTTTCTGGAAAGTGGAAGCCAGGGAAAACGGCACATTTCATCCTACGGGAGCGGGGCAAGGTTCGCCCCATAGACGCGCCCCACATTGTAGACCGACAGATCTACAAGGTCCTAACCAAGGAGGTTTTGGCCCCACTGTATGCCCCTAGTATGATATACGACAATGGAGCCAGCCAAAAGGGAAAGGGCCTGCATTTCCATTACAAGCGCCTGGGGGACCAACTGCGGCGGCACTACCGCCTCCACGGCCTCCAGGGTGCGGTCCTACTTATGGACTTCCACCATTTCTTTCCCAGCGCCCCACACGCGGCGATCTATGAACGCCACCGGCGGCTGATCCTGGATCCAGACCTGCGGGCCATTGCGGACACGGTGGTGGCGGCGGTGCCCGGCGGTGTGGGTATGCCTCTAGGAGTGGAGCCAAGCCAACAGGAAATGGTGTCCCTGCCGTCCTCCATTGACAACTGGCTGAAATGCCAAATGTCCCTACCTGCTGCCGGCCATTACATGGACGACTACAACGCAACGCTGGAAACAAGGGAAAAGGCGGTGGCCATCTGTAAGGGCACGATTGCCAGGGCGGAGGCCATGGGGCTGGAGATCAACCCAGCAAAATGCAAGATCGTGGACGCCTCCAGGCCGTTCCGTTTCTGCAAAGCCAAATTCCAACTACTGCCAAACGGGCGGGTGATCGTCCATGGGTGCCGGGACGGCATGAAGCGGGCACGGCGGAAACTTCGCCACTTCAAGAAAAAGGTGGACGCCGGAAAAATGACCGTGAAGCAAGTGGAGGAGTGGCTGCAAGGCCCTATTGCCTATTATAAAAACTTTGACGACCATGGCCGGGTCATGCACCTGCGCCGGCTATTCTATGCGATTTTCATTCAAGGAGGTTTGCCCAGCAATGTTTAAGATCACAAAGGACGGGGCCACCCTGGCCATGACCGAGGCCCCAAACTACATCAAGCGGGCGGAAAACGGGCGCTTTATCCTGTGCGGGGCCGAGGAAGCGGAGGGCGTCGCCTGTAACGGCACCCCCTACCACCTTTTGGGGCGCCCGGACATGGACGGCCTGGACACCGTGCTGCTGGAAGAGGTAGACGCCGGGGCGGAGATCTACGCCACCCAGGAAACCACCAACGCCACGGCCAACGTGGCCACCCAGGCCGCTGTGGCCGCCCAAGTGTATGTGAGGGCGTCCACCACTATCCCGGACGCCTCCGCCCTGCTTATGCCGGATCTGTTCACCACCTGGGCGGAAGTCATGGCAGCCGCCCAACACGGCGAGGGACACCTTGACCAGGGCGCGATTATCAACAAAGACGGGAACCTTTTCCGCGTGGTGCCCCCTGGAGGCGTGGACCCGCTGGAAAGCCAGCTGCCCGAAGGGGAGGGTATGCTGGCGGTTTACCGCCCCATTGTACCCGATCACGCCGGAACCCTGGAGGACCCGATCCCGTATGTCTACGGGATGGACTGCCACGCCGGCCTGTATTATTCCTATGAGGGCAAAACATGGCTGTGCAAGGCGGATATGATCCCATGCACCTGGGCGCCCGGCACTCCTGGCGTGTGGCAATGGGAGGAGGCGTAAACAGTGGAATACATAGCGACACGGCGGGCGCGGATCCTGGCCATCTGCGGCCCCGTGAACATCCCGTGGGGCACCGCGGTGGAGGCTGTGGACGGCTTTCTGGTGCGGGACGGCCTGCAACTATGTGCCGTTACCAGCCAGAACGCCCACGACTATTTCAGCCGAAACGACGACGGAAACGGCCCGGAGCGGGGGCACCTGGTCCATGCCATTATGAACAAGCTGGCCAAACGGGACAAAGACCATCAAAAACGGTGGGATCACGTTTGGGAGGATCCCGTGTGCCAGAAATACAAACAGCCGGATCCCGTGGACTTCTGGCTGTGGGACCATTCCTTTTTTGAGGCGCCGGTGGACGACCTGCGCCACATTGCCGCCCTGATCGGCGCGAGGGGGTAACGGCCATGGACTACACCAAATTGATCACGGATCTGTGTTCCGTCATAGACAGCATGAATGTGATTATACAGGCCCAGGCCGTGGAACTGGCCCAACTGGGCGCCCTCCACTATGAGGAGGAGATCGCCGCCGTCCGGCGGCGGTACGCTGCGGCAATCGGTGAGGGGGTGGGACCTTGAATCTGGAGGAAATTCTGCTGGGCGGCGGGGGCACCATGCTGGTGGCCATGACACTGATCCAGATCTCACCCATCAAACTGGATCCCTGGTCCGCCATTGCGCGGGCCATTGGGAGGGCCATCAACAAGGAAGTGCTGGCCAAACTGGGGGAAATGGAAGAAACCCAGGCCGACACCCGGCGAATTTTAGACGACCACATAAAGGTGGACGACGAAAGAGCCGCGGACACCCACCGGACCAGGATCCTGCAATTCAACAATGAATTGTTGCGGGATATTCCGCACACGCGGGAGGAGTTCATAGAGATTCTGGCAGAAATCGACTATTACGAGCGGTTTAGCAAAGCACACCCGGACTACCAGAACAACCGCGCCACCCATGCGGTGGCCAATATCAGCCGCGTATATGACGACCGGCTGATCAAGCATGATTTTTTGTAAGGAGGCCGCCGGAAATATGAAACTGCCGATTATGGCCGCCCTGGCCATGTCTGTGGGCACGATCCTGGGGTTTCTTCTGTGCTGTGCCACCGTGGGCAGACTGCGGCAGCAGGGACACACACCCCGAAAAAGCGCCCGAGCAAGGGACAAGCCCACAAAAATGGGCGTCATGGATAAAGTGCTGATCCTGGAGGCTGTGATCCTGGTGGCCTACACTGTGGCCGCCCTGGCCGTGTTTTGGCACACCGGAAACGAACCTGCCACCCTGACCGCCTGCGTGTTTGGCGTCTGCGGACTGGAAAACGGTGTCATGGGCTGGATCAAGACCAACAAGGACAAGGCGGCGGACGCCGCCAGAATGAGCGGAGGCGTTCCGAACGGGCCGGAGCCTGAACGGAAAGAACCGCCGGACGTTGGAATATAGGAGGGAAACAGGTATGACAGAAAACCAACTGCGGCAGAAAGTGGCCGACATTATCAACGCATGGGTGGGGGCGACCAAAGGGAGCGCCAAACACCTGGAGATCCTGGCGATTTACAACGGCCACAAGCCGCTGGCCAGAGGATATAAGGTGAAAACAACGGACGCCTATTGCGCCACCACCGTCAGCGCGGCATACATCAAGGCAGGGATCGCGGAATTCACCGGGACCGAGTGCGGCGTTGAGAAATACACCGTAGTGGCCAAAGGCAAAGGCATTTGGGTGGAAAACGACGCGCACACCCCCAAGATCGGGGACGCCTGTGTGTATGACTGGGACGACACCGGAAAGGGCGATTGCACCGGATCCGGGGATCACATCGGAATTGTCACCCAACTGGGCGGCGGCACCTTTATAGTGACAGAGGGGAACATGACCGGTGGCAAGGTAGGCAAGCGCACCATGGCGATCAACGGGAAGTATATTCGCGGGTTTATCTGCCCGGACTTTGCCGCCATTGCCAAGAAAATGGGCGGAGCGTCCGGCGGAACTACAACGGGAGGCCAGACCATCCACACGGTAAAAGCCGGCGACACCCTTTCCAAGATTGCCAGCGCATACAAAACCACTGTTGACGCACTGGTGGAAATCAACGCCATTAAAAATAAAAATCTGATCCGGGTGGGCCAGGTTCTTATGCTCCAGGACACACCGCAAGCCGCCGCGGATAAACTGGAGGCCCTGGGCGTGATCAATTCCCCGGACTACTGGGCGGGAGCCGCGGAGGCCGGAAAGGTGAAATATCTGGATCTGCTGCTGAAAGCGGCGGCGCAGGCAATCACCAAAGCAGGGCCGCGCACCAACACGCCGGAGGAGGGCGTGGACGCCCTGGCGGCTGCCGGCGTCATTAACTCCCCGGACTACTGGCGGAGCATTTACGGCACATTCCCCTCCCTGGACCTGCTGCTGTGCGCCCTGGGCGGGGCTGTGAAATAAAATTGAGGAGGACATACACATGGAAACCATTATGCAGTACATTCCCCTGGCGGTGTCCGCCGTCCTGCTGGCGGCCCTGATCCTGACCGTGATCACCAACATCATCACCCAGGTGATCAAGAAAGTTACCTGGGACAAGATCCCCACCAACATCCTGGCGGTGGTGGTGGCCATGGCTGTGACCCTTGTGGCGTTCTTCACCCTGTGCCAGATTATGGGGTGGGCCGTCACCTGGTACATGGTGGCCGGGTCCGTGGCCCTGGGGCTGTTCGTGGCCTATGCGGCTATGTTCGGATTTGACAAGCTGCGGGAGGCCCTGGAACAGATCACCGACTGGAACAAAGACGAAACGGAGTAAAGAGAACCCCCGGCACTTGAGCGGTGCCGGGGGTTCTCTGTATTCACGCGATTGCCTCCAGTTCCATATCCTCAATTTCGGCCCAGGTAAACCCCAGGCGGTGCATATCGTCCCCAACATTGGAGAGAACCACACTAGCCTCCATGGTGAGGTCCGCATAACACCGTGCGGCGAACATCTTATAGACTTCCACAGCACGTTCTATGGTAAAAACCCGGATATTACCAACCGTGGCCCCATACTTCCCGTTTTGCTTAATCAGCATGATTTTTACCACCTTTCAAGATTCTATGGAACAACCGGCGGAGCGGGACAAACACCGCAATAAATATCACAAGAGAAATTAGAAACTTCATTGCTTGTCCTCCTATTGACAAAACCTGATGATTTGTTTTATATTTGGGGTGCGGAGGTTCGGGCCTCCGCACCCCTGGCCTTTACCAGTCCAGCAATTTTTGAATTGCCAGAACTATGAGGCCAGAAATTGTACCAGCCAGAACGTCAGCCGCTAACTGCTTTCTGGCCTGCGTCGTCGGTTTATTCCGGCGGCGCTTTTTCTTTTGTCTACCCATCGGACCGTCCTCCTTTCCGTCAGAGGTTGTCCCCTGAACTGTTTATATTATAGTCCTTTTATGGTGCATAATCAAGTGGTAATATGCACGAAATAGGGTGCCTTTATTTGTGTACTTTATGCACTTTACGGAGTGCATAAAGGGTGGTACAATGTTACCACAAGGAGGTGGAGGGAATGGCGATCAGCTACCAAGGAGCATTTGAAGAAATGAAAAAAGCCGGGATCACCACATACCGGATCAGAAAAGAAAATATCTTGTCCCAAAGCACCCTACAAAAATTAAGGGAGGGAAAGCCGGTTACGACCGAAACCATAGAAAAGCTGTGCCTGCTGCTGGACTGCACACCAAACGACATTATGAAGATCACCCGATGACGGTGGGCCATAGGATCGGAACCGCCGCCCCACAATGAACACCCATGCGCCAAAGGGCCTATAATTTTCTTGTGCTGAATATTACCACGGGTTTTGACGCCGGCCTGTGTTAATATCAAGAAAAATGTGGGCCATATCCACGACGGAGGGGCGCCGGGTGAAATTTTACGAGATCAACGGGAAAAGAAACCTATGCGGGGACCGGATCCGCGAGGCACGGCAGAAAAAGAGGCTTTCACAGTCGGACCTATCAAAGCTCCTGCAACTGCGGGGGATCATGGTGGAACGGGATGTGATCAGCCGCATGGAGAGCGGGGCAAGGATTGTGACGGACTTCGAGGCCGTGGCCATTGCGGAGGCGCTGGAGGTCCCTGTGCTGTGGCTGCTGGACAAAGAATAGGCCGGCGTGGTAGAAAGAACCACGCTGGCCTATTGCCATATTACAAAGAAAGAGAGGCCGCCCCATGAAAGGATATAAGCACCTGAGCGCGCACGACCGAAACAAAATGGCAAAAATGCGGAAAGAGGGCGCAACCATGCGCCAGATCGGCGCAGCCCTCCATGTGAGTGCGGCAACCGTCTGTCGAGAGCTGAAACGCGGCACATACACCTACATGAACGCGGATTACATCGAGGTGACCGAATACATACCGGAGCGGTCACATCAGAGATACCGCGCAAACATGGCCGCAAAGGGTCCGGGCCTGAAAATTGGAAATCATAGGGCCTATGCGGAAACGCTGGAGGACCTGATTGTAAACCAGAATTTCAGCCCTGCCGCAGCAATCCATGAAATTGAGAACCACCCGGAGAAATACGGGGAGTTCGGAGTGCGGATCTGCCGTCAAACACTGTATTCCTATGTGGGGAAAGGAATATTTCTGCACCTGACCACAAAGGACCTGCCATTCAGGGGATCGCGCCAGAAAAAGAAAACCCAGCACATCCACCGCATGAAATCCACATCGAGCGGAGACAGCATTGAAAAGCGCCCGGAAAAGGTGAACCGCCGGGAGGAGTTCGGCCACTGGGAAATGGATCTGGTGGTGTCCTGCCGAGGCGGGAAAAAGTGTCTGCTGGTCCTGACGGAAAGGACCGCGCCACAGGAAATTATGATATTGATACCAGACAAAACACGGGAAAGCGTAGTGCAGGCATTAGACCGCCTGGAGCGCCGCTACGGGAAAATGTTTCCTGTCATATTCAAGACCATCACTGTGGATAATGGCGGGGAGTTTTCGGACTGCGAGGGCATGGAGCGATCCGTGTTCAAGTCCAGAGGGCGCCGCACCAAAATATACTATTGTCACCCGTATTGCAGCAGCGAGCGGGGCAGCAACGAAAAGCAAAACCAGATGATCCGCAGAAAGTTTCCCAAAGGAACAAATTTTGATAAAGTATCACAAAAAGAAGTGAAAGTGGTGGAGGAATGGCTGAATAGCTACCCACGAAAAAGCCTGGGGTGGAAAAGCGCAAACGATGTTTTCCAAGAGCTGATCGCGGCCATCTGAAAAATTTTTACTTTTTGTTACGCTTACCTATTGACATTTGCGAAAAAACTAAAAAGTAATATTGATAAATGGGCGCAAATGATGTATGATATCAAGTACAGCCTTCCAGCGGACGGCGCTGATGCGTCCGGTCCGAGGCAAGGCCGCACTAGTCGGGGAGTTAGCGGTGCCCTGTACCTGCAACCCGCTACAGCAGGGATGAATCCCGGCCCCCGGATCTGCGTTGTGTCGTCTGACCCCGGTAAGTAGTGATGATGGATCGGTCCCGCGCAAGGTCGCCCCGTGAACCGTGTCAGGCGGGGAACCGAGCAGCACTAAGCGGACCGTGATCTGTGCCGCGGGGTTTCCGCTCCTGAGCCGGCTGCCAGGGTAACGGACATAGCGCTGATTCCAAAGGCCGGTGTGCGGTCTTGCCATGAACCGGATGCTCAAGGGAGGGGCGAAGCGACGCGGCTTTCCGCATCCTCCGCCCCTCTTTTTCATTTTTATGTCGAGGTGACCGGCGTGTATCAGGCTCTATACCGAAAATGGCGGCCCCGTACGTTTGACGACGTGGTGGGTCAGGCCCATATC
Source organism: Flavonifractor porci (assembly GCF_037572415.1). NCBI lineage: Bacteria > Bacillati > Bacillota > Clostridia > Eubacteriales > Oscillospiraceae > Flavonifractor > Flavonifractor porci. Next base: position 52,908 of record NZ_JBBHLB010000004.1, read on the forward strand.
ACCGACACGTTGAAGCGGCAAGTGGAGACCGGACGGCTCTCCCACGCCTATTTGTTCACGGGTACCCGGGGTACGGGCAAGACCACCTGCGCCAAAATTCTGTCCCGGGCGGTCAACTGCGAACACCCGGTCAACGGGAACCCCTGCAACCAGTGCCCCTCCTGTCTGGGCATTGAGAACGGCTCTATTCTGGATGTGCTGGAGTTGGATGCGGCCTCCAACAACGGTGTGGATCAGGTCCGCGCCCTCCGGGATGAGGCGGTGTACACCCCGGCGGCGGTCCGGAAACGGGTCTATATCGTGGACGAGGTCCATATGCTCTCCACTGCGGCTTTCAATGCCCTGTTGAAGATCCTGGAGGAACCGCCCGCCCACCTGATGTTTATCTTGGCCACCACGGAGCTGCACAAGGTGCCGGCTACGATTAAATCCCGCTGTCAGCAGTTTTCCTTCAAGCGCATTCTTCCGGGAGAGATTGCCGCCCGGCTGGCCTATGTCGCGCGCCAGGAGGGCCTGGAGCTGAGAGGTGAGGGGGCGGAGCTGTTGGCCCGGCTGGCTGACGGCGGTATGCGGGATGCTCTGTCCCTGCTGGATCAGTGCGCCATCCCAGACGGACCCATCGGTGTACAGGAAGTGCTGGACGCGTTGGGGCTGGCTGGGAACCTGGAGACCGCTCGCTTGATGGAACAGATTGGCGGGGGAGACACTGCGGCTGCCCTGGAGAGCTTGGCCGGCCTTTATGGTGCGGGTAAGGAAGTAGGAAGCCTGCTGAGTGAGCTGTCTGCCCTGACCCGGGACCTTTTGGTGCGGAAGACGGCTCCCAAAGGTGGAGCAGCTCTGCTTACCGGTGGCTATGATGAGAATACCATGCGGCGGCTGTCTAACCTGTTTCAAACGCCCCGGCTGGCTCAGATGCTGGGTGTGCTCCAGTCCACCATCGCCGACCTGTCCCGCAGTGGCAACCGCCGCACAGATGCCGAACTCTGTCTGATCCGTCTCTGTGATCCGGTACTGGATGAGAGTATGGCGGGAATCAATGCCCGTCTGTCCAGGGTAGAGGAACTGTTGGCGGGTGGGATACCTACTGCCTGTGCGATACCGCCTGCACCGCAGAAAAAGGTGCCGGAGCGCCAGGGCAGGCAGAAGGATACCCCCCCCTGGGAGGAGGAGTGCCCCCCGCTGCCGGATGAGCCGGGAGAACGGGTGGCCTACGAAGCGGAAGCCATCCCGCAGAAGCCTTCTCCAATGGAGAAAGAGCTGGCCGGAGGTTCATCCGTAACAGCGCCGTCTGGCGATCTGTGGCCGGGACTGGTGGCTGGACTCCGGGGCAAGTTCCCGGCGGTCTATCCATTCCTCAGCAATCCATCCGCAGTACAGGGGATATTGGAAGACGGTGTACTGACACTGTGGGTAGACACAGATTTCACCAAAAGCATGGTGGGTACGGCTGCGGTGCTGGAAGCCCTGGAAAGAATGGCTGGTACCCAGATGGGCCAGGCTGTGCGGTGTGCCGTAAAGGTGGGCGCGCCGCCTAAAGCGGCCCCGGCAGCGCAACAGCCTGCTGAGCACGATCATTTGGATGACCTGTTGGCAATGGGCCAGCAGTTTGACAACATTATTATTGAAGAGTAAAGGAGTTGCGACCTATGGCAAAAGGATTTAACAGCCGTGGATTTGGTGGTATGGGCGGCGGCATGAACATGAACATGATGAAGCAGGTCCAGAAGATGCAACAGGACATGATGAAGATGCAGCAGGAGCTGGAGACCAAGACTTACACTGCGGCGGCCGGTGGTGGTGCAGTGAGCGCTACCGTTACCGGCAAGCGGGTGCTGGAGAGCGTTACCATTGATCCTGATGCGGTGGATCCCGAGGATGTGGAGATGCTGCAGGATATGATCGTGGCGGCTGTCAACGAGGCGCTGCGTGCGGCGGAGAATGATTCTGCCTCTTCCATGCAGCAGCTCACCGGTGGCCTGAACCTGCCCTTCTAAAGTGAAAGCTGGAAATGGCCGCCTGTGGGCGGCCATTTCCTATTACATCGTTGGACCCCGAAGCGGAGGAGTAAAAATGGAGACGGTGAAGGGATTACAAACATCGGAACGATTTCGGATCGGTGCGCTGCTGGCGGTAGCCGGCGGCCTGCTGGATGCCTATACCTATCTGATGCGGGGCGGTGTGTTTGCCAATGCGCAGACAGGAAACATTGTACTGTTGGGCGTACGGGCGGTAGAAAGGGACTGGAGCGGTGTGCTGCATTATCTGCTGCCCATTCTGGCATTTGCGGCGGGTGTGATCGCAGCTGAGTGCATCAGAGAGCGGTTGAGAGAGGTGTATATCGTCCATTGGCGGCAGGTTGCAGTTTGTTTGGAGATTGTCCTGTTGGCGCTGGTTGCGTTTCTTCCACAACAGCTGAACGCGCTGGCAAATATCATTGTTTCATTTGTGTGTGCCATACAGGTGGAGAGTTTTCGAAAAGTCCGCGGCAATGCCTTTGCTACTACGATGTGTACAGGAAATCTGCGCAGCGGAACGGAGCGCCTGTATCAATTTATTCGTACCGGGCAGAAGGAACAGCTTCTGCGAGCGGCGCAGTATGGGGGAATCATTCTGTTCTTTATCGTTGGCGCGGCGCTGGGGGTATGGTGCAGCAGCTTTTTACGCCTTTATACTGTGGCGGTTGCTTGCATCCCATTGTTGATTGCGTTCCTTCTGATGCGGCATTGAGAGAAACGTGTTTGTAGTCTGTCTGTTGGATGTGTGTCAATTGTATTTAAAATAAAAAAGATGAAAAACGACTTGACAAAGTAGAATGAAGCTGGTAAAATACAACCTGTTCCGTTGATGGAACAGGCACGTTTGGGGGTATAGCTCAGCTGGGAGAGCGCTTGAATGGCATTCAAGAGGTCAGCGGTTCGATCCCGCTTATCTCCACCAAAAAGACTTGAAACGAGAGTTTCAAGTCTTTTTTCTTTTTGTAAGCGTTAATGAACTGGTATAATGGAGCAAAAAAGATGCGGGCTGTTCCTTGCAGGAATGGCCCGCACTGTGTTGCGGGGATGAAAAAGTGAGTGGGGCGTTTTGTTTTGAGAACGTGTTTAGTGAAGAGATATATTTAGAATGTCTGTTTGCTCCGGCGGATGAAGCAAGGAAAAAGCAAGATTTCTATTTAGGCCAACAGAGCAGTTCTATGATATGATAGGAACAACCATATGGAGGTGAGCTGCGTGAAAGACGGCCGTGCCATTCATCGACGTGTCCTTGATTATGCACATAGAGATACGGACGCGTTATACCGGGATTTTCATATTACTGAGTGGGGTTACCGGGATGAGCAGGTGGAGGAAAGCCGTGCGCGATACGGCAGAAACATTCTGTCTGGCCGGGCAGCAGATACGGTGCTTTTTCGCTTGCGAAGGGCTTTCATTAATCCTTTTGCGATTATCTTGTTTGTGCTGGCAAGCATTTCATTTGTGACAGATGTTCTCCTTGCCTCAAATTTCAGCCGCAATATGACAACGGTCGTTATTATCCTGTGTATGCTGCTGATCAGCGGCGTTGTGCGGTTTACCCAGGAAATGCGGGCAAAGCGCGTTGCGGATCATCTTACCAGAATGATTGAGTCTCATATCATGGTGCGCAGAAACGGAGAGTGGATGCGGATTTCTTCCACAGAACTTGTAGTCGGAGATTCTGTGCGCTTGTTCGCGGGAGATCGGGTCCCAGCAGATCTCCGGCTTACGGCAGCAAGCGATCTGTTTGTGTCTCAATCCGTGATTACAGGGGAAAGCGCGATTCTGGAAAAGAACGCCGGGGTTCTTTCCGAAAGAAAGGCGCGCTCATATGGGGAATACAGCAACGTCGCTTTTATGGGCTCGTCTATCATCGGCGGCACAGGGGAGGGCGTGGTGCTTGCCGTAGGCCAGGACACTGTCTATGGTGGATGCTCTGGAACCATGGCCAGTTTCAAAAACGGCTTTGATCAGGGGGCTGGCTCCATTGCATGGGTATTGATTCGTTTCATGGCAATTTTGATTCCCATCGTATTTGTGGCCTGCGGGCTTACCAAGGGAAACTGGCTTTCCGCATTTTTGTTTGCCCTGTCTGTTGCTGTAGGGTTGACTCCGGAGCTGCTTCCCATGGTAATCAATGCCTGCCTGGCTAAAGGCAGCGCTGCCATGGGAAAAAAGCAGACCGTGGTTAAAAATATCAATGCCATGCAGGGATTTGGCAGCATGGACATTCTCTGCGTTGATAAAACCGGAACCCTTACCGGCGACAGGCTGTTGCTGGAGTATTACATGGACGTCCTGGGCAATGAGAGCCAAAAGACTCTGGAGTTTGCCTATTTAAATAGCATTTACCACACAGGTGTCAGAAACCACCTGGACGCTGCAATCCTCGCCTGTCAGGAAATGCCGGGGCACAATGCCCGTTTTCAAGAATTGGCGGCTAGCCATCCCAAGCTGGACGAACTGCCCTTTGACTATGAGCGGAAATTTGCCAGCGTTTTGGTCCAGGGTGGGGAGGAAAATCTGCTGATCATCAAGGGTGGGCTTGACGAAGTGTGCCGCCGCTGCAGCCATTTTGAATACAAGGGCAAACGTAGCGCCATGGGTGCCGACAGAGTGGCCAGCGTCCACGCCATTGTGGACGAGATGCTGGAGGATGGCATGAAGGTCCTGGCCGTAGCCTATAAACCTCTGGAGCGGCAGCAGCTCAGCGCTGAAGAGGAGCGGGATTTTATTCTCCTTGGGTACCTGGCGTTTTTTGACGCACCCAAGCGGACTGCCGCTGACGCCGTCAGAAAGCTGCAGGAGCTTCATGTGGGTATCCGGGTGCTGACTGGGGATCAAAAGAGCGTTGCCGTTTCCATTTGCCGCAGGTTGGGGATCGGTACGGCGGAAACCTTGACCGGCGAGGAATTGGAGCAGCTGAGCGACGATGAGGCACCGATCAGAATTGAACGCGCTACCGTGTTTGCGGAGCTGTCTCCCAAACAAAAGGTTCAGATCCTCCGGACGCTGCAAGGCAACGGACATACGGTGGGCTTTTTGGGAGACGGTATGAACGACTTACCCGCCATTGTGGAATCCGATGTGGGTATTTCTGTGGATACCGCTGCAGATGCCGTGAAAGAAGGCGCGGATGTTATCCTGTTGAAAAAGGATCTGAATGTATTGGAGGAAGGGATCAAGGAGGGACGGAACGCCTTCGCCAATGTGTCAAAGTATATTAAGATCACGGCATCCTCCAACTTTGGAAACATTCTCTCCATTGTCGTTGCCAGTGTGTTCCTTCCGTTTTTTCCTATGGCATCGGTACAGCTGCTGCTGCTGAATCTGCTCTATGATATGCTGTGTCTTGTTCTGCCGTGGGATCATGTGGATCAGGAGATCTGCGCCAGGCCATTGGAATGGTCCGGCAGGACGCTGGGCCGCTTTATGCGCTTCTTTGGGCCGATCAGTTCTGTCTTTGATATTCTAACGTTTTCGTATCTGTTTTTTGTGCTGTGCCCATCGGTGTGCGGCGGAACTTTTGCCGCTCTGGCTGGAAGCGAGGAGCAGTTCCGGTTTATTGCGTTGTTTCAAACAGGTTGGTTTCTGGAATCCATGTGGACCCAGGTGTTGATTTTGCATTTGCTCCGTACCCAAAAGATGCCGCTGTTCCAAAGTAAACCGTCCTGTCCGGTCATGTTGGTCACAATGCTTGGTATTCTGTTTTTTACCATCCTGACCTTCACGCCGGTGGGACGTCTGATTGGGCTGACAGCTTTGCCGCCGGCCTATTTTGGATTTTTGGTTGTAGCCGTTTCCCTCTATTTGCTGCTGGTTACATTGGCGAAGAGCTGGTATCTCAAAAAATATCACAAACTGCTTTGAGAAAGGAGGAATCTGTGATGAAAAAGAAGATCGGCTTTATCAGTCTGGATTCCTCCCTGGCGGGGTGGCTTTCCGAAAAGCTTCGGTTCTCCGCGCCCGACACCCCGGCCGCCAAGGAACTGCTGGAAGGGCTTATAGATCTGGTGAATGGTGCGGCGGATTCCCTCATGTTGGAGCTGGATGATGGAGAGGCTGTTGTACCGGCAAGCGACAGTATCCGCTGCGGTGAGTTGTCCATTGATTTGAGATTGCGCAGGGTGGTCCGAGCCGGAAGGGAAATTGCACTGACGCCCAAAGAGTTCGATATTCTCCATTTTCTGGCCCGCAACCGTGGAGAGGTATTTACCAAGGAGCAAATTTATCAAGCGGTATGGGAAAATGATTATCTGCTGGACGACAGCAACATTATGGCATTTATCCGGAAGATCAGAAAGAAAATCGAACCAAACCCGGACGCGCCGGAATACATATTGACGATCTGGGGTATCGGATATAAATTTAATGACAAGCTGTGACGGCTTTTCCTGACCAAATCGCAAGGGAATCGCAAGGTTTTGACCATGTGATTCTCCTTGCGATTTTTGTATTCTTGTACAGGTTGAGGGGGTGAACGGCTTGATTTATACCGATTTTATGTTCAGAATATCCCTTTCGCTGACGCTTGGCTTTTTGATCGGACTGGAGCGGCAGCTCACCGGACATCTGGCGGGTATTCGCATCAATGTTTTGATTTGTATGGGGACCAGCTTTTTTACGTTGTTCCCTATGCTCTATGGTTCGGATCAGGTGTTCCGCGTTGGGAGCAGCATCATATCCGGGGTGGGCTTTTTGTGCAGCGGAGTGATTTTCAAGGACAGTGCTTCGGTGCGGGGAATCAATACGGCCGCCACCCTCTGGTGTACATCGGCTATTGGGATCCTTGCAAGTACAGGGAAATATGCGCTGGCCATTTCCGCGGCCGGTGTTCTGGTCGGCTCCAATCTGATTTTCCGCCCTCTGGCAAGAAGGCTGGAACCGCTGACGTTTGGCGATGAGGCGGAACAACAGTATCGAATCTCTGTTACCTGTCAGGAGGCTGCCGAGCGGGAGATCCGGCTGCTGCTGATCAACAGCAACTCCTGCAAAACATTGTATCTGAACAACCTGGAAAGCTGTGATGTTGTTGGAAATAAGGTTGAAATCATTGCGGAATATTGTGCTTCCGGCAAACCCAAGCACCAGGTGTTAGAGGGGATTGTGGGGAAAGCTTTGGCGGCTGCGGGGGTAATAAGTGCCGGGTGGGAGGTGCTGTAGATGAAAAAAAGATATAAAAGCGATAAGCCTGTATGTCTGTTTGCGCTGTATGTCATATTTGTTGCCACATACGGCTGCCTCTGCTGGGCGTTTCCTGAGTACAGACGATGGATGTTTCCGCTTTGGTATCAGATGACCGCCGTGCTTTGGCTTGCCCTGGCTGTTTTGGCAGTCAGATTGATGCAGCGAAAGAAACAGATCGGCAAAATCAAATCGCGAAGGACGTGAAGGATGATGAATGGTATCTGCATCTTTTTTTGCGCACTGTTTATTCTGATGGGCGCCGCATTTGCCTGCGGTAAAGGTCCTATGTATCTTTCGGTTTGGAACAGCATTCCGCAGCAGCAAAGGGCGAAGATGAAAATCAAGCCTCTTCGCCGTAACGCTGGAGCGATGATTGCGCTCAGCGGCTTGATTTTTGGGGGGAAGGGCGTGTGTTCAGACCTTGATGATCATTGGTTCGTATGGGCCATGATCTTATGGCTGATTGCGGCGGGCGTGGATGCTTGGTATCTGTCAAAAAGCGGTCGCTACCAAACCCAATCATCCGCAACGCGGTTTTAGATAGAGATCCCATAAAGACAGTGAGGTGAATGGCATGGACTCCGACGGCAGTCCGGGCAGACATGGAGCGGCGCGTGGCGGCGGGAGTTTCCTGCCTCCTGTGCCTCCCTGTTTGCCTCCCATAAAAACGCAAGGAGGTAAGACCAATGAACAAGAAAGAGACACGCGTGGCTGCCCGGCAGGCCGCCGAAAAGGCGGTCATTCGTGACGAGCAGAACCGCCGCATACAGTATGCGGCAACCAATCCCATCAAGGTGGTGCTGAAAGACCTGCATACCGCGCTGTGCGGTTTGGATGAGGAAACGGTGGCCCGGAATCGCAGTAAATACGGCAGCAACAAAGTGACCCGTGAAAAGAAAAAATCTCTGATAAAGCGTTTGGCAGACGCATTTATTAACCCGTTTACCGCAATTTTGTTTTGTCTGGCTCTGGTCTCTACAATGACCGATATGATTTTTCCCTACTTTTCACTGTTTGGAAGTGCACCGGAGGACTTTGATTGCCTGACCGTGGTCATCATTCTTACAATGGTGTTTATTTCCGGTACGCTTCGTTTCGTCCAGGAATCCAGAAGCGGCAACGCGGCGGAAAAACTGCTGGCCATGATCACCACCACCTGTACGGTTACCCGCAGAGGGGAGGAAAAAACAGAGATCCCAATGGATCATCTGGTAGTGGGCGATATTGTTCACCTGTCTGTGGGCGATATGATCCCCGCTGATGTTCGCATTTTGGAGGCCAAGGACCTGTTTATCAGTCAGGCCAGTCTGACCGGAGAGAGTGAGCCTGTGGAAAAAACGCCTCATATCAGCCAAGCGGCAGAGAGCGTGACGGATTATACGAACATTGCCTTCATGGGCAGCAATGTGGTTTCCGGCAGTGCAAGTGCTGTGGTGGTGTGCACAGGCGATCACACGTTGTTTGGCTCTATGGCGTCCGCGGTTGCGGGAGAAGCGGTGGAAACTAATTTTACCAAGGGTGTGAACGCGGTTTCCTGGGTGCTGATCCGTTTTATGCTGGTTATGGTGCCGCTGGTGTTTTTCATCAACGGCATTACCAAAGGAGACTGGCTGGATGCCTTTTTGTTCGGCATCTCCATCGCGGTGGGACTGACTCCGGAGATGCTTCCCATGATCGTGACCACCTGTCTGGCCAAGGGCGCGGTCTCCATGAGCAAGAAGCAGACCATCGTGAAGAACCTGAATTCCATTCAGAATTTTGGCGCGATCGATATCCTTTGTACCGATAAGACCGGAACGCTGACTCAAGATAAAGTGGTGCTGGAATATCACCTCAATGTAAACGGTGAGGATGACACCCGGGTATTGCGTCATGCGTATCTCAACAGCTATTTTCAAACCGGCTACAAAAACCTGATGGATCTTGCAATCATTCATAAAACGGAAGAAGCAGAGGCGGAGGATCCCAGGCTGATCGATCTGTCTGAAAACTATGTGAAGGTGGACGAGATCCCGTTTGATTTTACGCGCCGGCGGCTGACCACAGTGGTACAGGATCGAAAGGGAAAGACCCAGATGGTGACCAAGGGCGCTGTGGAAGAGATGCTTTCCATTTGTGCTTTTGCAGAATATGGCGGGGACGTGCAGCCGCTGACCGATGAAGTGCGCCGCCGTATTCTTCAGACCGTGGACGACCTGAATGAGAAAGGATTCCGCGTCCTTGCCATTGCCCAGAAGAGCAATCCGTCTCCGGTGGGCGCGTTTGGCGTGAAGGATGAATGTGATATGGTGCTGATCGGATATCTGGCCTTCCTTGATCCGCCCAAGGAATCTACCGCGGACGCCATCAGAGCGCTGAAAGACCACGGTGTGATTACCAAGATCCTGACCGGCGATAACGACAAAGTGACGCGGACGATCTGTAAGCAGGTGGGACTGAAGGTGCGCAATATGCTGCTTGGCTCCGACTTGGAGAAAATGAGCGATGCGGAACTGGCAAAGGCCGCGGAATCCACCGACGTATTTGCCAAGCTGACGCCTGAACAGAAAGCGCGTGTGGTTTCCGTTCTCAGGGAAAATGGCCATACGGTGGGCTTTATGGGTGACGGGATCAATGATGCCGCGGCCATGAAAGCGGCTGATATCGGTATTTCCGTGGATACCGCCGTGGATGTGGCAAAGGAATCGGCTGACATTATCCTGCTGGAAAAAGATCTGATGGTGCTGGAGCAGGGCATTATTGAGGGGCGCAAGACCTACGCCAACATGATCAAGTACATTAAGATGACGGCATCCTCCAACTTCGGCAATATGTTTTCAGTGCTGGCGGCCTCTGCCCTGCTGCCTTTCCTGCCCATGATGAGTGTGCATCTGATTTTCCTCAACCTGATCTATGATCTGTCCTGCACGGCCATTCCATGGGACAATGTGGACGAGGAATTTATTGCAAAACCCCGGAAATGGGATGCGTCCAGTGTGGGCAGCTTTATGATTTGGATCGGGCCAACCAGTTCCATTTTCGATTTTACAACCTACCTGTTTATGTATTTTATATTCTGCCCGATGTTCATCTCGGGGGGGGTGCTGTTCAACGATCTGCCCGCCCATTTCAGCGGTACAGAGCTGGCGATGATGCAGGCGCAGTATATTGGGCTGTTCCAGGCCGGTTGGTTTGTGGAATCCATGTGGAGCCAGACCCTTGTCATTCACATGATCCGCACGCCAAAGCTGCCCTTCCTTCAGAGCCGCGCCTCCGCTCCGCTGACGCTGCTGACCCTGACGGGAATTACCGTACTTACCATCATTCCCTTTACACACTTTGGCGCGGTGCTTGGATTTGTGGCGCTGCCGGCGGCGTACTTTGCATACCTGATCCCCTGCATCCTGCTCTATATGATTCTGGCGACCAGTTTGAAAAAGGCCTATGTGCGGCACTACGGCGAATTGCTTTAAGAAAGGGGGCATTACCTGTGCACTGGAATAAAACTTGGATGGACCTCTTCGGAACCACAACGCTGTGGGGCGTGGATATGGGTTTCTGGGTAGCGATAGGGGTTGTTTTACTGATTGTTATATTGATGAATGTGGTGTTCTGGCGTATGAAGCCTAAAAAGAAAGATTGACCCTACTCCGTGGGCCGGCAGAGCAGATGGAAATGCCGCAGGACACTCGGAAATCACATATAAGCGTAAAAGCCACCTGCGTGCTGAAACACGCAGGTGGCTTTTACTGTACGATTGGTAAGAAGGGGAAGGCATATTCCATACCTGTGGAACGGGCCGCTACTTCCTGCGGGGATGAAGGCCGATGACGAAGAGGATGGCCGCGGCGCACAGCAGGGCCAGCAAAGCGGGCCAGGTGCCACGGGAGGCCTCCAGCGCCAGGCCCGGTGGGGTCAGCAGGGAGACGGTCTGCAGGGCGGGGGAGAGCTGGGACAGGTCCATGAAGCACCCGCCCAGCAGGCAGAGGATCAGGGCCAGGAAGGGGGCCAGTCCGTCTACCCGTCCGTCGGTGCCGGTGAACCGGATGAGCATCAGGGCCAGGGCGGAAACGCACAGGGTGTAGGCCAGGGTAGCGGCGGCGGTCCACAGATCGGCACAGCCGCCAAAGAGCAGAATGCACAGGGAGACCAGAAGCCCCAGCCCCACCAGGGCCAGACAGTCGCTGCCGTAGGACAGCACCCGGCCAAAGGGAAGAGACCACATCCGCCGCTCAACCAATCTGCCGTCCCGGCCTCCGGTCCAGGCCGCCGAGGTCAGTAAAGTGAACAGGACCATCAGCGCTGTAAAGCTGATCTGGCTGGGGACGAAGGGCAGGGGAGCGGAGGCGCCGTTTTGCATCTGCATCTGGTGGAGAGGCGGCATGGAGGCCTCGGCCTCATCCATCAGCATCTGGAGCTGAGCGGATTCCTGGGCGGAAAGGACCCGCCCCAGATGGGTTTCCGCGTTGCCGCTGGCCTGGGCCCGGCTGCGCTGGAGGGAGACCTGCCCGGCGATGATCTCCCGGGCGCCCTGGAGGGAGACGGCCGCCGAAGCGCCCTCATAGCGAAGGGGGATTTGCTTCTCAGTGCTCAAGGACTGGCCATAGCCCTCTCCAATGGTGAGCAGACCTTCCACCTCTCCCAGCAGGAGCAGGTGAAGCCCCTCCTCTTTGCCGCAGCTGCGTACCGAGAGTTCGGTATGCTGGCTCAGTCGCTGAACCAACTCCTGGGACAGGGAACTTTGATCCTGGTCATAGACCGCCAGGCACAGCTGCTGCCTGCCTCCCGACTGAACAGAGGAGGCGGCCATCCCGCACAGCAGCGCCACTGCCAGCAGCCCGACCAGTCCCCGCAGACCGCCGGACATGGCGGTGAGCTTGATGCCGGACAGGCTGGCCAGCCGGGCCGGGAAGGGAAGCAGGGCGGGGACGGCTGTGGGCTTGGCGGGATTGCCGTGGTCGGTACGGGCGGCTTTGCTCCTCTTGTTCCGGCGCAGCATGAACAAGGCGAACAGAAGGCCGGCGCCTCCCATGGCCAGAATGGGCCAGAGCAGACCCAACAGCTTCACCGGCGGCAGGCCGTAGGCGGCGGCTTCCAGTCCCAGCCCGGCGTAGTAGGGCAGGGTGAATTTGCCCAGCAGAGGCAGGGGAGTTGGGAGAAGCTGACGGGGCCAGAGGGTGCCCCCCAGTACCAGGGATAGAAAGAGCAGCAGATTGCCCCACCGCTGGACCGAGGCGGGATTGCCCAGCCATGCGGCCAGCCCCAGCAGGATGCCAAAGGCGGCGGCCAGCAGGAGAAGGGCGAGGAACAGAAACAAAATGGGGCGTTCCGGCTGAAAGACTGCCAGCATCAGGATTTGGGTGGGCAGGGTCAGCAGGTAGGCCACCAGGAGCTTGGAAAGGACAAAGGTGCCCAAAGAGCCGCCCAAAGCCCTGTAGCGGGGGAGAATGCCCAATCCCAACTCCTCGGGCAGGGTTTTGACGGCGGCAATGGAGAAGAAGAGGGCCAGCACAGACAGCACACAGGCTGTCAGCCGTCGCTCCAGCGCTCCCTGAAGGTCGGCCTGGACTGCCTCATTTTCAAAGACGTTCTGGCGCCCCAGGGCATCTCGGAGCAGGTTGACGGAGGATTCCTGATAGAGGGCCCAATGCTGCTCGTTGTCCAAATCGCCGTAGCACAGCTGGTATACGGCGGTGTAGGCCACCTGATTGCCCCGAATGATATCCATCACAGAGCCGAAGATGGAGTAGATCAGGGTGGACTCCAGCGGCATATCTCCGTTGAGAACAATGGAGACCGGGCAGTCGGTCATGGTGTACAGATCGTAGAAAAAGTCCTTGGGGATGGTGATGACCGCCGCCGCGCCCTGATTCAGAGCGTGCTCATTGTTGGTGTCCTCCTCCAGAACGGACACATCGGAGAACAACTCGATGCGCTTCATCTGGGCAATAAGGGAGCGGGACATGATGGTATCATCCTCATCCCGTACAGCAATGGGAAAAGGTTGTACATAACTCTGGGTGGTGAGATCGCCCAGCCCAATCCGGAAGGCTGCCAGCAGTAAAAAGGGCAGCAGCAGGGCGGCCACCCCGGCACCGCTGAAAAACAGTTTCAGATCTTTATAGAGGGCGGCTTTCAGTCCGGACATGGGTTTCCCTCCTCCGGGACAGGCCGGCCGGCTTCCAAGGTGAGCATCCGGCTGCATACCCGCTCCAGCTCGCCGGGCTGGTGGGAGATCATGGCGATGGCACAGCCCATGTCCCGCAAGTGCTCCACCATGGACAGGATGAGCTCCACCGAGCGGGCATCCGCGCCCACGGTAGGTTCATCCAGCAGGAGCACTTTGGGTGTGATCATCAGAGCGCTGGCCAGATGGAGGCGGCGCTGCATCCCGCCGGAGTATGCGGAGACCGGCTGCTTTCCCTTGTCGGTCAGATCCAACTGCTCCAACAGCCAGCGGCTGCGGATGGCGATGGCCTGCCGGGGCAGGCCGCAGGCCCGCCCCCAGAACCGCAGGTTATCCAGCCCGGTGAGGGTGTGGTAAAGGGAGAGCTCCTGAGGCACATAGGCCACCTTGCCAACAGCCTCCGGGGCCAGATGATATTCTCCGGCATCGGGCCGCAGCACTCCGGCCAGGATGGACAGCAGAGTGCTCTTGCCCGCGCCATTGGAGCCACGGACGCCCAATACCTCCCCCTGGGACAGGGTCAGGGAGATGGGGCCCAATACAGGAGAAGCATGGTGGGAGTAGCGCTTTTCTACCTGCCGCAGGGTACATAAAACCGCGTTACCATCCATAAGAGGCATCCATCAACGGCTCCAGGTTGCGGATCAGATCCTGCTCCACAGAGGCGCCCAGTCTCTGGAACAAATCATAGTATTCCGAATAGCTGAAGTCACTGATATCGTAGGGAGGCACATCGGGAGTTTTGGCGGAGGAACCGTCGGTGGCGTTGATGTTGACCTCCAGAGAGCTGAAGGCACCGTTAAACACATAGGAATCGCCCTGGATCTGGAAGGTGTGGTCCACGCTGTTGTCCTGCCCCTGGGTCACGTCAAGCGTCAGGCTCACAGGCAGCATATCGGAATACACCCGGTAAGAGCCCTGGGGGATGCCCAGAGGAGATTTTTTCTCCGAATCCATGTCGTACCGCATCTCCAGGGAGGCGCCATAGGGCTGGGTGAGGCTGATCACGCCGTTGGAAACGCTGCCGTTTTTGGTGTAGGAGTGGGTCAGCAGGAACTGGGTCTCGTCATAGGTTTCTACATAGAAGGCTTCCTGCCGCCGGTCGGATTCCGCGCCCTGAGACTCATAGACCAAAGTGGTATCGGAATAGTCGGTAAACAGACGGATCATACGGACCTGGTTCCCTTCTACATAGAGTTCCCAGGTGAAACCAGCTTCCTCTACTTCACGGCCTGCATCGGCGGCGTTGTATTCCAGTTCATCCGCCAGAGAGAGCAGGGCGCTGTCCAGCTCCTCCTCCAGATCATAACCACTGAAAATAGCGGAACCGAAGGCGGCGGTCAGCATATCGGGGTTGATGAGCTTCAGGATCAGCTGCCGCAGAGTCTCGTCCTCACGCAGCGTCTGGGCCAGTTTGAGCAGCATAGCCTCCACATCCTCCGCCCGGGGCTGGAACGTATAGCAAGTCCCCATTCCAGAGCCGCCCAACTCAGGCAGGAAGATGGGCACACCGTCCTGAACGGTGACGTTTTCCTCGTTGACCACCGCATACACGATATCCAGATAGGACTCCAGCAGAGAGCGCCACTCCTTGCCGGAGATCTCAGGCAGGGCCAGCACGCTCAGGTCGACCTTTCGGCCGGTGATGGCGCCCACGGTATGGGAGAGATTCATGGTGTAATAGGTATCCTCGATCTCGGGCAGGTAGAAGCCCAGGGTTCCCTTATCATAAGACAGCAGGCCGGAGAGAATGGGGCTGCCCATTAGGGTCAGTTCACCGTTGGCAAGCAAGGTGTCCCGATTCAGATCCATCTTCAGGCTGACGGAGGAGTCCTCCAGGTATTGGTTGATCTCTGCGCTGTCTGTGATGGCAGTGATCGTCAGGTCGGAAGAGAACTTACCGCTGCCGATGGTGTCCACGCTTTCCTCCAGCGCACCAAGAGCACGGTCGACAAACAGATCCTGTTGGTAAGAGACAAATTGCTTGGACGGCGAGGAAAAGAGCCGGGGAACTACCAGAACACCTGCTACCACCACAACTGCGGCGGCGATGGCGCCGATGATTACTTTCTTTTTGCGGCCGGGCACAGTAGGCTTGGAAACAGCCTGAGTCTCTTCAGACTGAGCAGGCTCCTGTTCGATCGGAGTGCCGCAGTTGACGCAGAATTTCGTATCCGGGGTGAGCCGCTCGCCGCAGTTGCTGCAAAATGCAGGGGTATCAACGGGCGCAGGGTCCTGGGGAACGGGGGTAGCGCAGTTTTGACAAAAGGCGGCCTCGTTGTGTAACGGCTGGCCGCAGTTGAGACAGTTTTTCATGTTTCTTCCTCCCTCAATAAGATAGCAGCGGGTCTGCTGCGCGCAACGTACGTTTCCTCTGTATCCACACATCACGATTGTACGGGCAGTAGGAAAAGAAGTCAACAGGAAGTTACAAAATGTTCCATAAAAGGCGGGGGTTCTTTGTTCCCTGCGTTTGGGAACTGTCCTCTGTGATCGGTATGCGGAGCAGACGTTCTCCATGCTGGAATAATCGCCCGCGCGGCTGGGCCGGCGGGCGATACTCTGATTATGATGCTGACAGTGTGTTTGCCTGCGACTCCAGCTCATCGATACGGGCGGCCAGACGGTCCGCCTGGTCTCTCAGGCGAAGCACCAGCGCAGCCTGGGCGCTGTCAGCGTCGGGACCCTCCGTCAGTCGGGCCAGATCTTCCTCCAGATTGTCCAGTTGGACTTGAAGAGTACTGATTTGCCGCTCCAGGACCTGCAGCATCTCGCTGTTGTCCTGTTCCTCCTCCAGAAGGGAAAAGCCGGTGGAAGCTTCCAGCAGTTCGGTTTCATCTGCGTCATCGAATTCAAAGTCGTGGTTCCAAGGTCTATTCATATTTGTTACGTCCCTTCCGGCCAGTTTGTATTTGATAAGATCAACAGTCTTCCTGTTTTAATTCTATTGTAGCAGAGAGGCGGAGTAATGAACAGACAGACAAAAACGAAAATTTTTTATCCGGGATAAAACCATAGGCCATGGCGGTGTCTCTTACTATTGACATCGCGAGATGGACCGAACGACAGGAGGAAAGAAAATGAAAAAGAGCGTGCTTATGATTCTGGCGGTGCTGAGCATTGCCTGTATGGCTACAGCCTGTTCTTCTGGTGAAGATCGGGTCATGGAATGGTGCGAGGAGGCGTTTTCCCAGACGGAAGACCAAGGGTATCAGAAACTTGAAGAAATTATGGCAGAAGAGGAGTCTCTGGATGGTTTGCTGGAGACCGGCCCTGTGGATGTAGATCAGCTGCCTTCCATACTGAAGCCCATCCCCGGATATTACCCCTATGTAATCCGCTTCTATAATCAAGAAGGCGAATTGGCGCGGGATTTGGTGCCCGGATTTTTGGTGGACGGAGAGCGCTATACCATCCAGGACGCGATAAAAGAGGATATCATTACAGGCGTGGCGGCATATACGGCGGATGGGTATCCCTGCAAGGTTAGTGAACTGGCAGAAGTGGTCGATTGGGAAACCGGAGCCCACCAGTTAACCTGGAGCGCAGTCTATGTGTTTTATGTGAAGGAAGGTCTGGATGTTGAGATTGTGCCCTACGAGGGTACGGATCTGCTGATGGCAGGTAGCCTGACCAGTTTCACCATGTATTGGGGAAGAGCAATGCAGGAGAAATTTGGATACGGATGGACTTATCAGGTCTGTACTCTGGAGCCTGAGGTGGGAAGCAGTTTGGACGGTACGGTAGGCGTGATCGAGGATCATATGGAGTGTATACAGGGGCCCAGTTCTATCGACGGAGTTATCCACTACTATTGCTATTTGGCGAGAGAGAACTTTGAAACAGTAGAAATGGGCGGCTGGTAAACTGCACCACTCCGAAAAAACGCCTGTGGCCAAGGGGCCACAGGCGTTTTTCAGAGCAGATTTACTTGAGGTCGGGCAGGGCAGCCAGCAGGCCGTCCACGTCAGCCTCGGTGGTGTGGAAGCACGCCACGAAGCGGACCACGGTGTTGGAATCGTCATAGGGGCACCAGACCTCGTACTGGCACACTTCGTCCAGCTTGGGCAGCACGGCGTTGGGAGCGATGACAAAGATCTGGTTGGTGGGAGATTCCACCCACAGCTTCCAGCCCTTGGCCTTCAGACCCTTCTGGAGGCGGGCGGCCATCTCGTTGGCCTGGCGGCCCATCTTGAAATACAGATCATCCTCAAAGAGGGCCAGGAACTGGGCGCCCTGGATCCAGCCCTTCTCCATCACGGCCAGCATACGCTTCTTCATCCGGAAGAAGCCCTGGGTCAGCTCAGGCCGGGTGATGACCAGAGCCTCACCGAACATGGTGCCGTTTTTGGTGCCGCCGATGTAGAAGGCGTCGCACAAATGGGCAAACTCGGGCAGGGTCAGGTCGTTGGCGTCAGAGGTCAGGGCGCAGCCCAGACGGGCGCCGTCAATGAAGAGGTACAGGCCGTTCTCGCGGCAGAAGGTGTACAGGGCGGTGAGCTCTGCCTTGGTGTACACAGCGCCGTTCTCAGTGGCGTTGGAGATATAGACCAGACCGGGCTCGGTCAGGTGCACATCCTGGTGGAGCTTCAGAAGGGGGATCAGCTGCTCGGGGACGATCTTGCCGTCGGGAGAGGCGGGAACGGTGAGGATCTTGTGACCGGTGGCCTCAAAAGCGCCCACCTCATGGCCGTTCAGATGGCCGGAGTCGGGGCAGATGGCCGCCTGCCAGGGCTTGAGCAGGAAGGCGCAGGACAGCACGTTGGCCTGGGTGCCGCCCACAACAAACTCCACCATGGCGTCGGGGCAGCCGCATACCTCACGGATGCGGTCCTTGGCCTTGGCGGTGTACTTGTCGTCGCCATAGCCGATGTTGCCCTCCAGATTGGCGGCGCAGACGGCCTCCAGGACCTTGGGATGGGCGCCAAAGGAATAGTCGTTGCGGAACCAGAATTTCATGTTCATGACCTCCAAACGGATGGCGCGGGGGCATAGCCCCGCGCGCCACTCTTTAAAAATTTAGAATTTAAAGCTGTCCTTCAGGCTCACAGAACGGTTGAACACCAGATGGCCCGGGGCGCTGTCCTTGTTGTCGGCGCAGAAATAGCCCTGGCGCAGGAACTGGAAGGAGGCGGGAGCCTCCACATTGGCCAGACCGGCCTCCACCTTGGCGCCGGTCAGCACCTCCAGGGAGCCGGGATTGAGGCAGTCCAGGAAGTTCTTGTCGCCGGCGTCGGGATCGGCGTCGGTGAACAGGTTGTCGTACAGCCGTACCTCGGCGTCCACGGCGGTGGCGGCGTCCACCCAGTGGATGGTGGCGCCCTTCACCTTGCGGCCGTCGGCGGGATCGCCGCCCTTGCTGTCGGGATCGTAGGTGGCAAAGATCTCGGTGACGTTGCCGTTTTCATCCTTGGCGCAGCCGGTGCACTTGATGAGGTAGGCGCCCTTCAGACGGCACTCGGGGCCGTCGGGATAGAGACGCTTGTACTTGGGCACCGGGGTCTCCAGGAAGTCCTCGGCCTCCACATACAGGTTGCGGGAGAAGGTGATCTCACGGCTGCCGGCGGCAGGATCGTTGGGATTGTTCTCCACGGAGAAAGTCTCGCTCTGGCCTTCAGGGTAGTTGGTGATGGTGAGCTTGACGGGACGCAGCACCGCCATCACACGCTGGGCGGTCAGGTTCAGGTCCTCCCGCAGGCAGTGCTCCAGGAAGGCGTACTCCACGGTGGAGGCGGCCTTGCTCACGCCGTTGCGCTCGGAGAAATTGCGGATGGCCCGAGGGGTGTAGCCACGGCGGCGCAGGCCGCACAGGGTGGGCATACGGGGATCATCCCAGCCGGACACCCGGCCCTCTTCCACAAGCTGGCGCAGCTTGCGCTTGCTCATAACGGTGTAGTTGATGCCCAGTCGGGCAAACTCGATCTGCCGGGGCTTGGCGGGCACATCGCAGTTGGCGATAACCCAGTCGTACAGAGGCCGGTGATCCTCAAACTCCAGGGAGCACAGGGAGTGGGTGATCCCCTCCAGGGCGTCCTCCAGAGGATGGGCAAAGTCGTACATGGGGTAGATGCACCACTTGTCCCCCTGACGGTGATGGTGCATATGGTTGATGCGGTAGATGACGGGGTCGCGCATATTGAAGTTGCCGCTGGCCAGATCGATCTTGGCGCGCAGGGTCATGCGGCCATTTTCAAACTCGCCGGCACGCATCCGGGCAAACAGGTCCAGGGACTCCTCGATAGGACGATCCCGGTAGGGAGAGCGGGCGGGGGTGTTCACGTCGCCACGGTATTCCTTGAACTGCTCGGGGGTGAGCTCGCACACATAGGCCAGACCCTTCTTGATGAGCTCCACGGCGTACTCATACATTTTTTCAAAGTAGTCGGAGGCGAAGTAGAATCGGTCACCCCAGTCGTAGCCCAGCCAGTGGATGTCCTCCTGGATGGCCTCCACATACTCCACATCCTCCTTGGTGGGGTTGGTGTCATCCATGCGGAGGTTGCAAAGACCACCGTACTTTTCGGCAGTGCCGAAGTCTACAAAAATTGCCTTGGCATGGCCGATGTGCAGGTAGCCGTTGGGCTCCGGGGGGAACCGGGTGTGGACGGTCATGCCTTGGAACTGACCACCCTGGGCGATGTCCTCGTCGATGAAATCATGGATGAAGTTCTGCGTCATGGTGGGGTTCAGCTCTTCTGGCATTTGGTTTCACTCCTTTATCTTAATACGAACCAATATTTTACCCCGGAACTGGAAAAAAAGCAAGAGCGGAACAAAAAAGGAGGCGGATTATTCCGCCTCCTCAAGGGACAGTTGTTTTTTACGGCCAGCCAGAAGGAAACCGCTGGTGAGGGCGGTAAAGGGAGCCACCGTGACCAGACCGAAGGAGCCCACGATGGTGTGGACGATCTCGGAGGCCACATATTTATAGTTAAGGATGTTCCAGATGGGGGTGCCCTGGGCCATAAAGACCATCAGCAGGGCGATGTAGCCGCCGGAGTAGGCCAGCAGCAGGGTGGTGGTCATGGTGCCCATGGCGGCCCGGCCCACGTTCATACCGGAGCGTACCGCCTCCCAGCGGGAGATGTCAGGCCGCTTTTCCACCACCTCATGGACGGCGGAGGTAATATCCACGCTCAGGTCCATCACCGCGCCGGAGGAGCCGATGAAAATGGAGGCCATAAAGATCTGAGTCAGGTTCAGGTCCTGATATCCAGCGTAGAGCAGGCTCTCCGAATAGGCCATCACCGCGCCGTGGATCTGGAACAGGTCGGTGAACAGGATGCCCAGCACGCAGGTCACCAGTACCCCCAGGAAAGCGCCGGATACAGCGGACAGGCACCGGCGGTCAAAGCCGTAGACCAGGGCGATGATGAGCAGGGTGAGCACCAGGGTCACCAGCAGGCCCATGAAGATGGGATTCCAGCCGTTGAGGTAGAGAGGAACCAACACCTTCCACAGCATGAGCACCGTCAGCACAAAGGAGGCGATAGCCCGCACGCCGGTGCGTCCGGCAAAGAGAATGAGAAACACCGCAAAGATGCCCGCCAGGATGGCCTCCTTGCCGATGCGGTAGTGGTCGGTCATGGTCACTGAGATGATCTCGTCTCCCTGGTAGCTTACCACCACCATGGCCTTGTCGCCGGGGGCAAAGAGCTTGTCCTGCTCCAGAGAGCCGTTGAGCATATTGACGCCGGTGGCAGTCTGGCCTTTAAAGCGGCCGCCCAGCAGCTCCAGGGTGCAGCGCTGCTCGCCTGAGCGGACCAGGCCGGTGTCAATGATGGCGGAGTCGTCCACTGCCGTCACCAGAGCGGTGCAGCGGTCGGCCTGCTGATATTGCAGGGCTCCCTCAAAGCCGGTGGGGATCAGAATCAGAAAGAGGATCAGGGCCAGACAGATAGCAAGGGGCGCGTAGTAGCGGCGCTTATTGGGGTCCAGGAGAAGGGATGTCATGAAACGGATCGGTCCTTTCGTATGGGCAAAAAGGATGCGGCATGAGCCGCACCCTTTTTGCTGTCTGTAAACAGGGGTGGGAAGGGAAGAGGACGTTACTGCACGTTCAGCATACCGGCCAGCTTGTTAAAGATCTCGGTGTTGTCATAGTAGCCGTTGAACTGCCCGGCGTTGACGCCATGGGCCAGCACGGCCACGGGCAGGCCGGTGTGGCTGTAGGAGGTGAAGGACACGCCGGACTTGTTGTTCAGGATGTGGGTGATGGTGACGGTGAGGGGTTCGTAGGTGCCGTACATCACATACTCCTGCTGCTCATCCATGCCGGTGGCAGTCTCGTTGATGCTCTTCTCATAGGCGGTCTTGATCTGGGACAGCTCGTAGGGGGTGAGCACCAGCTTGTCGCCCTCCTCGCCCTGGGTCTTCAGGCCGAACAGGGTCTCGATGTCGGTCAGCACATCCTCAAAGGAGGTCTTGTTCTCCTTATAGGCGGCAACATAGTCGCTGTCGTACTTGGCGAAGGAAATCTTCTGAGCCTCCAGCAGGTTCAGGTAGGTGTCGTAGTCGGTGCCGGCGAAGCCGATGGTCAGGCCGCCGGTCTCATGGTCGCCGGTGACCAGGATCAGGGTCTCCTCAGGATGCTCCTCAGCGAAGTCGATGGCTACCTGCACCGCGTCAGCCAGAGCCTTGGTATCGTGGATGGAGGAGGCGGCGTCGTTGGCGTGGCAGGCCCAGTCGATCTTGCCGCCCTCACACATCATGAAGAAGCCGTCCTCATCCCCCTCCATCACCTCAATGCCCTTGGAGACGTGGTCGGCCAGGGACCACATCTCGTCGGCGCGGTCCAGCTCGTAGGCCATGGCGTCGCTGTCGGCCAGATGCTCGTCAACAATGATCACAGGACCCTCGGTGACCTGCTCGGCCTCGGCCTGGGTCTTGACCACGTTGTAGCCGGCCTGCTCGGCCAGAGCGTACAGGTCCTCCTGATCCTCGTCAGCGCCGGTGGGCTTGAGGAGGCCGCCGCCGGCAAAATACTCAAAGCCGGACTCCACCAGCTCCAGGCCGATCTCGTAGTAGTCGTTGCGGCTGGCCTGATGGGCATAGAAGGCGGCGGGAGTGGCGTGGTTCAGGTTGACGGAGGAGATGACGCCCACGCTCATGCCCAGCTGGTCGTGGACCTTCTCGGCGATGGTCTCATAGGGGGTGGTGCCGGTCTCATCCATGTTGATGGTGCCGGAATAGGTCTTGTGGCCGGTGGAAATAGAGGTGGCGGTAGAGGCGGAGTCGGGGCAGAAGCTGTTGGAGTCATAGGTAACAGCGGAACCGGCAGCCTCAAAGTTCATAAAGTTCAGGTAGGAGGGGCCGTCCAGAGTAGCGCCGCCATTGTCGTCCAGGCTGGGCTCGGCCTGCCAGTAGTCGGCGTCGGTCAGAGCGCCCAGATAGTCGGCAGTGGACTGGATCTGGGGATAGCTCATGCCGTCGCCGATAAACAGAAACACATACTTGGGGGCTTTGACGGACTGGTTGGACAGATTCTGTGCCTCCACCGTGGGGGTGGTGCTGGCTTCGGGGGTAGAGGCGGCGGGGGCGCTGCAGGCGGCCAGAGCGGTGCCGAAGGACGCTGCGGCCAGAGTGATTGCCAGGGGACGCTTCCAATTCATGTTTGATTCCTCCAAAATCGGGTTCAATCTTAATCTCTCCAGAGACATATGAATCATACCCGAAGGGGCACGGGTGCGCTATCATCCTACCGTAAAGGTGTGCAAAATCAAGGTAAGGCTTTGTAAAGAACCGGAAAAGTAAAGCGGCATACCAGAAAGGAAAAAGCATAGGCTGTAGGCGAGGTGACACTATGGTGGGGATCATGGAATGGAAAGAAGAAAAAGGCCGCAGAATCCGGGTGGAACGGGACTGGCTGCTGGGACTGCCCTGTCAGCGGGCCACGGTGCCGGTGCGGGAGGGGATGAGGGAGCGGGCCCGGCTGCGGCGGGTGGCCCGGGGCGCCAGGGAGCTGGTCCGGAGCGGGGTGCGCCGGGTGCTGACCCAGGCGGGATTTCCCTGCTGGGAGGCGCTGGAGGAGGCGGGGCTGCGTCCGGTGGAGACAGAGGCTTTTTGTCAGATGCTGGCCCCTGCGCTGGCGCTGGCGGCCCTGCGCTGCCGGGAACGGCGGCCAGAGCAGGCGGCGGTGCTGCTGTCCGGGACGGGGGTAAGTCCGGCCCTCTTCCGGACGGCGGAACAGCTGTGTCCTCAGGTACGGGATTTCATGGTGGACGCCGGGGAGGAAGGGGAGGAGCTGGCCGCCTGGCTGAGGGCGGAGTTTGGGGCGGCGGTGCGGCCTCCCGAGGGAATGAAAGCTGATGTAACTTTATGCTTTGGCCCGTCTCCGGCGGCAGGGGAGACCGTGTTCCGCCTCTATGGTCCCACACCTGATCTGGCGGGTTTTTTGCCCGCTATCAGAGGAGAAACGCTGCCTGCCGGACTGGACCGGCTCCCCCTGTTGGCCCTGCTGTGGGAGGAGGGGCGGATCGGTCAGGAGCAGCTCAACGTTCTGCCACCTAATACCAAATTATTGACTTGACAGGAGGTGGTAAACTACATATAATATCGTATTAACGTGGCGGAGTGTTTCCGTTCTGAATTTGCAGGAGCCCATATTGGCTCCATCCTGATAGAGTAAAAGCAATCAAGGAAAGGTGTGCACGATCGACATGGCGAAAGAATTTAAACTCAGCGCTGAGCGCCTGGAGGAATTGAAACAGGAGCTGAATTATCTGAAGACCGTCCGTGAAAAAGAGGTGGCCGATCAGATCAAGGAGGCCCGTTCTTTCGGCGATCTGTCTGAGAACAGCGAGTATGACGAGGCCAAAAACGAGCAGGGTAAGCTCTACTCCCGCATTGCCGAGGTGGAGAATATCCTGGCCAACTATGTGGTCATCGAAGAGCATGAGAGCGACCCCAACTCCGTCCGTCTGGGTTCCACCGTTAAGGTGCTGGACCTGGAGTTTGAGGAGGAGGAGACCTACCAGGTGGTGGGTTCTCAGGAGGCCGACCCCATGAACGGCCGCATTTCCGAGGATTCTCCCTTCGGAAAAGCCCTTCTGGGCTGTGCGGTAGGCGCGGAGGTCCAGGTGGAGGCTCCCGCCGGTGTGTTAAGGTATCGTATCCTAGAGATTCAAAAGTAAGGAGCAAGAGCAATGAGTACTGAAGAGAGAAGCGTCAATCAGCCCGAAGAGCAGAACCTGTCCGAACAGCGACTGATCCGCCGCGCCAAGCTCAAGGAGCTGCAGGAGGCGGGCCAGGACCCCTTCCAGATCACCAAATATGTGGTGAAGCATCACTCTGCCGATATTAAGGAGAACTTTGAGGCCCTGGAGGGCTCCGAGACCTCCATCGCCGGCCGCATCATGTCCAAGCGCGGCATGGGCAAGGCCATGTTCTGCGATCTGCAGGACGGCAAGGGCCGCATCCAGCTGTACGTCCGCATCGACGAGCTGGGCGAGGAGGCCTTCGCCAAGTTCAAGAAGATCGACATCGGCGATATCGTGGGTGTGGAAGGCGAGGTCTTTCAGACCAAGCGGGGCGAGATCTCTGTGAAGGCCCATAAGGTGACCCTTCTCTCCAAGTCCCTTCAGCCTCTGCCTGAGAAGTTCCATGGCCTGACCGACAAGGAGACCCGTTACCGTCAGCGCTATGTGGACCTGATCATGAACGAGGATGTGCGCCGTGCCTTTGAGATCCGCACCGCCTTCATCAAGCACGTGCGTAAGTATCTGGATGCGCGCAACTACATGGAGGTGGAGACCCCCGTCCTCAACACCATCTCCGGCGGCGCTACCGCCCGGCCCTTCATCACCCACCACAACACCCTGGACATCGATATGTATATGCGTATCGCCACCGAGCTGCACCTGAAGCGCCTGGTGGTGGGTGGCTTCGAGCGGGTGTATGAGATCGGCCGCATCTTCCGCAATGAGGGCATGGACCCCAAGCATAACCCTGAGTTCACCTCCATCGAGCTGTACGAGGCCTATGCCGATTTCCACGACATGATGGATATCGCCGAGGGCATCCTGTCCTCCGCCGCCAAGGAGATCCTGGGTTCCTACAAGGTGGAATGGCTGGGCGTGGAGATCGACCTGACTCCCGGCTGGAAGCGTCTGACCATGATCGACGCCGTCAAGGAGTATGTGGGCGTGGACTTTGACGCCATCTCTGATGACGAGGAGGCCTGCAAGGCGGTTGAGGCTGTGGGCATCGACATGGAGGGCTGCGAGCGCACCTGGGGTACCGCTCTGTACGAGGCCTTTGACCAGCGGGTGGAGGAGAAGCTGATCCAGCCCACCTTTATCACCATGTACCCTGTGGAGGTCTCCCCCCTGACCAAGCGTTCTCCCAAGGACCCCCGCCTCACCGAGCGGTTTGAGCTGTTCGTCAACCACTCCGAGTTTGCCAACGCCTTCTCCGAGCTCAACGACCCCATCGACCAGCGCGGCCGCTTCGAGCATGAGCTGGCCCTCCGGGATATGGGCAACGACGAGGCCGGCATGATGGACGAGGACTTTATCAACGCCCTGGAGTACGGCCTGCCCCCCACGGGCGGCATGGGCATCGGCATCGACCGCGCGGTCATGCTGCTCACCAACTCCGACTCCATCCGCGACGTCATCCTCTTCCCCACCATGAAGCCCCTGGAGAAGGTGGACGCCCCCAAGACCGCCGCTGCTCCCGCCGCTTCTGTGGACGTGCCCCGCGCCGAGGCCGGTCCCATCGACTTCTCCAAGGTGGAGATCGAGCCACTGTTCAAGGACGAGGTGGACTTCGACACCTTCTCCAAGTCCGACTTCCGGGCCGTCAAGGTGAAGGAGTGCACCGCGGTGCCCAAGAGCAAGAAGCTGCTGAAGTTCGTTCTGGACGACGGCACCGGCACTGACCGCGTGATCCTCAGTGGTATCCACGACACCTATGAGCCCGAGGAATTGGTGGGCAAGACCCTGATTGCCATCACCAATCTGCCCGCCCGCAAGATGATGGGCATCGACTCCTGCGGCATGATCATCTCCGCCATCCACTATGAGGAGGGCCAGGAGAAGCTCCACTGCCTGATGGTGGACGACCATATTCCCGCTGGCGCCAAGCTTTATTGATTGTAAAAAATGGGCTGCTGCAAACCTGCAGCAGCCCATTTTTACTGCCCGAAATGTCAAAAGTCCCCCGCCTGCTGCCGGAATACGGCAGCAGGCGGGGGACTTTTTTGGTAAGGGTGGCGATTAGCAGCTGGCGCCGCCGATCACTGTCTTGTTCATGATGGTATCCTTGTCAATGGAGCCGTGGAGCAGCTTATCCTCCACATAGTCGAAGCCCAGGCGGGCGATGGTGTCGGAGAAGCGCTCGCCAGTCTGGCCCTCATCCCGGAAGAAGAGGATGGCCTTTTCCACCAGGGCGATGACCTCTTCCTCGCTGGTGAAGATCCTGGACAGGGGACGTCCGGCGGCCACCTTCTTGCCCCAGCGGCCGCCCAGGTAGATTTTATAGCCGTAGGTACTCTCGGTGTAGGCGCCGAAGGGGCACTTCTCCAGGCAGCGGCCGCAGTGGTTGCATTCGCTGGTGTCAATGACGGCCTTGCCGTCCTGCATAGACACGGCGTGGATGGGGCAGGCCTTTTCGACCTGGCACACCTTGCAGCCCTTGCACTTGTTCCGATCGGGCTCAGGCAGGCGCTGGCCGATGATGCCCAGGTCGTTCAGGTCGGGCTTGACACAGTTGTTGGGGCAGCCACCCACGGCGATCTTAAACTTGTGGGGGAGGGACACATCGTGGTAACCCTTATAGAACAGTTCATGGAGCTTCTCGCTGAGGTCGAAGGTGTCAATCAAACCGTACTGGCAGGTGGTACCCTTACAGGACACCACCGGGCGTACCTTGGAGCCAGTGCCGCCCACGTCCAGACCGGCGGCGCTGAGGAACTCGATGAGGGGCTCCACGTTCTCGTAGGGAACACCCTGAATCTCCAGGGTCAGACGGGTGGTCATGGTGACCTCGCCGGAGCCGAACTTCTGAGCGGCCTCGGCCACGGCGGCGTGCTCGGCAAAGGTCAACTTGCCGTTGCGGGTAATGACCCGGACATTGAAGCAGTCGGAGGTGCGCTTATCCCACAGGCAGCCCAGACCCTTGAGGCGTTTGACCTCGGTGGGAGGCAGAGCGGCGCCGGCGGGACGGGGAACCTTCACCTGATTGAAGGTGACGCCGCCTTCCAGAACCTTGGTGTTGGTGTAGCCGTAGAACTTCAGCTTGCTCTGAAGGAAGTAGCCCCGCTTGCCCCGGTTGCACACCAGTAGCAGCTTTTCGTCCTTGTCAATCCCCTCCAGAGGACCGTTGACCTTGCCCAGTTCCACCCAGTGGGCGCCGGGGATGGCGGGGGCGGGCTGTACATCAATGACCTTGTAGTCCTTGGCAGCGCCGGCCAGATACTCGGCGGGGGTGAAGGAATCCAGCACACCGGCCAGCTTATTTTCCAGTACATAGCAGGCCTGGACAAAGGGGTGGATGGCGGTGGAGAAGGGGGGGGCATAGGCCAGATCCAGATCGTTAAAGGCGTCAATGGTCAGACCGGCAGACAGGCCGACAACAGCAATGTCCACCATCTTGTCCACCGCGCCGGACCCGATGACCTGAATGCCCAGCAGCTTGCGGGTGCTGCGGTCGGCAATCAGCTTGGTGAGGAAGCTGGAGGCGCCGGGATAGTAATGGGCCTTGTCGTCGCAGGCGCACACCGCAGTGATGGGATCAAAGCCCTCGGCCTTGGCCTGGGCCTCGGTGAGACCGGTGCGTCCGGCGTTGAGCTGCGGCAGCAGCTTCACCACGCCGGTGCCCAGGCAGCCGCCGTAGGGAGTGGCGGTACCGGTGATGGTTTTGGCCAGCGCACGGGCGGTGATGTTGGCGGTGGAGCCCATGGCAGACCACTGGGGCTTGCCGGTAAGATGGTTGTACACCATGGCGCAGTCGCCGGCGGCGTAGATGTCGGGCAGGTTGGTACGCATCTCCTTGTCCACCACCACAGTGCCTTTGAAGAGTTCGATGCCGGTATCCTTCAGGAAGTCG
This sequence comes from Flavonifractor porci, assembly GCF_037572415.1. NCBI lineage: Bacteria > Bacillati > Bacillota > Clostridia > Eubacteriales > Oscillospiraceae > Flavonifractor > Flavonifractor porci. The sequence continues at coordinate 81,321 of NZ_JBBHLB010000004.1, forward strand.
GTGGCGGGGCGCACGCCGATGGACAGCACCACCACGTCAGCGGCAATGGCACCGCCGTCGGTGACGATGCCGGTGGCCTTGTCGGTGCCGGTAACGGACTGGATGCGCTGGCCGGTAACTACGCGGATACCCGCTTCTTTCAGCTTCCGGCGGGCAAAGTCAGCCATCTCGGGATCAAAGGCGCTGGGCATGATCTGATCGGCAAAATCCACCACAGTCACGTCCAGACCCTGGGAGAGCAGGTTCTCAGCGATCTCCAGGCCGATGAAGCCGGCGCCGGCCACCACGGCACGGCGGCAGCTGTTGGCGGCCACATAATCCCGCAGACCTACGGCGTCGTCGGGGGTGCGCATGGGGAACACGCCGGGCAGATCCTTGCCCGGCATATCGGGCACTACGGGAGCGGCGCCGGTGGCAATGATCAGCTTATCGTAGCTTTCAGTGAAGCTCTGACCATTTCGCAGGCCGCTCACCGTCTTGGCGGCAGGGTCCACATGGGTGACCTCGCAGCCGGTGACCACCTGAGCGCCGGTGAGTCCGGCGTATTTCTGGGGGGTGTTGACGATCAGTTCCTCCCGGCTGCCAATGGCGCCGCCCACATAGTAGGGCAGGCCGCAGCCGGCATAGGAGATGTCCTGACCTTTATTCAGAATGATGACTTCCGCGCTGCGGTCCTCCCGCTTGATTTTAGCAGCGGCCTTTGTACCGGCAGCCACGCCGCCAATGACCAGAATACGCATCTTTGTTCCCCGTCCTTATTGACAAATTTTTGTGTTACGCTTGTAATCAGTATAGCACCTCAGTATAATAAAATAAAGTTTTTAAAAGTTATTGATTGATCGAAAAAAATTATGGGGTGACGGACCATGGTAGACTATCGTATCCGAACCTTTCTGACCTTGTACGAGACCATGAATTACCGGAAAACAGGGGAGAAGCTGTGCATGAGCCAGCCGGCGGTAAGCCAGCAGATCCGGGGGCTGGAGGAGAAGTATGGCTGCAAGCTGTTTGTATATGATGGCCGGCAGCTTCATGCCACCTCTCAGGCTCAGCGGGTGGCAGAATATGCCCGTACTGCCCTTTACAATGAGCAGCGCCTCCAGCAGGAACTGATGGAGACAAAGGTAAGGGAAGTGCGGATCGGAACCACAAAAACCATCGGGGAATTTGTAGTGGCCGAGGCTCTGGGCCGGTATATCCGCCATTCCGACAGCAATCTGAAAATCTCCGTGGACAATACCGCCGCCCTGCTGGGGCAGCTGGAGCATGAACAGCTGGATTTTGCCCTCATCGAGGGGGCCTTCGACCGGAGCCGGTTCGGCAGCCGCCTGTTCCGCCGGTCCAAATTTGTAGGTCTGTGTCGAAGGGACCACCCCTTTGCCGGGCGCACCATTCCCCTGACGGCGCTGGAGGGCCAGTGCATGATCGTCCGGGAGGAGGGATCGGGCACCCGGGGCATTCTGGAGAATGTGCTGGCCGAACGGGGCTATTCCCTGGAGCTGTTTTCCCGGGTAATCTGCGCCAACCAGTTCTCTCTCATTACCCGGTTTGTGGCGGAGGGGGGCGGTATCACCTTTGCCTATGAGCCGGTGGCTGCGGGACAGCCGGAACTGGCTTTTTTCCACCTGGACTGCCTGGATGAATCCCGGGAATTCAGTCTGGTCTACCTGAAAGGGACCCATATCTTTCCGTTGGTACGGGAGGTGCTGGGCGAACTGGCACCTGTAGAACTGAAAGATGGGGCCGAGTGAGCAGAAAATGCTTGCAATGGATGATAGTCTATGGTAAGCTATAATAGTACTGGGATTTCGGTCAAAATTCCGGCAGGAAGCCGGAGCACCTGGCCAGAGCTGGGGTAGATCCAATGTCCCAGTATGTGGTTTGACCTATTGTAAAGATACTAGGAAGGTATCTGTTCCCCTAAAGGGAGCGGATACCTTCTTTTTTGCGAAGGAGTATAGCTATGACGCTGGAACAGTTTTTCAAGGAGGTTCCCCGGGCGGCTCTGGCCTTTTCCGGCGGGACGGACTCGGCCATGCTGCTGTGGGCGGCCAGGACCTACGGCTGTGATGTGCGGGCCTATTACGTCAACACCGTCTTTCAGCCCGCCTTTGAGTTGGCTGACGCCAAAAGATTGGCGGAGGAGCTGGAGGTGCCCATGACGGTGGTGGAGGAAGATGTGCTGGCGGTGCCTGAGGCGGCGGCCAACGGCCCCCGGCGGTGCTACTACTGTAAGAGAGCGCTGTTTACCACTCTGTGGAAGCGGGCGGCGGAGGACGGCTATACCGTGCTGCTGGACGGCACCAACGCCTCGGATGACGCCGGGGACCGGCCGGGGATGCAGGCCCTGCGGGAGCTGGAGGTGCGCTCCCCCCTGCGGGAGTGCGGCATCACCAAGGATCAGGTGCGGCAGATGTCCAAAGAGGCGGGGCTGTTTACCTGGGACAAGCCGGCCTATGCCTGCCTGGCTACCCGGGTGCCAACTGGAACTTCCATTACCAGAGAAGCGCTGGAAAAGGTGGAGCGGGGAGAGAACGCCCTCTTCAAGCTGGGCTTCACCGACTTCCGGGTGCGGCTGCTGGGGGACGCCGCCCGCATCCAGCTGCCAGCGGCGCAGATGGAGAAGGCTGTCAGTCTGCATACTGCAATCACGGAGGCACTGGAGGCAGATTTCTCCGCTGTTCTGCTGGACCTGAAGGGGAGGTAAGCGTATGGATAACAAGCATGACATTCTGGAGCTGCTGCGGGCGGTTGCAGCTGGAAACACCAGTCCGGAGGACGCCCTGCTGGAGCTAAAAACCAAGCCCTTCGAGGATCTGGGCTACGCCAAGGTGGACTTCCACCGCTCGGTGCGCCAGGGTGCGGCAGAGGTGATTTACGGTGCAGGCAAGACTCCGGAGCAGATCGCCGGTATTGCCGCTGCCATGGGGGAGCGGGGCTGTAAAAATATCCTCATCACCCGCATGGGGGAGGAGGCCGCCCGCATTGTGGAGCAGTCGGTCCCCCTGGACTACCGACCCATCCCCAGACTGGGCATTGCCTTCCCCGGCCCCCGGCAGGAACTGGGGCACATCGTGGTGGCCACCGGCGGTACCAGCGATATGCCGGTAGCGGAGGAGGCCGCCCTCACCGCCGAGGTAATGGGCAACAAGGTCACCCGGCTGTATGATGTAGGGGTGGCGGGGCTCCACCGACTGTTGTCCAATCTGGATGCCATGATGAGCGCCCGGTGCGTAGTGGCGGTTGCCGGTATGGAGGGGGCTTTGGCCTCCGTGGTGGGCGGTCTGGTGGACTGCCCGGTGGTGGCAGTGCCCACCAGCGTGGGCTACGGCGCCAGCTTCGGTGGCCTGTCCGCCCTGCTGGCCATGCTTAACTCCTGTGCCTCCGGGTGCAGCGTAGTCAACATCGACAACGGCTTCGGTGCGGGCTATCTGGCCAGCATGATCAATCAGATGGAGGGGTTAAAATGAAAACCTTATATATTGAATGTAACATGGGTGCGGCGGGCGATATGCTCATGTCCGCTCTGTACGAGCTGCTGGAGGACAAGGAGGGTTTCCTGAATACCATGAACAGCCTGGGCCTCCCCGGCGTTCATCTGGAGGCGGCCTCCGCCGTTACCAGCGGCATCAGCGGCACCCATATGAAGGTCACCGTCCACGGCGAGGAGGAGGATGAGCACCTCCATCATCATGAGCACGATCATGACCACGACCAGCATCACCATCATGACCACGAGCATCACCATGACCACGACCATCACCACGATCATGACCATCACCACGATCATGACCATCACCACGATCATGACCATGACCATCATCACGACCATGAGCACCACCACCATCACCACGCCACCCCCGGCCACATTGCTCACCTGATCGACCACCTGCCCCTGCCGGAGGAGGTCAAGACCCACGCCAAGGCGGTATATGACGCCATCGCTCAGGCGGAGGCCAAAGCCCACGGCTGCCCGGTGGGGGAGGTCCACTACCATGAGGTGGGGGCTCTGGACGCGGTGGCTGATGTGGCCGGCGTGTGCTACGCCCTCTATCTGTTGAACCCCGACAAAATCGTGGTGTCCCCCATCCATGTGGGCAGCGGCACTGTCCGCTGCGCCCACGGCATCATGCCGGTGCCTGCTCCGGCCACTGCCGCTCTGCTGGCTGGTGTGCCCACCTACGGCGGTGAGATCAAAGGCGAGCTGTGTACCCCCACCGGGGCGGCTCTGCTGGCCCACTTTGCCCAGTCCTTTGGCTCCATGCCGGTGCTCAATGTGGAAAAGGTGGGCTACGGCGTGGGCACCCGCCAGTTTGAGCAGGCCAACTGCGTCCGGGCCTTCTGGGGCGAGAGCCAGGAGGGCGGCAACGGCGAGATCGTGGAGCTGGTGTGCAACATCGACGATATGACCGGAGAGGCCCTGGCCTTTGCCGCCGAGCAGCTGCTGGCGGCAGGTGCTCTGGACGTATACTCCGTTCCCGGCACCATGAAGAAGGGCCGCCCCGGCCATGTGCTCACTGTGCTGTGCGACGTGGGGAAGGAGCGGGAGCTGGCCCAGGCTGTTCTCCGCCACACCACCACCAATGGCCTGCGGATTCGCCGCTGCGAGAAGTATTTTCTCACCCCTGGCAGCAAAAGCGTGGATACCCCCTGGGGGGCCGTCCGGGTCAAGACGGCGGAGGGCTTTGGCATCTCCCACGCCAAGCCGGAGTATGAGGACGCTGCCGCCCTTGCTCGGGCCAATGCTCTCCCTCTGGCGGTGGTGCTGGAAGAAGTGAAGAAGAGCCTGTAACGGAAAGGAGCCATCCATGAAACGAATCCTGACGCTCATCCTGTGCCTGGCCCTGACCGCCGGTATGCTGGCGGGCTGCGGCGGCGGAAATACAGCTGGCACCACCACCCCTCAAACGGACAGCAAGGACAGCGTGGTCATTGCCATGGGCACCACCTCCGAGCCCGAGGCCGGTTTCGATCCCGCCTACGGCTGGGGCGCCGGTGAGCATGTCCATGAGCCCCTGATCCAGTCCACTTTGACGATAACCAACACAGATCTGACCATCGGCTACGATTTGGCCACCGACATCCAGGTCAGCGATGACGGCCTGACCTGGACGGTCAAGATCCGGGATGATGTGAAATTCACCGACGGGGAGCCTCTGACCGCCTCTGACGTAGCTTTTACCTACAATACCGTCAAGGCGGCTAGCTCTGTGAATGACTTTACCATGCTGGACCGGGCCGAGGCGGTGGACGATACCACGGTGGTATTCCACATGGTCACCCCCTTCTCCATCTGGCCCTACACCATGGCCATCGTGGGCATCGTACCTGAGCACGCGTACGATGCCACCACTTACGGCTCCAATCCCATTGGCTCCGGCCGGTATATCCTCAAGCAGTGGGACAAGGGTCAGCAGGTGATTCTGGAGGCCAATCCCGACTACTACGGCGAGGCTCCCAAAATGAAGCGGGTGACCATCCTCTTCATGGCGGAGGACGCCGCATTCCTGGCGGTCCAGGCCGGCCGGGTGGACCTGGCCTATACCTCTGCTACCTATGCAGACCAGAAGCCTACCAGCTATAGCCTGGCGGCCTATGACAGTGTGGACAACCGGGGGTTCAATCTGCCGGTCATCGAGGGTACCCTCACTGGCGACGTACTGGTGCGTCGGGCCATCAACATCGGCATCGACCGGCAGGAGATGATCGACAACGTGCTCAACAGCTACGGAACCCCCGCCTACAGCGTGTGCGATCAGATGCCCTGGTATAATCCGGCCTCCGAAGTGGAGTACGATCGGGAGGGGGCCGCAGCCCTGCTGGATGAGGCGGGCTGGATCATGGGGGCTGACGGCGTTCGGGAAAAGGACGGTGTGAAGGCCACGCTGAACCTGCTCTATTCTGCCGGCGACTCGGTGCGTCAGGCCCTGTGCGCCGACTTTGCCAACCAGTTGTGGGAACTGGGGATTTCCTGTACTCTGGAGGGCGTGGGCTGGGATACTGCTTACGACCGGGCCCGGACGGAGCCTCTCATCTGGGGCTGGGGCGCCCATACTCCCATGGAGCTCTATAACATCTATCACACCATCGGGGATACCGGCACCGCCCAGTATTCCCCCTATGCCAATTCCACTGTGGATTCTTACATGGACCAGGCCCTCCAGTGCTCCGATCTGGAGGAGTCCTATGCGCTGTGGCAGAAGGCCCAGTGGGACGGCGCCACCGGCGTTACCCAGGACGGGGACATCCCCTGGGTATGGCTGGTGAATGTGAGCCACCTGTACTGGGTACGGAACGGTCTTCAGGTGGCCGAGCAGAAGATCCACCCCCACGGCCATGGCTGGTCCATCGTCAACAACGTGGATCAGTGGAGCTGGGGTTGATTTAGAAAGCCTTCCCCTGGGGGAAGGTGTCGCGGAGAAGCCGTGACGGATGAGGGGAACGGTTTGGAATCTATGCCCATCCCTCTGATACCCACCGGAAAGAAGGAATTCCCTTGAAACACCGCCTGATGTTCACGGGCAAAAAATTGATCCGCATGGTCCTGCTGCTGCTGGGGGTCAGTCTGGCCGCCTTTCTGCTCATGTCGGCCTCTCCGCTGGACCCCCTTCAGACCAATGTGGGCCAGGCGGCCCTGGGCACCATGAGCCAGGAGCAGATCACCAAGCTGGAGGAGTATTGGGGAGTCAATACTCCTCCGGTGGAGCGGTATCTGGGCTGGCTGGGTGACTTTGTCCGGGGGGATATGGGCACCTCGCTGCTCTACCGCCAGCCGGTGAGTCAGGTGATTGGCCAGCGGCTGCAGAGTTCCCTGTGGCTAATGGCCTTCGCCTGGGTGATCTCCGGTGTGCTGGGACTGACACTGGGCGTCATCGCCGGCGCCAACCGGGGAAAGCTGGTGGATAAGCTGATCCGGGGCTACTGCTGGCTCATTTCCAGCACCCCCGCCTTCTGGCTGGCTCTGGTGCTGCTGGTGATCTTCTCCGTGTGGCTGGGGCTGTTCCCCATCGGCCTGTCGGTGCCCATCGGGGCGGACGCCGCCAGCGTTACCCTGGCCGACCGGCTTTACCACGCCTTCCTGCCCGCCCTTACCCTGAGTATCACCGGCGTGGCCAATATCGCCATGCACACCCGGGAGAAGATGGCGGACATTATGGAGAGCGACTATGTGCTCTTCGCCCGGGCCAGAGGGGAGTCCAAAGGTTCCATCGTCCTGCGCCACGGCCTGCGCAACGTGGCCCTGCCTGCCATCACCCTGCAATTTGCCTCCATTAGCGAGATCTTCGGCGGCTCGGTGCTGGTGGAGCAGGTATTTTCCTACCCCGGTCTGGGCCAGGCCGCGGTCAACGCCGGTCTGGGCTCCGACCTGCCCCTGCTGCTGGGCATCACGGTGGTGAGCGCCGCCATCGTATTCGGCGGCAACCTGATCGCAGATCTGCTTTACGGCGTGGTGGACCCCAAGATCAGAAGGGGGGTGGCCCGGAAATGAGACATTGGAACGGGCGAAAAAATGCCCTCTTTCTGTTGATTGCCGCCGCTGTGGTGCTGTGCGCCGTGGCGGTGGCTGGCGGCCTGCTGAGTGGGCAGGCCATGGTTACCGACTTTACCCGCAAGAATCTGCCCCCCTGTGGACAGTTCCTCTTCGGCACCGACTGGATGGGCCGGGATATGCTCTCCCGCACCTTCACCGGACTGTCCCTCAGCATCCGCATCGGCCTTTTGACTGCCGCCGTCAGCGCCGTCATTGCCCTGGTGCTGGGTGTGGCCTCCGCTGTGTTTGGCGGCTGGGTGGACGCGGTGATCTCCTGGTGTATCGATCTGGTCATGGGTATCCCCCATATCCTGCTGGTCATGCTCATCTCTCTGGCGTTCGGCAAGGGATTCGTGGGCGTGGTGGCCGGCGTGGCCCTCAGCCACTGGCCCTCTCTGGCCCGGGTCATCCGGGGTGAGGTGCTACAGCTGCGGGGCGCGGTGTATGTCCGCACGGCGGAAAAGCTGGGAGTGTCCCGGCTGACCATTGCCCGGCGGCACCTGCTGCCCCATCTGCTGCCCCAGTTCCTCACCGGACTGGTGCTTCAGTTCCCCCACGCCATCCTTCATGAGGCCAGCGTCACATTCCTGGGCTTCGGCCTGTCGCCGGAGCAGCCTGCCATCGGCGTGATTTTGTCGGAGAGCATGAGCTATCTTACAACCGGAAAGTGGTGGCTGGCGGTGTTTCCCGGCTTGAGCCTGGTGCTGGTGGTGGTGCTCTTTGCGGCCATGGGCGAGCAGCTGCGGAAGCTGCTGAATCCTGCCAGCGTACATAGGTAAGGAGGGATGGAGTTGGAACCGATTTTGGAAGTCAAAGACCTATCCATCTCCTTCACCCAGTATGGACGGGGCACAAAACAGATGCTGCTGCCGGTGATTCAGGATTTATCCCTCACCATCCGGCCCGGTCAGGTGGTGGCGGTGGTGGGCTCAAGCGGTTCGGGTAAGAGCCTGCTGGCCCACGGAATCCTGGGCATCCTGCCCTATAACAGCCATATGGCCGGAGAGATCACCTTCCTGGGCCAGCCCCTCACCCCCAAACGGGCGAGGGCAGTGCGGGGCAAAGAGATCGTCCTGGTGCCACAGGGCGTGACCTATCTGGACCCGCTGATGAAGGTGGGGCCTCAGATCCGCAAGGGGCGCCGGGACCAGAGCGCCCGGGAGGCCAGCCGGGCGGTGCTGGAGCGGTACGGCCTGGGGGTGGACACCGAAGAACGCTACCCCTTTGAGCTGTCCGGCGGCATGGCCCGCCGGGTGCTCATCGCCACCGCGGCGGCGGCAACCCCCAAGCTGGTCATTGCCGATGAGCCAACCCCCGGTCTGGATGCCCGGGCGGCCAAACGGGTGCTGGGCCACTTCCGGGAGCTGGCCGACGGCGGCGCGGGGGTGCTCCTCATCACCCATGACCTGGAGTTGGCCCTCACCATTGCCGACCGGGTAGGGGTGTTCTACGCCGGTGAGACAGTGGAGGAGGCCAATGCCGCCGATTTTGAGGCGGGGAAACTGCGCCATCCCTACACCAGGGCTCTTTGGCAGGCGCTGCCCCAGAATGGCTTTGTCCCCATCCCCGGCGCCCAGCCCGGGCCAGGCGAGGTAGGGAAGGGGTGCCCCTTTGCACCCCGCTGCCCCAAGGGGCGGCCTGAATGCCTGGGTCCGGTGCCCTATCGGGAGCTGGACGGCGGCCTGGTGCGCTGCTTATATCCGGAAGGAGGGGAACAGCTGTGAGTCTGGAGGCAAAGAATCTGACCTTTGGCTACCGCCGGAAGGGAAAAGAGCCGGTGCTGGACTGCATCGACCTGACGCTGGAGCCGGGGGAGCGGCTTGGGCTGCTGGGCCCCAGCGGACGGGGGAAGACAACCTTATGTAAACTGCTGGCGGGCTATGAGAAGCCAGACAGCGGCACGGTGCTGGTGGACGGCAAGCCGTTGAAGGAATACCGGGGCATCTGCCCGGTACAGATGATCTGGCAGCACCCGGAGACGGCGGTGGACCCGCTGATGAAGCTGGGAGATACGTTAGAAGAAGGTGGACCAGTGGAGGAGGGACTGCTGGAGGCCCTTCACATCCAGCCTGGCTGGCTGGAGCGGTATCCCACGGAGCTGTCCGGTGGTGAACTCCAGCGGTTCTGCATTGCCCGGGCCCTGCGGCCCGGGGTACGCTACCTGCTGTGCGACGAGGTCAGTGCCATGCTGGATCTCATTACCCAGGCCCAGATCTGGACCTTCCTGCTGGAGCAGGCGGAGAAGCGCAACCTGGGGCTGGTGATCGTCAGCCACAACAGCGCCCTGATGGAAAAGCTGTGTACCAGGATGCAGACTTTAGCATAAAAACGGCCTGCAAGTGAGTGGAATCACTTGCAGGCCATTTTTTGTTGCTAATTGGGGGACTGATTGTGGTATGTGAGGATGGAGTCCTCCAGCGTCAACAGGCCAGACTGATCGGGTTCCCGCCTTCCATAGGGCGTCCTGTCCACATACAGCAGGGCGCTGTCCGGGTCAAACCGAAGGGCATAGTCATAGTTCATCCGGTCCTCCAGCTCATAGGTGCGGCCGTTGGCATAGTCGCAAACCATGATCCGGGTATCTACGATGCCGGACCCCATGCTGAGGGTGGCGCACAGTTCCGGCAGGCCATCACCGTTGAGATCGCAGAAATAGGTGCTCCAGATAGGCATACCGGAAATCAGCTGGACCGGTGTTTCCTCTCGCTTTTGCTGCGCTGTGATCTCCTCTGGTGTGTAGCGGAAGGTTACATCGGGGAAGGCCGTGTGGGTGATGGTCAGTTCCCCATCCCAATCCATTTCGCCGGGGGCGGTGGTATAGTCAAACCATTTGGTGGCGGTGTCCGCCGGAATCGAGGACTTACTATTTTTAGAAAAGACTGCTCCATCGGCCACCTTCACATAGATGAAATTAGTGGAACCGTTTGCCTGGAAGATCAGGTCGTTCCCCTCTATGCGGAAATGGTTGACCTTGGAAACGCCGGTCTTATCCTCCAGGGTGAGAACATCGCCGGAGACAGACCACTGGCCCGCCCCGATATAGCTGCTCAAGTGTCCTTCATAGTAGGTGAAAGAGCCGTCCGCCCGGAGGCTGATGGTAAAATCGCCGCCGAACCCATCCCCCTCATAGAGGTAGAGACCGGCGGGGGAGGGCTGGTTCCCGGATATTTTATAACCCTCTTTTGTATACTGGACCTGGTTGCATATTATGTTAATCATAAGAGTATCTTGAGCGGCCATGCAGGCCTCTTTGGACACATAGAAGGTAAACTGGGTGTCGGGGCCGTAACCGCGCAGGTCAAGGGCGTCTGGGTAGATGGTCGTCTCGTCTCTGAGGATCTTGCTTCTCAAAAGGATCTGGGGGCTGACGGAGGAATCTTCTGTTGCCTGCAATGGGGTGACAAAACTGCCATAGTTGGAGAAACGGTAGGAGCAGTCAAAGGTCATATACAGCAGTTCAGCGCTTTCGTTGGAAGGCATGACATTATGGAGATAGATGGTGGTGGCATCATCCTGCCAGACCACCACCTGGCTGTTGGCAAAGGTGTGGCCCTCGCCGGTATAGCAGTCGTCTGTCAGAACAGATTTGGGTACGGTCAGGGTCAGATACGCCTGTTCCTGCCCCAGAATCTCATAGCCGTCCTGAGTTAAGACATCGTAAACGGTGGGCTCCTTGGGACTGGTCAGAAAACACAGAGCGGCAATGACGCAGGCAGCGAGGGCGATGACCACCACCCAGAAGGCGGGCTTCTTGTAGTGCATCACCGCTTTCACCCGGCTCTTTACCCCAGCTTCTCCAAAGGCCAGGGGACAGGGCGCCACGGGCCGGCGGCGGATGCTGCAATTCAGCAGGGCGGTGGAGTAGCCTCGCCGTTCTTCCGAGTTCAGGACCCGGATGACTTTCTCATCACAGGCACCCTCCAGATCCCGGCAGAACAGCAGATAGGCCACCCACATGAGAGGATTGAACCAGTAGATTGCAAGCAGTACAAAGCCCAGCAGCTTCCACCAGTGATCCAGACGGCGGATATGGGTCCGTTCGTGGGCCAGTACATAGGTCAGGTCCTGCTCCGCAATGTGGTAAGGCAGATAGATGACCGGGCGGAACAGGCCCAGTACAAAGGGGGAACCCACCTGCTCGCTCTGCCTGATATTGTCCTCCAGCAGGGTGGCGGTAGCCAGCCGTCGCTTGAGCAGCAGGGTGCTGACCAGGGCGTAGAGCAGCAGCAATACCATCCCCGCCAGCCAGATCCGGGACAACAGGAAGGACCAGACCTGGGTGGGATTGACGCTGGCCCCCGCAGCTGGCGCCAGAGCCTCTTGCAGGATGGGATTAACGGCGCTGTTGACGGCTGGAATGCCGCTTTGGATCTGAGGCGTGGCGGTGTGAAGGATCTCCCGGGGCAGAGGCTGGGTACTGGAGACCAGGCTGAAAGGGCTTTCCAGGGAAAAGGGAAACATCAGGCGAAGGGCCACCAGGCCCCAGAGCAGGCAGAAGCTCCACCTGGGGGCTTTCCACAGGAGCAGTCTCAGCACCAGTACCGCCAGTACCAGCCAGCTGGCGGTGAGACTGAGGTTGACCAGGGTTAGGAACAGCTCTTCCATGGCAGGACCTCCTTATTTTTCGATGATGCGGCGGATTTCCTCTACCTCTTTCTCGGTCAGAGACTGTCTGCGGGCGAAGGCAGACAGAAAGGCGGGAAGGGAGCCCTGGAACTTCTTCTCCATCAGTTCATCCAGCTCGGACACCTGGGCGTCCTCCCTGGAGATCAGGGCGGTCACCAGCCCGTCCTGATTTTTCAGCACGCCCCGCTCCCCCAAACGCTTGATGACGGTGTAGGTGGTGGTGCGCTTCCAGCCCAGCTGGGCCTGACACAGCTTTACCAGCTCTGTGGATGTTACCGGTTCGTGCTCCCAGAGAATGAGACAGAACCGGTATTCGCTTTCAAAAATTTTGGGCGTCTCCATAGGAACCTCCTTTGTCTAATGGGATAGACTTCCTGCTTGTAGTCTATCCCGTTAGACTGGTTTTGTCAAGGGCATAAAAAAATTCCTGTGTTCCGAAGAGGAACACAGGAATTTTGGATTCAAACTCAGGCCAGCTGAGCCTTGGCCATCTCGGTCAGAGCGGTGAAAGCGGCCTTGTCGTTGACAGCCAGCTCGGCCAGCATCTTGCGGTTGATCTCCACGCCAGCCTTCTTCAGGCCGTTCATAAAGGTGGAGTAGTTCATGCCGTTCATCTTGCAGGCGGCGGAGATACGGGTGATCCACAGAGAGCGGAAGTCACGCTTCTTCAGCCGACGGCCGGTGTAGGCGTAGGTCAGGGACTTCATGACCTGCTCGTTGGCCATCTTGAAGTGCTTGCTCTTGGCACCCCAGTAGCCCTTGGCCAGCTTGAGGATCTTATTTCTTCTCTTGCGCGTCATCATCGCGCCTTTCACTCTTGCCATTGTAAAAAGCCTCCTATGTTAAGGTAAAATCGGAATTATCTTATTTGTAGGGGATCATGCGCTTGATGGCGGGCTCGTTGGTCTTGTCCGCATAAGCGCCGGCGCGGAGGCCTCTCTTACGCTTGGTGTCCTTGCCGTGGCCGTTGAGCAGGTGGGACTTGAAGGCATGGGCGCGCTTGACCTTGCCGGACTTGGTCAGGCTGAATCTCTTCTTCGCGCCGGAGTGAGTTTTCAGTTTAGGCATGGTGGTTAACTCCTTTGTCTTTGGATTTCAGGGGATTGCATCAGGACTTTTTGCCGTCCTTGGCAACCTTGGGAGAGAGGAACATGGACATATGCCGTCCGTCCAGCTTGGGGTCCTTATCCAACGCGGCCACCTCGCTGCACTGTTCCGCAAACTTGAGCAGCAGGCCCTTGCCGATATCGGTGTGGGCCATTTCACGGCCGCGGAAGCGGACGGTGACCTTCACCCGATTGCCCTGGCTCAGGAACTTCTGGGCGTTACGGAGCTTGACGTTAAAATCGTTCACGTCAATGCCCGGCGACATACGGACTTCCTTGATCTCCACGACGTGCTGATTTTTCCGGGCCTCTTTCTCCCGCTTGGTCTGCTCGAACTTGTACTTACCATAGTCCATGAGCTTGCACACGGGGGGCACGGCGTTGGGAGAGATCTTCACCAGGTCCAGATTCTGCTCGATGGCGCGCTCCAGCGCCTCACGGGCGGACATGATACCCAGCTGCTCGCCGCTGTCGGAAACGAGCCGGACTTCTTTGTCGCGGATCTCTTCGTTGATCTGATGACCCTGTTTGCTGATACGAAAGCACCTCCAATTCTTTGCTGCATACAAAAACGCGGTTACCGCATTCCGGTACCCGCGCCACAACAGAACAGCCACGCCGAACACACGGCGCGCCGCTGACCATGTTGACCTCTTTGCTGATGCTGGAGGTGAGGACGGAGGTACCTTCCTGCTTTATTGTGCCCAAACAGTATATCAAAGGAGTAGCCCAATGTCAAGTAGAAAACAGAAGAAAAAATCCAGACTATTTTTTGCTTTCCTTTTCATTGGAATTATGGCAGAATGGGGACAAGGAGGGAGTATTATGGTGCATCATGGCCTGAAACGGCTTTTTTTGACAGTTCTGACCCTTATTTTGTTGATCTCCATCTGTCCGGCCTGGGGAGCGGCTGAGAGCAGCCACGACGCAGTGATTCTGTTCACCCACGATACCCATGACCATTTTTATCCTGCGCCTTCGGAAGATGGCGGGGAATATGGTGGCTATACCCGTCTGGCAACCCTTCTTGCGCTGGAGCGGGTCAAATACCCTGACGCCATTACGGTGGACGGCGGCGATTTTTCTATGGGAACCCTGTTTCAAACCATCTATGCCACCCAGGCGCCGGAACTGAAGGCACTGGGGGCTATGGGGTATGATGTGACCACCCTGGGCAACCATGAATTTGACTACCGTGCCTCCGGCCTGGCTCAGATGCTGGAGACGGCAGCCGCCAGCGGAAGCCGGGTGCCCGCCATTGTGCAGTCCAACGGTACGGTGCTGGACGGGGCTGGGAGTCAGGAACTGATCCAGGCCATGGAGCACTACGGCGTGCAGGATCACATCATCCTCACCCGAGGCGGGATCAACTACGGTATTTTCGGCCTGATGGGGGAGGACGCGGATGCCTGCGCTCCCATGTCGGGCATGGAATTTGAGCCTGTGGCCGATGCTGCCCGGCGAGAGGTGGCGGCCCTGGAAGCGGAACTGGCCCAGCTGGAAGGCCCCTCTGTGATCGTGTGTCTCTCCCACACCGGCACTGACGGCGGAAAAGGGGAGGACTATGAGCTGGCCCGTGCGGTGGACGGCATTGACGTGATCATCTCCGGCCACACCCACTCTACCTTGGAGAAGCCGATTCAGGTCAATGATACCCTGATTGTCTCCTGCGGAGAGTATACCACTAATCTGGGTGTGCTGGCTCTGGAACTGGACGATGCCGGTACTGTCACTGACTATGATTACCGGCTGGTGCCGGTGGACGAGACAGTGACGGCTAATACTGAGATGGAGCGGTTGGCCCAGTCCTTTCAGCCTATCATCGAAGAGGAGTACCTCTCCCGGTTCGGACTGACCTTCAATCAGGTGCTGGCCCGGTCGGAGTTTGACTTTACCCCCATCTCCCAGTTCGGCAAGGAGCATAAGGAGGATACCTTGGGCAATCTGATTGCCGACTCCTACATCTATGCTGTTCAGCGGGCAGAGGGGGAGGACTATGTGCCGGTGGATTTCGCCGTGGTGGCAGCGGGCGTGATCCGGGAGTCCTTCTCTGCTGGGGAGATCACCACATCGGATGTGTTTAACGTCTCCTCTCTGGGCTCCGGCGCTGACGGTACCCCTGGCTATCCGCTGATCTCGGTGTGGATCACCGGCCGGGAACTGAGGGATGCCTTTGAGGTAGACGCTTCTGTGACCGGCTTGATGCCCGCCGCCCAGATTTATGGTTCGGGAATGACCTGGACCTGGAACCCCTATCGGATCATCCTCAATCGGGTAAATGACTATGCCCAGGTGCTGCCTGACGGTACCACCGTGCCGCTGGAGGACGACAAGCTCTACCGGGTGGTGACCGGATTGTATACCGGCCAGATGCTGGGTACGGTCAATGACCAGTCCTTTGGTATTCTGACCATTACGCCCAAGGATGCTCAGGGCAACCCGGTGACCAATTTTGAGGACCAAATCATTTATACTCCTAATGGCTCGGAACTGAAGGAGTGGTATGCTCTGGCCACTTACCTCCAGTCCATGGGTACGGTGGACAGCCGCTATGCCGCACCAGAGGGACGCAAGGTGGAGGAGGCGTCCCTGAATCCGGTGAGCCTGCTGAAAGGGCTGAACCTGGTAGGTTGGATCGCTCTTGTCGTCTGCCTTGTAGTGCTGGCCTTGATCGTATTGATTGTTTATCGCATTGCTACCAGAGGACGCCGCCGCCGTTATGGAGGACAAAAGGGACGTGGTTACCACCGCTATCGTGGATAAAGGAATCAGGGCCTGCCGCTCGTTGCGGCAGGCCCTGATGGTTATGGCTCTGCGTTTTTGTGGGAGACAGGCAGGGGAGCGATGGAACCTACGCACCGATTGATGGGGGTGCCCAGGTTGTGGAATTTTTCCTCATAGTCGGTCATGACGCCGCAGATACCATTGGCATGGAGATCACGGGTGACCTGGGAGAGTTGGAACCCCGCCTTGGGGAACTGGAACAGGGACCACTCAAACAGATCATGGTTATCTGTCTTGAAGTGGATCTCACCCTTCCGGGAAAGGATTTGACGGTAGCGCAGCAGAAAATCAGGGTGGGTCAGGCGGCGCTTGGCGTGCCGGTTGCCGGGCCAGGGATCGCAGAAGTTGATGTAGACGCGGTCCACCTCGCTGGGGGCGAAGAGCTCAGTCAGGTCGGCGGCATCGCCGTCGATAAAGAAGACATTGTGCAGATCCATGGCGCATACCCGCTCCATGGCGATAACCATAGCGTCAGGTACCCGTTCCACTGCAATGTAGAGGGCCTGGGGATTTTGTGCGGCGGTCTCGGCAGTAAAACGCCCCTTACCACAGCCCAGTTCCAGGTAGAGAACGCTTGCTTGGGGCATCAGGCTCATCCAACGGCCCCGCAGGGCAGCAGGATCAGAGATCAGGACACGGGCACACCGCTCCATCCGGGGAGCCAGGTTGGGCTTTTTTCTCATTCGCATCGATTTATTCACCTCACAAAGAGCATCATAACATATTTGATTGGATGCTTGCAATCCTTGGTGATATATATTATAATAATACCTGTTATGCTGGTAAACTACATATCCGGGTGTAATGCAGCTGGTAGCACGTTTGCTTTGGGAGAATACGCCCGGGCCACCCCACAACTTCATATCCGGGTGTAGCGCAGTTGGTAGCGCGCCTGCTTTGGGAGCAGGATGCCGCAGGTTCGAATCCTGTCACTCGGACCACCTTTCTTGGAAAAACCGCCTAAACAGGCGGTTTTTCTGTGTTTTTAGTTCGATTTTTGCGGTTTTGGCGATTGCTGTTCCGCGGTGATTTTAGGGGCAGGAAAGCGACGGGCACTCGAGGTAGAGGTGCCGCCGAAACCACCAAATCCCTAACCCATCCCTAACGGGAGAAATGCCTATATTGCTGTCGTGGATTCCGATAAATTCTTGAGTTTTTTGTTCATGTTCGATATAATGATTTTGAATTTTGAGCAAGCAAATCCTTGATTCAAAAATCAGCTTTGGAGTGAGTGTGTTGTGAGCAAAGAGAAGAAGGGCATTTCTCAAGAAGATATTATGGCGCTTCTTGACAGCTGCTACGAAAAATGTCTGAATGGCGTTCCCTATGTGAGTCCATCTGTAGCGGAATTGGCCAACGACTATTTAGACAAATATCCCACCAATCAGCAGGCATGCAAGGCCATGATCAATAATCAAATTATCAAATGCACTACCTCTGGGTTCATTACTGGATTTGGCGGAATCATTACGATGCCTGTTACCTTGCCCGCTAATATTGGCAGTGTTTTGTATGTGCAGATGCGCATGATCGCCTGCACCGCATATATGGCCGGCTTTGAACTGAACAGCGACCAAACTCAGACATTTGTGTACGCCTGTCTTGCTGGTGTAGCTGTAAATGAACTGGTTAAACAGGCAGGAATCAAGTTTGGGGTAAAATTCGCGAATGGTTTGATTAAGAAGATCCCGGGAAAGGTTTTAACAAAGATCAACCAGAAAGTAGGATTTAGATTCATCACCAAATTCGGAAGCAAGGGCATTATCAACTTAGGGAAGCTCGTCCCTGGTGTTGGTGCCGTTATCGGCGGCGGCCTTGATTTGGTGGAAACCAAAGCAATTAGTGTTCGAGCTTACAAATGGTTTTTTGAAGGAGACTTCTCCAACGATAAAAACTCCGCCGACGATACAGTCGAGATTGTAGCGGATGACTTTGAATGTTCCGCCGCCCTTTGACCTTTTATTTCTGTCCGATACTCAAATTGCAATGCCCAAGGGACATACTTTCGTCCCTTGGGCATTCTTTGTTTTTACCCCACTCTCTCGAACGGGATCACCTTGCACCGGCTCTCCTCCGGCGGGTCGGGCGGCTCGGGTTCCGGTCTGGCCGTGGCCGTTTCCATGAAGCCGCCGATCTTCTCCGCCGCACCTCTCTGCATCTCGTTGGTGATGTGCGTATAGGTATCCAGGGTAAACCCGGCGCTGAAGTGGCCCAGCATACTGGACAGGGTCTTCACATCCACGCCGCTGGAGAGTGCCATGGTGGCAAAAGTATGCCTCAAATCGTGGAAGCGCACGTGCTCCTCGATGCCGGCCATTGCCAGCAGCTTGCGGTTGATCCTGGACACCGCGTCCGGGCTCCAGTAGCCGCCGGTGCGGGGCGATGGGAACAGGATGGGGTTGTCGGGGTGCTGTTCATGCTCCCGTACCAGGATATCCACCGCCTGCTGGGACAGCGCCACCCTGCGGATGGAGTTCTTGGTCTTCGGCTCGGTCACCACCAGCTCCCCGTCGATGCGGGTGACCTGCTTGCTCACCGAGAGGATGCGATCCTTCACGTTCAGGTCATCCCACAGGAGCGCCAGCAGCTCCCCCCGCCGCAGGCCGCTGGACAGCTCCAGGAAGAACATGGGCAGGACGCCGTACTTCTCTGCCTCCCGGAGATACACCCCCAGCTTCTCCGGCGGGATGATGGTCATCTCCCTGTGCTCTTTGCGCGGGATGCGGCAGTTGTCGCAGGGATTGTACGGGATGATCCGCTCCTTGACCGCCTGCTTCAGCGCCGAAGAGAGCACCATGTGGATGCGCCGGACCGTACTGCCGGACAGGGCCGTATTGGTCTGTGTTTCAAACCGCTGCACCCGCCCGCGGGCCTTGGAATCGTTGTACATCTGTTGGATCTGGATGGCAGTGAGTCGCTTGAGTTTGACCATCCCGATGGCCGGCACGATGTGATTCTCGATGATATTCGCGTAGGTCTTGGCGGTGTTGGGGCGGATCACCGGCTTGCTGTAGGTCTCGAACCACAGCCTGCACCACTCTGCCACGGTGTAGTCCTCGTTGTGGTTCATCGGGATGCCCCGGTTGTCCCGGATGGCCCGGTCCAGCTTCTCCTTGCACTCGGCCCGTGTCTTGGCGGACACACTTTTCTGGATGGCCCGGCCGGTGACGGGATCGATCCCCAGGGTGTATCTGCCCTCCCAGCGGCCGTTGGGCTTTCTGCGGATGCTGCCCTCGCCGTTTGCTCGTTTCTTTGCCATTGTTTGTCCCTCCTTTCGGCAACACAAACAAATACCACAGAATCCTGGGAATAGCTACTAAAATATTTCCGTCTTTCTGGCCGCCTGCTCCTCGATCCACGCCATGAGCTTATCCCGGGGGACGATGATCCGGCTGCCCAGGGTGATGGTGGGGAAATCCTTCCGGTGAGCCACCTCGTAGGCGTGGGCCAGCCCGATACCCAGCACATCGGCCACATCCTGCACGGTCAGCATCAGGGGGAGTTCATTGAAAGAGTTATACTTGGATCGTTTCATCGGATTCCTTTCTACCCTTCCCGCGGAAGGGATTTTATTCCTTGTTTTGCGGCCCATTTTCTGCGCCGCTCACATGGTCATTTCGGGCTGCTGTTCCTCATGGTCATCCGACTTGTGGCCTTGAGCGATTTTCTTCTCCCGCAGCTTTCTGAGCCGCTTGCGGTCGATCTGGATGCCGCCGGGGCGGGATCTGGGCAGGGAGTTGTCCTGGAAGATCCGGCTCATGTGGTAGAGCAGCCGGGTCACCGCCAGCATCACATCGGGCGGGCGCTGTTCCTCCCTGTGGTCCAGAAGGTACCGGGCGTATTCGTTTCCCTGCTCCGCCGACCGGGTCAGCCAGAGGACGGCCTGCGCCTCATCCCGGGGCACTTCCTTTCCTGTGAGGTACAGCTTGCCCAGCAGATACTGGGCGTAGGGGTTTCCGCCCTCGGCGGATCGGGTGAGCCACTCCACCGCGCCCACCGTGTCCTGTTCCGTGATTTCGCCACGGAGCAGCTCCTTGCCCAGGCGGTACATGGCCCAGCTGTTTCCGCCTGCCGCGGCGGTGCGCAGCCAGTCCACGCCCCGTTCGGTGTCCCGTACCTCCAGATCGTCAGAAAGAAACAGCTTGGCGAGGGCGTACTGCGCCGCCAAATGCCCCTGTCGGGCGGCCTGCTCGAACCAATACCGGGCGTTCACCCCATCGGGGATCAGCAGAGGGCCGTCCCGCCAGAGCTTGCCCAGCAGGTATTGCGAGTAGCGGTCGCCGCCCTTCGCCAGCTTCTCCAGCTCCGATACCGCGCCGCTCCGCTCCTCCAGCGTCAGCTCTTCATTTCGGATGACCTCCTGCAGCGTCCAGTACGCATAGGACGCATTTTGGAACTGCTCCGGCTCATCCTGTTGGCCCACGTCCTGGTCCTCGAAGGTGATCTGGCCCAGACGCAGCCGCTCCGCTTCCCAGATGACGGCGTTTTTGATCTGCCGGAACTCCTTTTCCTTGGACAGCGGGAGCCGCTCCCGGGGCGTGTCGTGGTAGTAGCCATCCACTTTGCCCTGGAGCAGGAGCCACTGGTCGTAGCACTGGCGCACGATGGGGAGTCGCTCCATCTGGTCCACGATCTCGTCCACCAGCCCCTTGAGCCGCTTGGGAAGGTAGCCGTAGGTTTTCTTGCCTTTGACCGTTCCAAACTGCATTGCCAGCTCCTGCATGAGCTGCTCGGCCTCCGGGTGGTCGCACAGACCGCCCTGCATCGCCTGCACCAGCTCCAGCATGGCCCGCCGGGCCTGCCGCACCAGCTCGTCCCGGGACGCCGACTTCTGCTCGTAGAGGTGGAGCATCTCGTCCCGGAAGATGTCGTTGGTCAGCCTGGACTTGATCTGTCGGATGCCCTCTTTGGAGAGGTAGGCTTGTCCAGGCGTGGCAGACCAGGCCATCATGTGGATGTGCGGATGCTCGCCCTCGTCGTGGAAGGCGGCGTACCAGCGGAAGTCCGCGGGCGGTATTTTCATCGCCGCCGCGATCTCGTTGCGGTGAGCGCGGATGAGATTTCTCCACGCCGCGGCGTTGTCGAAGCCCAGACGCGCCGCGTCCTCCCGCTTGAGAGAGAGGACGTGCGTCCACACATTTCCGGTGTATTGCTCCAGTTCCTCCATCGCTTTTTCCAGCGACACGCCGTCGCTGTCGCCGAACAGCCCGTGGGAACCCAGCCGCTCCGCCCGCGGCCGGGTGGCGATATACTTCAGATACTGCTCCGACTGACGGAGCGCGTCCCAGTTGGATTCCAGCGCCAGGGTGAGGAACGCAGAGGCCGCCGCCTTGGTGGGCTTGGCCTGGTAGCTCGCATACTCATAGAGGGTTTTGGTGTCGGGGAAGTCCTTCACCAGCTTGGCGATGAGCTGCTCCTGCTTGCGTGTGGGCGGACGGTCATCCGGAAGAATTTCTACCCGCTCCCGGGTTGCAATGTAGCGCAGGTACCCGGCCGCGCCGCCCTTGCTTTTGATATAGGGGCTTTTCAGAATCAGTCTTGCCATTGGTCACCATCCCAGTTCGGTTCCTCGGCGGCGCGCGCCCGCTTCTCCAGCGAGATAAGACCGTTGGTGGCTTTCACGTTGTGGACGCTCTCCGCCCGCCTGCGTTTCAGATCGTCCCGGTCGATCTCCATCGCATCCGCGATGATCCCGATGACCATATCCAGCTCCACCTCCCGGGTGTACTCCCGCCTGGCGATGAGGTCCTCCAGCCGGCCCAGCCTGCCGTCCAGCACGGCCAGGAGCACCGTGGGCAGCAGGGATCGGTCGTCCCGCATCTCCAGATAGTCCACATAAAAGTTGACGGCCTTTTCCACGAACTCGTTTTTGCTCCGGCAGTTGTCCGCGGCGTACCACTGCTCCAGCCTGCGGCTGGTCTCCGGCTTCATCCGCAGCGGGAGCCGCTCCTTTGTTTCGTTACCCATGAAAACTCTCCTTTCATCCAAACAGACATCGGCAAAAAGCCTGCAACATGGGGCTTTGTGGGAAAGCTGACGCCAACGGCCTATTTTCTGCCCGTCAAAGACGCCGGCTTTCGTACCCCGAAACTGCCCGCACTGCGGGCAGTTGTGACCGGCCGGGCGGCGCTTGCGGCGCCAGGGTTTTATCCTGCTTTTTCCTTCGTCCCCGCTTTTTCCTCCACCCCCGGAAGCGATTCGGGAAGCATCTCTGGAAACGCCCCCGAAAGCGGCCCAAATCCGCTCTCCACACCCGAGGGGGTATCCAGCCCCGCAGGCTCCCCCAAAGGCGCACACAGGGCGTTCTGGGGGCTTCTGCGGGCGGATTCCGCCAGCCGCTCCGCCACTCTCCGACGGGCGGTATCCTCCTCCAGCTGCCGGAACTGCCGCTCATAGAACGATTCCACCGCCGCCTGGATGGGGCAGATGGTGTTGAGCAGGTTTCCGTTGAGCGGCCTGCCGTCCTTGCTCCGTATCATGGTCGGCTCTGTGCGGATGAGACCTTTCTCCTTCAGGCTGCGCACATACTTGCTGACTGTGTTTTCGCACATCCCCAGCGCCTTGCCGATGGTCTTGTAGCTGGGCCAGCACTGGTAGGTTTCTCTGTCCTCGATGCTCAGCAGGTAGCAGTAGATCGAGATCTCTGGATGACTGAGACCGATGTGAAACACTTCGTTGGGAACCAGAAAATAGTTTTTGCGGGGATCGCGTTTGGGCCACTGTTGAAACTTCATTTTGCACCTCCTGTTCTCTCTGCATTTGCAGCACGAACATCATCCACCATACAATCGCGCGCTCATTCTGGCATGGGTATCACCTCACCGAAGAGCAGCTGTGTATTCTCGATTGACCGTTCCTCAAAATTCATTTTGAAAATACCCCCTCACTACTTAGCCGAACCATATAGCGGGCTGACATAGAATTGACAGAAAAAGAGCGCCTGCCATTCGGCAGACGCTCTCGTCTTGATATAGGTGTATCAAGTTGTTTTGGGCCGTAGGCGACAGATCCCGTCCGCTTCATCCCGCTCTTTCAGCAGCTGCGCCAGCGCGGTGAGCAGCTTCTTTTGCAGGTAGTCCACGCTGCCGCGGTTCAGCTGATGGGCTTCCGCGTACTTGCGGATGGACAGACCTTTTATGAACCGTTCCTGGAAATACGGTTGGTGATCCTGCAGCACCGTCTTCAGCGCGTTGTCCAGAAACTGAATGTCCTCTTTCAGTTTGGCAAAGTCACTTCGGGTGATGGCGGCATACCGCTTCTCGTTCATGCAGAGACGATACTTGGCCGAATCGAAACGATAGTTCTCGCAGAGGTCTTTGGCGTATGCGAGGTAGGTGGGCGCGGTTTGATAGACGCGGGAGTCGTATTCCGCATCCCGCTCCACGCTCTTTTTGCGAATCGGCCCGCGCATACCGTCCTCGGCAAGATTGGAGATGACTGCCTCGGTGATTTTCATATTGGTGACCCGCTTGTACCTGGCCTTCCGCTCGCCGTCTATCTCTACGAACGCACAGAAGGATTTCTTGCTCAGTGTGAAGTACTGCGGAACCTCAGAAAAAGAATAGGAGCGCAGGATGACCGTCTCCTCACCGGTTTCAGCATCCTCAGCCGCCGTGACCAGATAGATCAGCTTGCCGTCATACCGCCGGTAGTACCCTGCCCGGATTTTTCTGTCTGCCATCTGGTCACCTCACATTTGTTTTCTTACCCTCAGTATAGCGGAGCACAGAACTGCTGTAAATGGCGGAGTCTTTTCTTTGTTTTATTCTCCCGCAAAATTTGAGGGTGGCTTACTGTGGCAGTCATCTACCCAGGTCATTTGCTTCATGAATCATACTCAATCAGCCTTTTTACGACTCCGTCTCATAGGGCCAGGTGCTGATACCACCGAATTCGTAGATGTTGGTGTAGCCCAACTCGGCCAGCGCGGAGGAGGCAGTCTTACTGCGGTTTCCGCTACGGCAATAGACCAGCACCGTGGAATCCTTGTCAGGAATCACCTCGGCGGCAGTTGTTTCGTCAATGCTACCCACCGGCAGCAGGACAGCGCCGGGAATGTGGCCACTGTCGTACTCGTCCTGCTCCCGCACATCCAGAATGATGACCTCCTGGGAGTCCATCATCTCTTTGGCTTCTTCCTGGGTGATTTGCTGGTAGGAGCCGTCTGCGGCATTCCCGCCGCATCCGGCCAGCAACAGCAAAAGTGAAATGAGTAGGGGTAAGATTCGTTTCATTTGAGTTCCTCCAGAAGTTTGGCGGCAAAGGCTTTATGCCCTTGCCCTGTGAAGTGTACGCCGTCATAGGCCAGAGGGATGTCCCATCTTCCGGCATCGGCAAAGCGGATACCCATTTGCTTCGCCAGGTCCTGACAGAGCCGGGCGAAAGTGCGGGAGTCATCAATGAGCTGTTGGCTGGGTACCCACGCGCCCAAGGCCACCGGCGGCGGTGCAATCAGCAGGATCTTGCTTCGATCCATGGATATGCCGACGAGGAACCTCTCCAGTCGCTCGGCGGCCTGCTCTGGGCTTCGCCCCTGGAGCAGATCATTGGTTCCCAGCATGACGATCAGCAGATCTGTGTCAGCAGGAAAGGTGGGAGCCGCAACCGGAATTTCCCGGCCATTCTGTCCCATGTTGCACACCGTCCAGCCGGTTTCGGCAGCCAGAATATCCACCCAACGACAGCCCGCGTCATAACGCCCGCCGAAATAGCCCCGGGGATCATATCCGTAGGTATTGGAGTCGCCGAAGCAGATGACGTTCATCTTGTCTTCCCTCTTCTCTGCATGATATCGATGTTCTATCAGTTGTTGGAAACTGCCGCCAACAGCGCCTGCTCCATGCGCTCTTTCTCGCCGCTACCATCCGTCCGAAGCCGAAGCAGCGGAATCCCGCACCGCGCAAAAATCCGGTTTTTCTTTTCATCCCTGTCCGCCTGGATGCTCCCTTCGGCATGGAAAGCGGCACCGTCTACCTCTATGGCCAGCAGAGGCGATTTGTCCATCCGGCGGAACAAGAGAAAGTCCACATGGGTCAAGGGATTGCGGGCGTACACAGTTTCTTCCTCCGTCAATATGGAGTAGTCTTTCACCAGATTGACCAGGGACACATGGGCTGCGCAGTCCACAAAAGAAAACTCTGCTTTTTGAAGGATATTCTGGATCACAGCATAGGCAAGATTTTCCGAGTCGTACTCTGAAACTCGCCCGTGCTTTTTCAAAAAGGCCCGCCGCTGCTCAGCATACCCCTGATAGAGCAGATCGAAAACGGAGTACACCGCGCTCTCAATCACCGCACAGTTGTTGTACTCAATGTAACGGGCCAGATCGCCGTAGTTGGTTCGGTCATTCTGCGAGTCCTGGGAAGTAACGACGGTCAGGGACTTAACTGCACGGGACACCGCTACGTTCAGCATCCGTGGATCATCCACAAAGCCCGTAATGACATTGTCCACGGAAGCCAGGACGATGGCATCCTTCTCTCGGCCCTGGAACTTATGGACGGTAGCCACTTCCAATTCCTTGCCCAGCTGCATTTTGATTGCTGCCACCTGGTCCCGGTACGGCGTGATGATGCCAATACTCCCATATCCCTGTCTTTCCAGGCTGGGAAGAACCTCCTGCCGGATCACATCAATTTGTCTTTGGTTCAGGTGACCACGGGCGTGGTTGCCGGGTGCTGTCCGGTACATGGTAAGGACATCCGGCTCTTCATGATCCTCTGTCATGACGATGAGCTTCCCACCATAGAATTTCTGGTTGCAGAAATTGATTATTTTGGGATGGCAGCGATAGTGTTCCCGCAGAAGAACGGTAGGAGCCTCCGGCCATGCAGCAATCGCAGAGGAGAGCAGACTGTGAGCGGTGAAATGATAAGTTTCCGAGAGGGAATACCGTGCCCAGATTTCCTCGCTTTTCTGAATGTTCTGGCTGTCCAGCACATTAGGGAGCTGCTGGAGATCGCCTACAATGACGATGTTCTTGGCGCTGGCGAAGGCAAGTACGCCGGTGGCCAGATCCACCTGAGAAGCCTCATCCACGATGAGATAATCGTAGGTATGCTCAAAGTTCAAGGTGCCCTTGATGGAGTAGGTCGTGCTCAGGATTACCGGGTATTCCCGATTGAATTCCTGGGATCTTCCCCGGAAATCCCGTATTTCAAAACATTTGCGAGGCTCCTGCCAATGGAACTTTTCACTCAGTTCCGCCCGGAATAACCGCAGAGACTTTTCCGTCAGTTCCTCCATCTTTTTATCAAAGGCATACTGCTCCAGCTTCTTCTCCAGTTGAGCCCGCTCTTCCATCAATTCCTGCCGGCGCACCACATAGAATTGCCGCTGGAGATACGGGATCACCAGTTCCGGCGCCTGGAGGAACACTTTCAGCGCACTGCGGTTGAATCGAAACAGGATGGATATCTTCTGGAGCAGACCCAATTTACTTTCCAGCTGAGCATGCTGTTCATACTCTAACCAGAGGGACAAAATCTTTTGAGAGGAGAGCCCTTTCACCTCATCTTTGGGTGCCTGGGCATAGGTGCTGTAGTACTCACCGAAATAGTGCTGCTCCGGCGTCAGCTGCAGAAGTTCCTGCTCAATGGCGGCAATGCGGTTCTTCCCGTTGAGCATCTCGCTGAGTTCTTTGGAGAGCTCCGTCACCACTTGGTCCAGCTGGGACTTCTCCTCCGGTTCCAGGACCCACGCCGACATATCGGGATATCGGCCCGTCTGTGCCTCCAGAAAATAATCCTTATTGGCACGGCTCCCCAGAAAAGCGGTCAGGAAAGAAAGACCCTTCTTCTCCAGTTTTTCCGCCACATTCAAGGTGGCGGAGTTGTTGTTGGAGACAACGGCCACGGTCTGGCCGTTTCGGACCGCATTGGCGATGATATTCAGAATGGTCTGTGTCTTTCCGGTACCGGGAGGCCCCTGGATAATGCTGACCTGGGAGGAAAGGGCGTTCTCCACCGCTGTTTTCTGGCTCTGATTCAGGCCAAAGGGGTAGATGACTGCCTCGGGAAGCGCCCGCACCGCAGGTTTCTTGGAAGAATCCAGGTAGCAGGAGAGAACGGTTGCGTCGCTGACGCTTTTAACCCGCTCGTACTGGGCGCTCAGGATAGCCTCATGCTTTTTGTTATAGCTGTGCCTCCATGTTCCAATACACATGAGATAGATGGCATTGAGATCCTGGAAGTCCAGTGTGGCTTCATCCACATCACGATAAGCGGACACAATCGTGCGCACCAGTTCATAGCTGCCATCATGCACGTCAGGTGACAGTTCCGGGGTGCTTTTCAGTTTTTTCAATATCTCTTGATTCATTTGAGGTCACCCTCCGTTTGTGCGATCTGGAATCGGCCATAATACTGCTCCAGTTTCTCATCGCAAATCCGCTCTATTTCCTGCTTTTCCTCCCGGGTCAGCTTCTTCCAGACGGACTCGTCCACCTGGATCACGCCCAGAGTCTTGGTGTGGTGGAGCATCTGCATATCCTCAAACCGTTTGAAGGGGTTGGACAGGATATTCCGCTGGGCCTGAGCGTCGGTATAGCCGCCCTTGGCGTAGATGCTGTTGGCCTTCTCCACCACCAGCCCAGCCGCCCGGCGGGCCTCGTAGAATTCCCGGAAGTAGGCGACGATGTCGTTGAGCTTCACCCGGCCCTTGTCATCGGCGAACAGCAGTACCGCTTTGAGCAGCACCGGCTTGTAGGAGTAACTCATATCCATCTGCCGCACCATATCCAGAAACAGCTCCTTGCGGTTGGAGTCGTCGATGAGGGTCCAGCCGTACTGCTCGGCATACTTCTGGAGTGTCTCCTCTTTGAAATACTTGAAGGTCCGGTGCTCACTTATGGGTACTACCAGATCAGGCACCAGAAGGCCCTCTCGGACGTACCGCTCGATGGTCTCCGTCTGCACATCCACCCGGCGGACAAACTCCATCTGGGAGATCATGCCTGCGGCCTCCTCCTGCCAGTTGAAGATGTCCACCAACTCGTAGTCCAGGGCATCCACCGGCCAGTCGATGAGGGCATCCGGGCGCTCGCCCCGGTCGTAGAGGCCCTGTTCAGCGGCTTTCTGCCCCTTGGTGCCCAGCACCAGAGCGCCAGGCTTGTACTCCTTCAGTCGGAACAGCCGGTGCATGGAGTAGGGCATATTGTACTGGCTGGCGTTGTCCACGAAATCAAACACCATCAGACTTTCCTTGCCGGGGGACAGTCGCATCCCGCGGCCCAGTTGCTGGGTATAGAGTACCTTGGACATGGTGGGGCGGGCCATAAACAGCACTTCCGTGGCCGGGCAGTCCCAGCCCTCGTTGAGCAGGTCACAGGCGCACAGCACCTTGATTTCACCCTTCTCAAACCGGGCCAGCACCTCCCGGCGGTCACTGGCTTTGCTCTCGCCGGAGACCGCCTCGGCGGCCACACCAGCGTCGTGTAGCCGCCCGGCGATTTCATGAGCGTGCTTGACGGAGGCGCAGAAGATGACGGTCCGCTTGTCCTTCACATACTGGAGCCAAGTGTCTACAATGAGCTGGTTGCGCTCCGGCACATAGATTTTGCTCTCCAAATCCCGGATGTTGTACTGGACGCTGTTGAAGCGAACCTTAGTCAGATCAATGTTGGTGTGGATGCGAATGCACCGCACCGGCACCAGCTCGCCGATTTCCACGGCGGTCTGGATGTCCAGCTTGTGGGCGGTATTCTTGAATATCTCTAAGATGTTCTTATCGTCGGCCCGCTCCGGCGTGGCGGTCAGGCCCAGGGTGAATTCTGGCGTGAAATAGGACAGGACCTTCTGATATGTATCGGCAGAGGCGTGATGGGCCTCGTCCACGATGATGTAACCGAAGTCATCCGGCTTGAACCGCTCCAGATTCAGAGCCACACTCTGAATGCTGCCGCAGACCACGAAGGCGTTGCCCTGCTTCATACTCTCCACATAGCGGCCCACCGTGGCCCGGGGCCACAGTTCCCGGAAGGTCTTGGTAGCCTGATCCACCAGCTCCACAGTGTGGGCCAGGAATAGTGTGCGCTTGCCGAAACGTTTGGCATCCATGACAGCGGTCACCGTCTTGCCGGTGCCGGTGGCGTGGTAGAGCAGGGCAATGGTCTCGAAGTTGCAGCGCATCTCCTCCAGAGCCGCCAGGGCCTGCTTCTGGTGCTCCTTCAGTTCCAACTGGGAGCCGTCCAGGGATTTGCCCCGCTGGGTGGGGAGGTAGTCCTCAATCTCCCTGAAGCTTGGGTGTTGGCCCAGGAATACCCGCAGCTCGTCCTTGACGGTCTCGGGCTGCTGCTGCATCTGCCGCACCGCCCAGCGGTACACATCCCAGCCCAGATAGATCATGCTGTTCTGTTTGAGCAGGTCGTCGTAGAACTTGTTCTGAGAGACCAGCTTGGGGTTGTGAGAGGCCTCATCGTCAATCTCAATGGCCACCTTACGCCCGCTGTTTTCAATCAGGAAGTCGGCAAACCGGCTGTTCTGGTAGATGTCAGAGAAGGGATACTGGGAGTAGAGATAGCCAGCCTTCTCAGCACCGAAGGTGTCGGAGAATAGTTCGATGAACAAATCCTCAGCACTGCTGCCGGAGGCGGAGCGGTAGGTAGGCATGGAGGTCACCTCACATTATTTGCTTTAGTCGTTCAGATTGCGGGACTCTTGTTTGAAGTTGCCGCAGTTTGGCCAGAGAAATAGGGCGCTGACCATTTTTCTGCATTTTCCCGCAATGCTCCCAGGCCAGTTTGCCGGGCCCATTGTACTCCTCGGAAAAAGTGCCGTCTTTATGTATCTTCAGCACGAGCAGCCATTCCGGCTCACTGGAAATAGCAATACGATTAATTTGTGTTGCTTTGATCTGAACCAGGCGTCCATCGGGGGCTTGTCCATCATGTGTTTTCTCCGATGCTTCGAATAGCTTTAGTCCATAGCAACAGGCTGCCAGAGCTTCACCAATACTCCCAATCATATGGCCGTCTGGCGTATAGTGCCTTCCAGGAAACAGGGCTTCCAGTTCCTGAGATATGCTGTAAAGTATTTTTATCTTTTCTGCAACTAAATCCTGGATCGCTGAACCGCTCATCCCTGCACTTCCTTCAGCAAGATTTTCTTCTCAAATCCGCCGCGCCTGGTTGCTTTGTCTGACCGTACCTGCTCCAGTTTTTCCAATGTCCAACCACGTGCCTTCACGACAGCCTGCATGACCTCCAGAAGGTCAGCCAGTTCTTCCAAAGATTTGCTCTCCTGATATTCTGCCAGTTCCTCGTTCAGCTTCTGGTCCAGAAGGGATATGTAATTCTCATCAGAAAGCGTTTCACAGACGCAGGTTTTCCCATCAGCTTCGATGATTTCTGGGATGCGGTCACGCACCAGTTTGTGATAGGTTTTAGTAGGCATCTTTTAGCCTCCGTAAGATTTCTACATCCGCTGGGCAGAACGTAAATTGATCAATCTCATCCACCGTGATCCAGCGGATGTCATTGTGCTCAAGTTTCTGGGGGACGCCCTCCCGGATGGCAGCATGGAACAGTGTCAAATGAACTGTCAGATCCGGGTATTCGTGAACCACATCCATGAACACTTCGCCCACATTCAGCGTGACGGCCAGCTCCTCCTGACATTCCCGAATGAGCGCCTGTTCCTTGGTTTCGCCTGGCTCTACCTTGCCACCTACAAACTCCCACAGCAGCCCTCTGGCCTTGTGGGCCGGGCGCTGGCAAATCATAAACTTATCCTGATCCCAGATCAGCGCAGCTACTACTTCTGTCATTGACCTCACCTTTGGCTTTATTCAATCGTTGCATCCAAGTTGTCCAAAATGAACTGTTGGGCCGCCTTGTTATAGACGACCACGGTATAGGTTCCGTTTCTCCCTTGCCGCTGCTCTGAGGTAATGCCCAGTTGCTGCCCAGTATCAGTAGGCGTTCGCGTTGTCTTTCCATCCTCTCTTGTGATCAGCGCCAGAAAACCTGCCTGTATCAGCCAGTCTAAAAGGGATTTATAGCTTAACTTTTTCATATTTTCCGGTTGAATCAGCTCATTTATGCGCCTTGTGATCTCGCTGATGGGAATGGGGGTCTCAGAGTAGCGGAAATTTTTCCGAGTTTCATAGTCAAGTTGAAACGGTACTTTTTCCGTTTTTGTTTTTCTTTGCGATACGCCTCCATTTTCCACAATCTGTCTCAGCAGATCAGACACATAAAAAAGGCAACGGGAAATCCTAACATTATTTATGCTATCGGAATCTGGAACCGGTTGATCCGTCAATGGATTGATTCCATTGGCAAGCTTTTCGATATAGGTCTTTGCATAAGCAATTTTCTCCACTTCGGTCATTCCAATCCCTCCTTAACCCACAACAAGTTTATTTGTTTTCTTGAGAAACTTCGCTGGAATCGGCCGATCCAGCTGCCATGTAATATTCATAGGCCTGCTTCCATCATGCTTCACATAGTTGGCCGTTCCCAGGAAGGTATAGGCCGCTGCACCGCCTGTGAGCCGGTCCGCCTTGAACTCCCGGACAAACAGCAGCACTTTGCTGCCGCGCTCCCGGTGGTGAATGTATCGCTGCCCAGTGGGAGAGGCCGCCGCTGTAGTGCTCTGGCTCTGCCAGTGGAACAGGTTCTCGTTGATGGAGTAATCGTGATACATTGTGGTGGGCGAGTAGTCCTTATCCGCCTTATTCAGTGTCACAAAGAACACGTCCAGTTGCTTTTCCGGCAGCCACTTCACGCCCTCGCGCACCGTGGCTGGTTTCAGAAAATCCAGCGCCACCAGTAGCTGGTCCCGGGTATAGGTGCAGTGGAGGTCCAGCGGGCAGCCAAAGCCCAGATCCACCGGCTCGTCAATGAAGTCAATTTGCTCATACCGATAGCGGAGCAGGTTCAAAAGCTCACCCAGTAACACCGGGCTGTCCGACAGCGCGTACAGGTTATCCAGAACCTCATCGGATGTCCAACCCTCCGCCGCCTTGCCCCAAATGGTCACATAGAACATCTGGAGCATCCGCTGCTCCAACTCGCTCATCGCCGCGAAGTCCACATCGTCCAGACGGGGCAGCAGGTCCAGCATGAAGCGTATCCACCGCCGTGAGTCCACAACGGCCAACCGGCCAAAGGCTTTCGTGAGCACCTCCTCCAGCGGTTCGCTGAAATCCGGGATTACGTCCGCCCTGGCGCAGATGCGGGAGAAGGAGGAGAACCTGTAAATTGCCCTTGGGTCCAGGTGGTAATACTCCAGAAAGTTTGCCAGAGTCAGTTCCAGACCACTGTCCTCTGCAAAGCTGGCTGCTCGGGACACCAGCCCG
Organism: Flavonifractor porci; assembly: GCF_037572415.1. Classification (NCBI taxonomy): domain Bacteria; kingdom Bacillati; phylum Bacillota; class Clostridia; order Eubacteriales; family Oscillospiraceae; genus Flavonifractor; species Flavonifractor porci. Next base: position 113,667 of record NZ_JBBHLB010000004.1, read on the forward strand.
GCGGTATTGCCGTAGGAGGCGCGGATGTTGTCCAGAATGTACTTGGCCGCCTTCTTCTCCAGCTGTATATAGCAGCCCTTGGGTGCGGAAACAAAGCCGTCTTTGATCTCCCGGGTCACGCTGCGGGTTGTGTTGGACAGCAAAGCGGCAAATTTATCCTCAAAGTTATACCGCTTGTTGGCCTGGCCGATAAAGTCCAGCACGGTCAGGCATTCCTTATCCTCTGCCAGCCGCAGACCACGACCCAGCTGCTGGAGGAAGATGGTCAGGGACTCGGTGGGCCGCAGGAATAGCACGGTGTTGACCTCCGGGATGTCCACGCCCTCGTTGTAGATGTCCACCACAAAGATGAAGCGAACCTCACCGCCTACCAGCTGCCCTTTGGCGGTTTTTCTTTCCTCGTCCGAGGATTTTCCGGTCAAGAAGATGGAAGGAATTCCGTGGCTGTTGAAATAGCGGCACATAAATTCCGCATGTTCGATGGACACGCAGAAGCCCAGGCCCTTCACCTCGTCGATGTCGGTTACATACTTGAGAAGGGAGGACACCACCAGGTCGGCGCGGCGGTTGGCCACGGCGCCGCTGAAGGTGTAAAGATTGGAAAGCTCCCCCTTATCGTAGCCGCCGGCACTCCATTTCAAGGTGTTCAGATCCACCGTATCGGTGACGCCAAAATACTGGAAGGGGCACAGCAGCTTACGGTCAATGGCCTCCGGCAGACGAATCTCGGCGGCAATTCGGTTGTTGAAGTAGGGCAGCACACTCTTGCCGTCCATACGCTCCGGGGTAGCGGTCAGGCCCAACAGGATTTGGGGCTGGTAGTAGGTCAGCAGCTTTTGGTAAGTGGGCGCTGCCGCGTGGTGGAACTCGTCCACCACGATGTAGTCATAGAAATCCGGGGTGGTTTTCGCGGTAAAATCCTGGGAGTTGAAGGTCTGAATGGACAGGAACAGATGGTCAATACTCTCAGGGCGATAATTGCCCACTAACAGCTCACCGAAGTTGGCGTCCTTCAAAATCGCCCGGAAGGTGTACAAACTCTGTCGCAGGATCTCCTCCCGGTGGGCTACAAAGAGCAGCCGGCAGGGCTTGCCAGGATGCTGCTTGCAAAACCGCTTGTAGTCCAAGGCGGAGATCACCGTCTTGCCGGTGCCGGTTGCGGCCACTACCAGGTTGCGGGTATAGCCCCGGACAGTGCGCTCGGCCTCCAGCTTGTCCAGGATCTCCTGCTGGTAGGAGTAGGGCGCGATATCCATGGTGTACACTTCGGCGTTGTTGGCGTCGAAGTATTTTTCTGCCTTCAGCGCCCGGGCCAGCCGCTCCTTCTGATCCTCGGAGTAGTACTCAAACTCACTGGAGTTCCAGTAGCTCTCGAAGGTGGCGGCGATCTTGTCGATGGTCTCCGGCAGATCCCGGCGGGTTACCTTCACATTCCACTCTAAGCCGCTGGAGATGGCGGCATTGGACAGGTTGGAGGAACCCACATAGGCCGTGGTGAAGCCGGTATCCCGGTAAAAGACATAAGTCTTGGCGTGGAGCCGGGTGCGCTTGGTGTCGTAGCTGACCTTGATTTTAGTATTAGGTAGGGCCCGCAGCTCCTCAATAGCCTTCACATCGGTTGCCCCCATGTAAGAGGTGGTGATGATCCGCAGCTCCCCTCCGTTTTGGGTGAACTCCCGCAGCTCATCTATCAAGAGCCGTAGGCCGCTCCACTTGATGAAAGATACCAGCATGTCAATGCGGTCAGCGGAGACGATCTCCTTTTTGAGCTCCGTGTACATCTGGGGCTCATGGATGGCCCCGGTGAACAGGCTGCTCTGGGCGATGGAGGTCTCCGGCCGGCTCAGTTCGGCAGCCGTTTTGCCCACCGCCAGGCGGGGATCTTGCTCCCGCAAAAGCGCAAGAAGCTGCTCTGCCCGCTGGTCAACGCTCAGCGCGGCAAAGTCAGCTTCCTGGGTCGTATTCTGGATGAGGGTTACAATCTGGTTGGCAAGGCTGATCTGTGTGGAGAGATCTCCGCCGTTGTCCACCACATTCTCCAGGCCCTTTTGCACCACATCCGCCAGATACTGCGCCAGTACCTTGGAGGCCTCCGCCTTGTCAATGGGCGCAACCGATTTGCGGGCATCGGGAATCTCCGAAAGCTCGTGGTGCAGGGCAGTATTGATGATTTGTTCGTAAAGGCCGGGAGACAGCATATTAATACCTCAAGTCAAATTATAATGTTCGCATTGCCTTGATAAAAAGAAAATTTTCATAGTCATCAAACAATGTCCGTATTGCCTGATAATGCTCTCTACAATATTGTTTTGATTCAGCAACAGACATATTGTTTAAAGCTCTATACTTTTCCTCTATACGCCTAATGGCATCAGTGGGAAATCCATATTCAATTAACGCTTCCCCTAATGACGTCTTAACTCCCGTTTCATAATATCTGCACACTTTTGATAACGAGAAATTTTCGACATTCACATTCTTTTTATTTGCTATAAAGGTGATAACGCTTTCGAAAAGTGACAATATTTTTGGAATTTTATGTTCCAAAATATCTCTCCGCGAATTAAATGCGTGGGAATAAGCATCATCCATAGTTTTGCGTTTTCCCTTTCGGTACATATCAATCTCATATTCGAGAATGGCCTTAAAGCCACCTGAATAATAACTGTTTGCAATTGCTGAAAATCGCTTTTTTGTGCGTTCGTCAATTAGCCCTGCTTTATAGTAGGTGTCAAGGATTTTTGAAATCCACCTAAATTGCAGAAAGTTTTCGACATCAACTGAATGAGCAATCCAGTTCGCATATTTGGAGAACTCCTCGTTTTCAATCAGAACTTCCGCTAATTTTTCTTGATTTTCCCGCGAAACAGTTCGATTTATAGCAAATATCTCTTTGGCCAATATAAAGTTTTTTGCCGTTTCTTCGCGCCTGGCTTTTTCCTCTTTGTTCCGAAAAGACAAGTCTTCCATATCTGCATTATCCAAATCGATTACACTAATAGATTTGTCAGAATATGTAACAAAGTCAAGTGATAGCGATTCGGAGTGTTCGATCTCAACAAGTTCTTTTGACACATAAAACACTCTACCCACAAAGCAATGATAATACCTTCCAGCCCGGCCTATAATGTTTTTGATGTCAAATGGAGTAAGTTTTTGCCCACCTTTGGATGCATTCAATATTATCATGTTTTGTGCATCAGTATTTACGCCTTCAACAATTGTTGATGTACAAAACATAATATCAAATGTGCCTTTGTTAAATTGATCCAAAACCTCCTGCTGAATGTATTTAGGAAGTTTTCCGTGATGTATGCCAAATCCTTTTTTAAGAACCTGAATAAAGCTCCATTCATCTGCAGAGTGATCAATATCATACTCTTTTTGGATATGCCGAATAAACATTTTAAAGCTATCCGGAAAAGTGTCATAAATCTCTTTGCCCATATTGCCGGCTAATTTAACAGAATATTCTGCAGCCTTTCTTGGTGAATTGCAATATAGAAGGGTTTTCCCATATTTTTTATTATCAATGTAAGAAACTACTTCTTTAATGCGGTCATTTATTTTTGTTCCAGAGGGAATTAAGCCTGTATTTTTTGAATCAGGCAAACATTCTGGCATCTTTTCTTCAATTCTTGTATTGTAGGCGTTGACAGCAATTCTCAAAGTAGGCTCAAAACTAATTTCTTTGACAGTAATCTGATTAGCGCTCAAAAAGCGTTTCATACCTATTCCAAAATGTTCTTGGGCTAAATTGGGACCTGCAAGATAATATTCATCAACTGTTTTAGCAAGTAAATATAGTGCTATTCTAAAAGTTTTTCCTCTGTCCTCATTGAGAAACTCTTGTGAAGAAACATCCGCCTTGGATTTCCGTGAATTTTTTAAACCATTCTTATCCTCGTCTTCTTCAGTGCCATCTGTACAATAATCTTCGTCAATTTTGTAAACTTCATCAAAGAAAAAGAAATCTATTCTCAAATTTGGAAAAGCTGCAATTAACTGTAGCGCACGCTCCGGAGTAAAAACAAATATGTAGTTCGTTTCATCATCAAGCGTCACATCGACGGTTTTGACAATTTGGTAATCCAGCTCATTATCCGAAACAAACTTCTGCATCATTCTGGCGTTTTCCAGTAGCAATGCGACAGTAGGAAAAACCAATAAAATATTGTGGTATCTGTCCTTATTTAAAAAAACAATTTCTCGCATTAAGAAAGTTTTTCCGTAAGAGGTCGGTGCACTAACAAGCAGTCTCCGAACTGTAAGATTTTGAAAAAGGTCAACCACCTCTTGTTGGCTTTTATCCAAAATATTATTTGGAGATACTTTCGATCGGTATAGATTAGTTATAGATGGTGCGCTAATGTTGCCCAGATGTCCTGTTGAAGGAAGCGGCTCCTCAGTGAGCTTATTTAACATGTTATAGCCAAAGACTCTCATTTTTTGCGATGCAATATAAAGGAGTTCAGCAATAATCTTATCATTCTTTAATGTTTCACTATCTGATACCCAGCAAACAAGATCACGCAATACATCAACAGATTTGGAATCGTCGGGATTATAGTTGTTTATCGCACATAGTAATTGACTAACATAATCCTGCATAGAATCCGCGCTCCTTATCTCTCAATCTTTCGACACTTTCTATGGGGAATACATAGAAAATAATTTCCGGAGTAATAAGTCCAAACGAATAAGAATGCCTTGCGTAATATTGCCGGATAGATTCAACTTCTACTTGAATTTTATTAAAGACATCTTTTGCCTCACTGTAAACGCTACTCTTCCCATATGCAAGCAAGCATGGAACTCGAATTTTAATATTACTTTTTTGAAAATGCTTGAGCAGCTCGGCTATACGACGAGAATCGTCTTCATCGCTCATAATTATATTAATTCGATTGATTGCATCCAAAATATCTTTTGCATCATCTGTAATCTCAACGCGTTTATCACAAATAAAGTAAATCTGTTTCGCTAAATACTCTTTAGTATATTTGGTTAAAAGGTCTTCACTAATACTGGACTTACAGTAATCCTTTTCTCCCAGTTTTGCTTGTCCAAGCCATAGAGTAATGCCTGTTTGATCCTTTGTAAAATATGTTAGATCATATCCTTTTATTTCATTGTTATCATTTTGTCTAAAAATAGTTCTTATAGCAAGCTTATACGCATTTGGGTTATACATTTGCACCAGCAAGTCTAATAAAGCTTCACTGGGTAAACCATCAGTTATGCCGGCTCGTTTGGGGAGTCGTTGTTTATAAGCATACCTTGCTGCCTTTTCCAAGGATTTGAACATATCTTCTTGGTAAAACCGGACAACCTCTTCCTCTCCAAAGGCATAAAACAGTAAATTATGGCGCATTAGCTCCGCCAAATCTTCTACAGCAGATTCCGAAACCGCATGAACATAGGGGTTGAACTGATAGCAATTTTTAGTGGGGCAAAACGAAAAAATAATGCCTTTACTTTTCTGAACAATTTCCTTATCAAACAGTTCTCGATATTTCTGCTGTAAAGACATTTTCCTCCGCTCCATTTCATTATTTTAAACTTTCCTCACGTTCTGGGCATATTTCTATGATGTCTTCAATCTGACAATTTAGTGCCGTACAAATCTTTAGGAGGATCTCTGTAGTGACATGACCGTTTCGCCCCATTTTAGTAACCGAGGCAGGGCTAATTCCTGCCTTCGCACACAGGTCTTTCTTCTTCATGTCTTTGTCAATAAGTAGCTTCCAAAGCTTTTTATAGCTGACTGCCATAAGAAGATTCCTCCATACTGATCAAGCAAAAATGCTCTGCCAGACGGCAGAGCATTTGGTTTATGCGATCATGCCGTCAAGATCTATTCCAACACCTGACAGCGTTGTATATAATGATAGCATATTCAGCAGAAATGCGCAAGAAAATCATGCATTCGCACGATTTTTAGTTTTTCTCAGAAAGACTCCCTGTAATTTCCATGACGGCAGGAGTACTCCATAATACTTTTCTATTTCTTTGTTTATGTGGTTCAGTTTTTGCGTCAGCCCATGTGGCTGCAGCACCGCTGGTTCTGGCAGCTCCAGAAACGTTACCTGGGGCGCGGTCACTGCGGGTGTTGGGTTCAGTGCGGGTACTTCTTGCCCGCTGTGTTTTGCGGTGACACAGCGGCCCACAGGGCGAAATTGGCGGTAATCGCTGAGGCCATAGCAATTTGTTTTTCATTCCGATTCCTCATTAGATACACAACGAGCGCCCGTTCTCCTGGTCCGACAGGAGAATGCGCGCTCGTTTTCGTCGTTGTGCAGTTCGATTGAGAGCCTCCACGCCAGTTCAAAGCCAGCCATAAAGCTGTCGAGGGAGGTCTGTTCTCTAATAGAATCCTGGGCATCGATGATCCGCAGCACCAGTCTTCGCTCTGGCTTTTCCAGAGCTGCGATCAACGCCTTGTGGCACTCCTCCACTTCGTTCTCCTGTTCGTCAAGCTCCGGGCGGACATAAAAGCAATCATACAGCTCTTTGAGCAGCTTGTTTTCCATCGTCATCATCTCCTTGCGACCCAAACATATACCACACCTTCCGCAGAATAGCTATTAGAATTTCAGGAGATTATCCAGAATGTCTGCCGCTTGCCGCAGTTCTTCCCGGGATGCTTCACTGGGGCTGTTTTCGCTTTTGGCGGTGTGGTTGGCCAGGTAGGGGGCGTAGTTCTGCCGCGTCATTGAAGTTCGGAAATGCCCCAGCATCTGAGAAACCTCTTTCGTGTCCATTCCGTTTTGCAGAGATAAGACGGCGCAAGTGTGCCGGAGATCGGCGAACCGAATATGATCCAGCCCGGCCTCTTTGATAATCTCATTGTGCATCCGGCGCACCATCTGGGGCGAGTAGGGCTTTTGTGTGGCCGGGTGCATGAATATGAGCGGGCTGCTGGGGTGCTTGGCGTGTTCCATGCTTAGGAGCTCAACCGCTTCTGCGGTCAGGCTGATGGTTCTGGTGCCGCCTTTGTACTCCACCAACTCCCGCCGCTCTACCGCGCGGCTCTCCGAGATGGTCAGCGTCCGCTCCTTTACATCCAAATCGCTCCACTTCAACGCAATTAGCTCTCCTTGCCGAAGCCCCGCCGTCAGCGCCAGCAGGAACATGGGGAGGTAGCCAAGCCGCTGGGCCGCGTCCAGATAGTCCTCTACCTCTGTTGGGGTCAGCACATTGGCGCTGACCTTCTTGGGCTTCGGATAGTGAAACGCACGGGCAGGATTGTCGTTTATCAGGCCATCCCGGATCGCTTGGTCCAGACATTGCTGGAGCAGCCGGTGGATGTGCCGCATGGTGTGTTCGCCCAGTCCTGGGTATTCGGGACTCTCCGGGCGGTGACCGCCAAAGCGTTTTCGCTCCTCCAGAAAATCTCCAACCTGTTCCGCAGTCAATTCCTCCAGCGGTATATTCCCCAAGCCGGGGAGGATATGGTTTTTGAAGAGATATCCATGAGCGGCGTATGTGGTCGGGCGGCTCTGATTCTTGTCATAGACCTCCTGCCAGTGAACGATGTACTCTTTCAGCGTCATATCCCCACCTCCATGCATTGGCGCTGCAGGTTCCGGAAGGCCACCCACGGCAGGCCGGCCTGTTTCAGTATCCGTTTGTGCAGGTAGTAGAACTCGTGGAGCTGATATGGCGCTCCGGTCTTGGGGTTGAGGAACACATAGCAGTCGGTTTCCGGTATCTGTTCCAGAAGATGTTCCGCCTTACGGTTGAGGACCAGCAGGTGCCGTCCCTTGAGGATATACCGGCAGCGGATATGAAAATCGGCCCACGACAAGGTGATGAGTTCACATTGCCGCAGGCCGCTGGATAGTCCTGTGTAGATGAGAGGGAGAACGCCAAGCTGTTCCGCTGCGTTCAGGTACCGCTGGAGCTGCCCCAGGCGCAATGGGGCCGTCTTACATTCCTCTGCCTGCGGCTCCTGGCAGAGCCGCACCGGGTTATAGCGAATGGCCTGGTCACGAGCCGCTTCGTCCATACAGCGCCACAGGAGCAGATGGACGCACCAGACACTTCTGGCGCTGAGTCCCTGGTGCCGCAGGCTGTCATAGAAACTGGTGACGGTGTCTTCTGACAGCCCCGCCAGCGGGATGCCCCCGATTCCGGGGAGGATGTGGCGGTAGATCAGGTTGCGGTATCCGCCCACGGTGCTGCTGCTCCATCTGGCCTGATTCTCACAGAACCAGCGGTCGCACCACTGGCCTACCGTGTAGCTGTTTTCGTTCTGCATATCGTCGCCTCCTTTTGGCAAACGAACAATATCACAGAAAGAGGAAAATAGCTACTGGAAAGAACGGAATATTTGCAGAAGAATGACCGCTTCCGAACGATGCCGCTTGTTGATTTTCTTTTCATTCTTGTCATATACTGATCACATGACAAGAATCCGATTCGGGATCAGATATTGGCTACAGTCAAATAGCGTTTCAGCAGGCAGGCGCAGAAGTAGGGGAAGGTATAGATGTCATCACTATACCCGATGTTCCCGCCGGTGAACTTAATACCGCAGTGAATATCCGCATACTTCTCACTGCTGATCAGGGTCCTCATGGACTTGGCAGTCCCGTTCTTGGCCTTCACCTCAACAGGGATCAGGGCGCTTGCCGTTCGGACGAAGAAATCCTGCTCCAGAGTAGAATCGTCCCGTTTATAGTAATAGAGTTTGTATCCCGCCTTGACCAGTGCTTCGCCAACCACATTTTCGTAAAGCGCGCCCTTATAGACTCCGAGGTTTTTGTTGGTCCGCAGATCCTCCTGGGCTTCTTCGTCCAGCATGGCCACAAGCAGGCCGCTGTCGGCAAAGTAGATTTTATACTTCGTATCGTCATAGTTGCCCTGAAGCGGCAGTTCCGGGAAATTCAGGCAGTAGCAGATATTAACCATTCCCGCATCGTCCAGCCATTCCACACATCCTCTATAGTCACGGAACCGAGCGCCGGAGGCAACTTTGGAGATTTGAAATTTCTTGTTGTCCTTGGCGAGCTGTGCGGGAATGTGATTGAATACATTCAAGATCCTGGCCTGGTCGATGCCTTCTGCATATTTTCGAATGTCCTCCTTGTAATCCGCGATCAGCTGTCTCTGTACCTCAAGCGACCCCTCGAAGGTACCTTTTACAATAAACTCACGAACAACAGCGGGCATTCCGCCCAGGATGCAGTAGTCAAGGAAGAGCGAGCTGCACACCGACATCTGTACCTCGTTGAAGGGCGTGAGATTGCGCATATGCTCCAGCATATCTTCAATGAAGGCATCGTCATAGCCTTTGGCCCACAGGAATTCCTCAAAATCCAGTGAGAACATCTCATAGTCAGACTTGTAGCCCACGCTGTTGCTCTCGATTTTCCGATAATTGATGCCCAGCATGGAGCCACTGCAGATCACATCGAACCTGCCGTCGATTTTGAAGAACTTCAGCGCTGTTGCAATTTCCGGAAACTCCTGTAGCTCATCAAAGAATATCAGTGTTTCGCCCTCAATAAATCGTTTGGACGGATCCATTCTGGAGATATTCTTGATGATGTCATCTGCTTTATATCCGTCCGCTGTGGATCATTTTATACTTTGGTTCTTCCACGAAATTGATGGTGATCACACTCTGGTAATTCATATCTCCGAACCGCTTGATTGACTCGGTTTTCCCCACCTGTCGGGGCCCCTTGACGATCAACGGCTTTCTGTCGGGGTTCGCCTTCCATTCGGCCAGGAATGCATCGATTTTTCGTTTCAAATAGAGCATTTCACCCGCCTCCTTCGCTACTATTATACCTATACCCGATAGAGAAATCAATCGAAATCACAAAAAATGAGCGAGTTTCTTTTTCGTCTGCACATTTTATGAGCGAGTTTTTGCAGCAGAACGCACATTTTTGGCTTCCGAGTAAAGGCATATCACACCGGGCTTTATTCTTTGTTTATGCGGCGCATTTCCTGCGCCGCTCCTCTGAGGCGATCCGGCCTGTTATCGCCACTCACCCCGGACGGAACTTCTTTTAAATACACAGAATCCAATCCCACACCCATCCCAAAAGGAGAAAGTTTTGCTTGAAACACGCAGGGCAAAAGAGTGTCAAAGAGGAACTGCTGGAGCAGAGGAAAGGGCTAAAGAGGGCGGTAGAGTGCCAGCTGAAGGTTCAGACACACGTTTGGGAGCAGGAGGCCCGGGGTTCGAGTCCCCGCACTCCGACCAAATTTCGCAGAAAAACCGCCTAAACAGGCGGTTTTTCTGCGTTTTGAGTTCGGTTTTTGCGGTTTTGGAGATTGCTGTTTTGTGGTGGTTCCAGGGGTGGAATAGCGGTCGGGAGATGAGTGAGCGCAGCGGCTGAAACAGCTAAATCCCTAACCCATCCCTAACGGGGAAACTTCCGCATTTTGCCGTTTCTATCGGTGCCGTTGTCGGCCACTCCTGATCGCATGTCTACGCTGCGTAGGTCGTGAAGCAGGATTTCTCCTGCTATAAGTCAATCTTCGACCTATCTTAAGTTCAATAGAGCGTCCACCAGTATTCGAACACTTTGCGATACTGGTTGCCCTTCTTCGATAGGCCGAAATACTTATGGACCTTTCGATTGGATCTTCGCTTCAGATACCGTTGACAATTGCTGGACTTCATATACTGAATGTGCAGTCCGGAATGAAGTAAGGTTCTTAATCTCTCATAGTCTCCCATGATATACCCCATATTGGGTGCGTACCTGCTGTGCTGAATGAGAAACAGAAGATGGTCTGAGTGCCTGACGCACTGGGTGCGGCGATATTGGCGGCCGGAACGTCGACCGCATCCGGGCTCGTTTTTAGTAGATCCCAAGATCTCGGCGATCCGCTTGTTTAACTCTTGCTCTGTCATAAGTCTTCCTGCTCTGTACGGTCCGGGTGATAGGGTTGACCCCGTGCCAGGAGCCACGCTGTTTCGCGTGGTATTCCCGCCGGGCTTTCTTACTGCGTTTGTCCAATGGAACCAACTGCGTCACAGCTGATCATCTCCTTCTTTTTGTCTTGGTGTGAGCAACCCAGAGGGCACAGCACAGCAATCGCTGGCTGATATACGGATGGTGCCGAGGATGTTCCAATCGCAGACTCCTCTATAACAATCTCATTACAAATGGCAAAGATCGCTTGCTATTTCAGAATATATCAGGTATGCTGAAGTACTCCGCTGAGGCGGAGATCATCCTGATGAATGGAGGCGATCCATATGTCCATGATTCAGTTTCCTGTCATCGATCCTGTGGCTACCGGGGCGAATATCTGCCGGCTCCGGAAGGAGCGCGGCCTGACAGTCCGAGATCTCCAGCGCTATTTCGGATTTGAGGAGCCGCAAGCCATCTACAAATGGCAGCGGGGCCAGAGCCTTCCCAGTGTAGATAACCTCTATGCACTGAGCGCTTTGCTCCAGGTGCCGATGAACGAGATCATCATCTCCACTTCTCATATCGTTTCTTGGGAGCAGCAGGCGGCCGCCTGCTGCTCAGGTCTTTCTATGAGGACATTTCTTCAGGTACAGTGGGCATGGCAGAATTTCAAAACCGCTTAGATCCTTATCCGCCTGTGCTCATAGGCCTGCCGCGATCCTGCCGGACGGCCGCAGCCCTTGGGTGAACAAGCGACTTCATAAATAGAATATCACGCCATTATGGCAAGTATCAGAGAAACGTAAGGGCGAATCCTGCTTTTGACAATGGATGTGTGTTAGAAATGGCAGTATTTCGGTGAACGAGGATGGAGGCGGCTGACGAGCCTTTCACAATGAGTTATGAGCTCATGTTGCATTCATCAGATGCAGTCCATTCTTTGCCGGGGAGTGCGCAGCATCATAATTCATCTGCGCCTGAACCGATCATCACTGCCTATCCATTCTGCCACGCCCACCACACCTGAAGGCGTGGTGACGGCATTTATGCGGCTGTGCTCTTTTCGATGAAATCGCTGAGGATGTCCTCAAAGCTGTCATTCATGTCAAAGGGCGGCTCATAGGATACCTCGGTGTTGACCAGACACTTGTCCAGGGACATGGAGATCTCGTCGGCCCTCTTGCTGAGCGCTGTGGCCATGCCTCGGATCTTGTTCCGGTCAAAGTCGATGGTGGTGACTTGCGTGGCATCACAGCGGTAGGAGACCTGGTTTCCCTCGCCGTTGAATCGGAAGCCAGAGCCTCCGCCGGCAATGGTCTTTTCGCTGTTGCGGAGCATGGTCATGTGGCGGAATGCCTCAGCCAACTCCTGACGCTGCCGGTTCAGGCCCACCTCGCTGTCCATATCCAAATCCAATGCGTTCTTGGCAGCATGGATAGCCCGGCACAATTTCTCCCGCTCCTCCAGCAGGGACATGAGGAAGGCGGCTACCTCGTTGGCGTGGCCGGCATACTCACTGGGAGCAGCTTCCTCCACTACGGCATCCTGAGTATCGGACATGACCTTGCTCCGAAGATGTGTAGTCTTGACCTTGACGATATTGCGCCGGTCCTGAAGGATGGCAGTGGCCTCACACATCAGGCCTTTCAGTTTATTCTGGAATCGAAACGCATCTTTCATATTCATGGATCATACCTCCCTATGTCACTCCCAGGCGGAACGATTTGATGGGTCAAGCATACTCCAAACTTGATCAGTTGTCATTGAACTGCTGGTTGAATATGGAGAGGTTTGCTTTTTCGCGCATTATAGGCGGTTCCGGCTTGACCTGTCCATTTCCGTGAAGCCGCCGATCTCCTCCGCCGCTCCTGGCTGCATGTCTACGCTGCGTAGGTTGTGAAGCCGCACTCCTCCTGCTATAATCTCGATAAAATCTTTGTACAGGAGACCAAACTCATGAACTTATATGTCACCGGCAACACCATCAAGCAGCTGCGGGAGCAGAAAAAGATGACGCAGGCAGAACTTGCAGACAAGATCGATGTCAGCAGCAAGACCATTTCCAAGTGGGAGACCGCCAAGGGGCTGCCGGATATCTCGCTCCTTGAACCGCTTTCCGCCGCCCTGGGTGTCTCTGTCATGGAACTCATGAAGGGTGATGCTGTTATCAATCAAAACAGATCTGCCAATCTGCTTCGCTCCAAGCTGTATGTCTGCCCCATCTGCGGCAACGTGATCCACACCCTGGGAGATACGGTCATCAGCTGCTGCGGTGTGTCTCTTCCGGCTCTGGAGGCTGAGGCTCCGGACGAACACCATGAGATCCAGATCGAGCCGGTAGAGGATGAGCATTTCATCACCGTCCATCATCCCATGACAAAATCCCACTACATTTCCTTTTTGGCCTATGTGACATCCGAAAAGTTTCAGATGATCAAGCTGTACCCGGAAGGAAACGCAGAGTGCCGTTTTCGTCTCCGAGGGCGAGGATACCTGTATTGCTACTGCAACCGCCATGGATTGATGGTGAAGCAGATCCGATAATCAGGTGCGATAAATACGAAACACAGTCAGAGTGCATCCCCTGCGGATGCACTCTGACTGTTCATATAGGGACTCCCTTTTACCCCACTCTCTCGAAGGGGATCACCTTGCACCGGTTCTCCTCCGGCGGGTCGGGCGGCTCGGGTTCCGGTCTGGCCGTGGCCGTTTCCATGAAGCCGCCGATCTTCTCCGCCGCACCTCTCTGCATCTCGTTGGTGATGTGCGTATAGGTATCCAGGGTAAACCCGGCGCTGAAGTGGCCCAGCATACTGGACAGGGTCTTCACATCCACGCCGCTGGAGAGTGCCATGGTGGCAAAAGTATGCCTCAAATCGTGGAAGCGCACGTGCTCCTCGATGCCGGCCATTGCCAGCAGCTTGCGGTTGATCCTGGACACCGCGTCCGGGCTCCAGTAGCCGCCGGTGCGGGGCGATGGGAACAGGATGGGGTTGTCGGGGTGCTGTTCATGCTCCCGTACCAGGATATCCACCGCCTGCTGGGACAGCGCCACCCTGCGGATGGAGTTCTTGGTCTTCGGCTCGGTCACCACCAGCTCCCCGTCGATGCGGGTGACCTGCTTGCTCACCGAGAGGATGCGATCCTTCACGTTCAGGTCATCCCACAGGAGCGCCAGCAGCTCCCCCCGCCGCAGGCCACTGGACAGTTCCAGGAAAAACATGGGCAAGACGCCGTACTTCTCCGCCTCGCTGAGGTACACTCCAAGTTTCTCCGGTGGGATGATGGTCATCTCCCTGTGCTCTTTGCGCGGGATGCGGCAGTTGTCGCAGGGGTTGTAGGGGATGATCCGCTCCTTGACCGCCTGCTTCAGCGCCGAGGAAAGCACCATGTGGATGCGGCGCACCGTGCTGCCGGACAGGGCCGCGTTGGTCTGCGTATCAAACCGCTGTACCCGCCCGCGGGCCTTGGAATCGTTGTACATCTGCTGGATCTGGATGGCGGTGAGCCGCTTGAGCTTGACCATACCAATGGCCGGCACGATGTGATTCTCGATGATATTCGCGTAGGTCTTGGCGGTGTTGGGGCGGATCACCGGCTTGCTGTAAGTCTCAAACCACAGCCTGCACCACTCCGCCACGGTGTAGTCCTCGTTGTGATTCATCGGGATGCCCCGGTTGTCCCGGATGGCCCGGTTCAGCTTTTCCTTGCATTCGGCCTGTGTCTTGGCGGACACGCTTTTCTGGATGGCCCGGCCGGTGATGGGGTCAACTCCCAGGGTGTATCTGCCCTCCCAGCGGCCGTTGGGCTTTCTGCGGATGCTGCCCTCGCCGTTTGCTCGTTTCTTTGCCATTTTTCATCCCTCCTTGGCAACACAAACAAATACCACAGAATCCCGGGAATAGCTACTAAAATATTTCCGTCTTTTTGGCCGCCTGCTCCTCGATCCACGCCATGAGCTTATCACGGGGGACGATGATCCGGCTGCCCAGGGTGATGGTGGGGAAATCCTTCCTGTGGGCCACCTCGTAGGCGTGGGCCAAGCCAATACCCAGCACATCGGCCACATCCTGCACGGTCAGCATCAGGGGGAGTTCATTGAAAGAGTTATACTTGGATCGTTTCATCGGATTCCTTTCTACCCTTCCTGCGGAAGGGATTTTATTCTTTGTTTTGCGGCCCATTTTCTGCGCCGCTTACATGGTCATTTCGGGCTGCTGCTCCTCATGGTCATCCGGCTTGTGGCCCTGGGCGATCTTCTTCTCCCGCAGCTTTCTGAGCCGCTTGCGGTCGATCTGGATGCTGCCTGGATTGGCAGGATGGTATACAGGTTGTTGCCATTCTTCTTCATTCCCTTGCTGTCAATGTAGGAGGTATTCTACACGGTGATAAGCTGCCTGTCCGCCGACTTTGTGATGTGCTTCATAACAGTAGCCACCGTGAGATGTACCGCAGCAGCAATGGTTCGGTTGCTGGGGCTGCACTGATGGGTTCTGCGGTCTTCGCAGTAGGGCAGGTAGGCATAGACCGTGATAGCGCCGTGACCGCTGTTCAGGAAGAACAACTCATTGGGTAGATAGAAAAAGTTCTTACTGTTGCGCTCGCGTACCGGAACCATGTTTTGATCCAACAGTCCGCAATAGTTGAGTTCAGAGAGTTGCTGCCGCGGCCATGTCTTTGCTCATGTGTGACCAGCATACAACTGTCTGGTTATGTGTTCCTCTCATACGCCCGGCGATTCGGTTGAGACTTTCCGTTCTACGCTGACTGGCTGCCAGCGCCTCCCTTTGCTGGGTGTAGTGTGTTTATATGCAATAAATTGTATTTTAATGATGGCGAAACAAATATTCTGCACCAATACCTAAACTTAACAACTGCATTCCTTTTGCCATAACGTGAACATAGCGTGAACATAGCATGAAACAGATTTGACATAGTTTTCAAATTTCCTCTGATTCTCTCCTATATCCTTATTGGGTCCTTCGTATTCTTTCGACATACGCTTGGCAGAAAAACGGAGCATCTGCTTTGTCGCAGATGCTCCATTTAAGGTTGTGCTACTTCACTTTTGTTATGGGCTCCGTATTCGACATTTTCCTTCCGTCTTATCTTGCTCCTCCAGGAAATGGGTAAGAGCAGAGGAGGACTCCTTTATGTGCACATATGCTCCCGTCAATCCCACCAGAAGTACCAAACAGTGGACTGCCGCAGCACATCTGCCAAAACGCCCACGGTGGCTTCTTCGGATCCCTGGTCAATCACATCGGGGCAAAAGCTGTAGAGCTCCACCGCTATATCCATGGCTTTCTCCTGAGGAACAGGAGCCGGGAGCAGGAACTCCAGTTCATCGTGGGTCATAACTGCGGGCACCGCGCCATACTGCTCAAACCAGTATTTCGCCACTGCCATTAACTCAGGCGTGTTGGGACATTCATTCCAGCCACCAAAGGGTAACCAGGCAAAAATCTCCCAAGGATTCTTCACCGGGATTTTGGCCAGAATGAGTGGGTAGGTCGTACCAGTGTCAGAATTCCAGTAGCTTGAAAAACGACGGTTATCATATCCGCCCTCCATCTCGCCCAGGATATCCTCATCCCAGTCCATATCATCATCCTCGGCTTCTTCCTTGCGCTGCCCAATCATTTCCTCCAGAACTGCTTTACTGTTCTTGATGGGGGCGGAGAGCATTTTCTTCCGGTATGCGGCAACTTTGTCCGGGTCGAAAGCATAGTCGTCCTCGCCATCGCTGTCCGGGTCAGAATTCATAATCAGGCATTCCCACAGGATTTCGTCATCCGCCTTAATCAGAACCGGCACAAAGCCCTCTTTGACACTTTCTCGTTTGGCATAGTTGTATGCCGACATGATGGGGTCATCATCCGTCATTGAGGGGAAATAGGTACATTCACAGTCCAGATATTCCATCATGGCTTCCGCAAGGTCTGAAGGCTCCAGAGTGGCCTCATCGAAACTCTGTCCCCGCCAGTTGGCGAACCGCTTTTCCATGACTTTTGCCATAGCCTGATAATAGTTTTCATCAAATGGGATGAACAGATAGGCTTCATCCTGGAACTGATCGGAATAATATTGCTCTGTACCGAAATACTCCAAAGCATAGTTATCAATGTCGCTGGGGAAGTACGGGCTATCCGCCTCGCCATAGTAATATCCAGCAAAGGCTGCGCCCTCCTTGTTGAACAGCGCCCCAAAGAGCTGTCCTTTCAGCTGGTCCCGGATAAAGCCACGCAGATCGGCGCGGCTCAGATCTGCCATAAACGGCTGCACCTGCTCCCAGTACCGCTCCATAAATTCCGCGCTCATCAGATCATGCTCCATGCACCAGCGCAGATAGATTGCCATGTGGTTGTAGGCATTGATCTCATCCACCGGCAGGCCCTTTTCCTGAATGGATTTCAGGTGCCAGGCGGCATCGTCCATATCGCCGGTGAAATCCTCCTCTACAAGCGTTCCTCTGGCGATGGCATTCTGGCGGGTGGGATTGACCACAAAACTGATGCCTGCCATCTTTTCCAGCAGAGCGTCCGCATCATGCTCCAGTTTATACTTCAGTTCGTTCCGATAAAGAGGAATTACCTGATAGAAGTTGACCTCCTCGCCGCTGGGCAAAGTGCAGACCTCGCCTCCGTTCCAGACAACATCCTGCGGGCCCACCAGAAGTGCGCCGCAGAGTGTCGTGTTCTCCGCAAACGGCGACTGCTTGTCCATCGTGTGACCAAAGCCCAGCCAGGTATCGTTGGAAATGGGCAGGCGGGCCAACACTTTCAAGAGGCCAATAGGCCAGTACCACCGCTCATCCTTCAGGGATTCCTCATCCAGTTTCCAATCCGGCGGCAGAGCGATGGCCAGCTCTGCTCGCTCCAGCTTGTATTCCGCCAGTTCCTCCGGCACATTCATTCGGTGGGCGCCCATGCCCATCGTCACCAGCGTGTAGTAGTTCCGCTCCTCAGAAGGCGGCACCATGCAGATGTCCACATGGATGTCAGGGGAAACCAGCTCATGGAACACATTCTCAAACTCACCAAAGGTGTTTTTGATGTGCTGCTCTATCGCAGACATCTCATCCTCCGAATAAACCTCCGGCTCACTGCTTTTTCTTGAGGACCAGAAGGCATCCGCCTTTGTGCCGTCTGGATTCAGAAAAATCTGAAAATACTGATCGTCTCCCGGCTGCTGATAGACAAGGCTGATGCGGCGGGCCTGGTCCACAAGCGCCGCCGTCAGAACGCCCTCTGCTTCCTCTTCGGGAGTGTGGGTCAGCCATTCCCCGCTGTCCAGCCGTTCCTTGAGCTGCCGCAGCCAGTCAGCCCCCATCTTGGAGAGTCCGGCTTCGTTCATACGGAAGGAGAGCTCCACCAGATGTTCCTTCACCGGGTATTGGAACTCACAGCAGGGGGCATTTTTCTCATAGCCATACCGCTCAGGGCTGAATAACTCATAAAATTCGGCAAGTCCTGCTTCGTCTACTCGAATACAGGCCAAGGCACGCTGTTTATCATCAGCATCCTCGTCCAGTCCCTGCTGGAGCATTTGGTCGGCACCGGGGTTGATCCAATGGTATTCCATCTCTTCCAGGGTGGCTCCGGCTTTGATCTCTTTTTTTAAGGTCAGAAACTCATAATCGCCCGGTTCCAGTTCCAATCCATGCTCGACGGCATCCAGCGCACCGGCTTGATCGCCAAAATGCGCCCGCAGTTTGCCCACTTGCAGCCAGATCCAGGGGTAGTCCGGCTCCTCCAGAGCGCCCCGCTCCGCATATTCCAGTGCTTCTTCCAGCCTGCCGCAATACATCAACGCCACAGAATACCGGTAGTACCAGGTAGCGCAGCCTGCGGCGTTTTTCTCCGAATCCTTCATCCATTCCATAGCACGATAGTAGTGGATATAGTCATCCAGATTGTTGCAGGCGAATGCGTACCAGAGGGCGATTTGCAAATCCTGATGAGCCTGTTTTTCGCTGAATCTTCCTTCTTCCACGCCGTTTTTGATAAAATCCTCCAGCCAGTGGAGCATTTTCCCAAAGTAACCGGAAACTCCTTCATCAAAGGATTCCAGTGTTTCAATATCCTCTGTCGAGAGCAGAGAGTCAGTTTCCTCATGAATATCAGGCTCCGGTTCCTTCTCATCCAGCAGTGGTACGCCGCCCACATCCCGCCGGAATGCGTGAAAGTGAGCATAGGGCAGGTCGCTTCTCTCAAAGAATGCCTGCGCCGCTGTTAGTACAGCCGGTAGATCCCAGGCAATGAAATCCAGATACCCGCAATACAGACCAGTAGCCCCACCCAGGAAGGTCACAGCTTCCGCTCCCGTATCCCGCAGGATGGCATCCCGCAGATTATCCCGGAAGTCCAGAATGGCTTTGCTTTGCTCTTCGCCGGTAAAGCCAGACAGCGGGTACAGGAGGAATCCAGCGGCGATGCCATCACGATGGTACTCGTCCACCATATCGGTACGGGCAGTCAGATAGTCGTTGATGAGCACCGGCAGGCGGCAGCTTCCAGTATAGACATCCAGCCGCCAGTCGGCTTCCGGATCTTCCACCGGTTCCAGTTCATAAGCAAGATAACTGTTTTCCAGATAGTCGCTGCCATCCCTCCAAAGGGAGAGTCCCATACTTTGCAGCAGCTCCGGCAATTCAGAAAGGAGCATGGCCGGTTCGTCTTTCGGCTGAGCGTAAACATCAAACCCAGCAACAAAGGCGATCGCGGAAACTTCTCCGATGGTTTGATCCACCAGCATAGAGAGGGCCCACCAGACCTTGTCTGTGTCCTCTTTCAAGATCGGAGTCAGTTTTTCACAGCAAAGAACCAGACTTACCCGCTGATCTTCTGTTTCCTCTGCCCACATCTGCACATCCTCGGCCCGAACTTCGATCTCTCCAGCCCGCAGCTCGAACCCCTCGCAGGGCTGGCGGCCTACCCAGATATTCCAGTTCTTCAGCACCGATTCCGGGGCCTGCTGCTGGAAGTACACGAGCGGGAACAGGCGGGAGCGAAGACCCTCTGGACTGAGGATCAATTCATACTTTTCGCCATTGAAGCCCAGCTCAAAGGAAGTATCACGCAGAGCTGTTTTGAGTGCGTTACCGCATGTTTCAATCAGTTCGTCGCCGCGCTGGCGGTTTTTGTCGGTATCCATGATTTGACGCAGCGACCCCTCAATCTGACTAAAGGCCGCCCATGCTTCCTGCGTCCTTTCCCGGAAGTTCTTTTCAAAGCGGGGCAGGGACAAACGACGGCGGCAATCGTCTATGTACTCCTGGGTATCTTTGTCTCCAGGGCGGGCTTTCAGGGCCTTTTCAAAGTAACGCAGGGCGGGGCATTCCTCATCCAGGTAATAATAAGCGGAGGCAATCCGATAATTCCAGCAGTGATCGCCCGCAAAATACTCCTCATGGGGAGCCAGAAGTTCCAGCGCCTTTTCAAAAGGCTCCCGTTCTCCTATATGTGCAACGGCAATATATGCCTTGGCCAATTCGCTGTCCAGTTCCGGGGTGCGCTCCTCGGCAGGAATCGCTTCCAGGGCGTCGATTACCTTCTGCGCTTCATCCTGTTCAAACCATTGCTGGCATTGTTTCAATAAATCCATATCAGTGCCTCCTTACTTCAGCTTTCTATTTGGTACGGATTCTTGTAATTGCTTGAATCATTTGGTCATATCACCTCTCATCTCCGGGCGATACCATTCTCCACCCGGATGTCTGCACCCGGATAACAGGACGGAAAAAGTCATAGTCATTGTGAATCTCATTATCCTCCCGAACCTCCGGTTTACAGTGGGGGGAACAGGGTAAATATCCAAGCAAAGGACCCATGCCACCGCAGATATTGCAGCCGCCGTCGCCGCCGCAGGTGGTCAATGTTTTCCCGTCTACCAGCTCCCGCTGATAGGGGTCGTAGGCAATAGACAGGCCAAAGAAGTTAGCCTGCTCCATGTCGTATGGCTTGCCCTGATCTTCCTCGCTTTCAAAGTGGTGCAGATGCATGGAGTAGTCCAGTCCATCCCCCCAGGGAAACAGGGTACGGCATCCGCCTCCGCACAGATAGGCCCACTCATCCGGCGTGGGAAGGCTGGCTGCCAGCTCCCACAACAGGGACCGCCGAAACTCCGGGTAGGTCATGGGATGGCACAGCCAGACGCGCCAGCGATCGCCATTGCGTTCAAAGCGGACGGTTTCGTGTATCTCAAAGCTCTGGCTGTTCTGGCCCGCCCACTTCTGCAAGTTCTCCAGCC
The DNA here is from genome assembly GCF_037572415.1 of Flavonifractor porci. Classification (NCBI taxonomy): domain Bacteria; kingdom Bacillati; phylum Bacillota; class Clostridia; order Eubacteriales; family Oscillospiraceae; genus Flavonifractor; species Flavonifractor porci. The sequence goes on from NZ_JBBHLB010000004.1 coordinate 134,801, forward strand.
AGTCAGGGTGGGCGGTGATGCGCGGATCGTTCATGGGTACGCTTTCCCAGCCAATTTCCTCCAGTTTTCTGCCCGCGAACATGGGGCCGATGGTTACCTGGCGTACTGGGGTCATGCCCTGCCGGAGAAATTCCTCCGCAGTGCCCTCATAGCCGATTTCCGCAAACATATCCGCCAGTTCCTCTTGGTTGGCTTTGTCTATCCCTTGGACAAAGCTCTCCCAGCCAAGAATCACGGTATCACCTGGGACAAAGACAAACTCCCGGCCACCTTTTTCAAACAGGCCGGTGGTGCAGCTTTGTCCCCAGCGGGAAAAGGCGTATAGTTCTTTGAATGTTAAATGATAACGAGTCGCCAGCGTCTGCATCAGCCAGAGCTTATCGGACAGTTTCAATGTATCAAATTGTGGGCGAAATAAATTCTCGTTCATAGCCATTCCCTCTTTCTGATTCAGGGCGATCCTGTCTCAAATTAAAAAAGCAGTTCACCAAAAAACAGCCTGAGAGTCACGGCAGATACTGTTTCAAGCTGTGGCTTGCTGAGGGGAGTGTAGTGAAGGACAATTTCTCCATACAACTCCGTGTTGATGTGGTGTTCTTCCAGATACCGCAGAACCTTTCGGTTGTTCGGCACGATATTTAGACGAAAACTGGCATGATCAAGGGCATATTCAAAACAGTCCGGGTCAATCAACTGCCTATTGACTGGATCATTCATTTCCAAACGGAGTGCTTCCGCGCCGGTCTTGCGGGAGAGTGTAAAGTAACCATCCTCCCATGCAAAGGACAGGGAGGACAGCCCCTCCTCATTGTCCAGTTCCCAAGTCATTCTTTTTGCAAATAATTCCATTGGTTTACCTCATAACTACTCCAAGGTCATTTCACAAAGAACCAGCTTGTCTTTCTCATCGCTGAGAAATGCCCGGTTTCCCCATACATCCAGCACATGGAAGGAAGCGTATCCACGGGGCATGGCAAGGTCGATCAGCACCAAATCCGAAAGGCGCAGCACCTTTTGTTTCCCCTTCCAGTCATCATTCTTAAAAATGGGAGATAGGATCAGGCAAGTCCTGTCACCGGAGAATTTTCCGCGCATCCCGTGTTTCCCGGGCAGGCGGCTTAAATGATCTTTGCCCCACAGTTTCTTTTTGAATAGTCCGTTTTCCTCCAGTTCCAGATACCAATAGTAGCCCATGAGAGAAAGACCCGCCGGATTGATGGTGCTGCTTTCCAAAAAGGCATAAAACTGTCCATTCTGTTCCAGTATGAAGCCAATCATAGGATAGTTGTAGTGAAAGTCTGCCTTGGCAAAATTGCCGCCAGCTCGCTCTACCGCCGCCAAATGGGTCTGTCGGGTTCCTGCTTTGCTGTATACGCAAGAGCCGCTTTCTGCCCAGTGTGCAGTCATGGCTTCAAAGTCTACCGTCAGGCTGGTAAAACTGTTGGTCGCATCAGCGGAGTTGTCCACTCGGCACACAATAGGGAAAACGCTCTGGCTTCCGGTGACTGCCACCGGCTTGGGAATACCCTGGGCACACCAGTTATCCATGGGGATCGGAATCCACTCTCCATCCATCTGCGACATCCACCAAAGGGATTTACTGGCTGGGCAAACCAACAGTATTCCTCTGTCGCATGAGAGCAAGACAGGAACTTCCCAAACATCTTGCTGCTCTTTCGGCTCCGGGCTGGGAATCCACCTGGAAACTTCGCCGTTGACCCACAAAACGCCGCTGCACTTTTGCGCGAGATGATAGGTCCAAAACACAATTTCATCCTCGCTGCGGGCTACCATACCCTTGCATCCGGTCGGGCTGTATTTGAAGGAAGTTCCCGTCAGTTCAAATTCCTCGAACTCCCAGTTCTTTATCACTTTTAGTTTCGCTTTCATACTTTCACCTCACAGCAAGTCTGCCTTGATACTGCACCGTTCCAGAACCGGCAGCACCTGTTCCGGCTTGGAGGACATGAGGGTCATCTGTTTGAGATTGGGGAACTGGCGCAGTTCCGCCTCGGTAACGGTGTTGAGATCAAAGGCTCCATCCTCGCCATCCCAGAACGGACAGAGCTGGGTATAAATCTCGCTGCCGCCATCCATCTCGATTTCTGTGACCGACCGGGCCAGCCGCGCCGGGACCGGGTATTGTTCCAGCCACTTCCGAATCTCTGGGATGGGTTCATACCCTTCCGCGTCAATGTCGATCTTGCGTCGGCTATACTCTCTGGCAAACTCGTAGGCATCCAGTTTAGGAGCCAGTAACCCTTTTTCGTACATCAGGACTTCCATGACCGCCAGCTTGAAGTTGAAGCTATCAAAGTGCAGCACTGGTTCCGTCGGCTTGGATAACTTGTATTTCTGTGCTTTCGCCGCCTTTTTCTCTGGCTCTTTCCAGCTGATCTGCACCATGGCGGAGAGGGCCTCCAGCTTTGCTTTCTGCGCGGACTGCTCCTCTGGAACAGGACCCGGCAAGCGGGTATAAACGGTAAAGCCGCCTAATTTGAGGGTATGGGCAAATCCGGCGAAATCTTTCCAGCTGGCCTCCCGGTAGTCCTTGGACCCGATCCAAACCGCTCCGTCAAATGTCTGCCGGACCGCATACTCTCCCTGCGCCGCTACCCGGACACCAAGGGTTTTGATGGTCTGCTCATCTTCATCCAACCAGCCCTGAAGTCCAAGCTCGTCCCACAGAGCAAGGGCCTGGGTATAGGGACTCTCCCGGCCAGTCATGGGGCTTTTCCGTGTTCCATTTTGCAGGACAATACGGGCAGGCCCCAGCTTTTCCGACAGCTGCGACAGGGTAAACGGCGGCGTAAACACCGCCCCCAGAATGGTCAGGCTATCTTTTTTGAGAATGATTTTTCGCTCCGTGGCCTTGGACGGCAGAAAGATGGGCAGATTCGGGTACACTTCTTTGTACTCCCGCCATTCCAGCTTTTTGGGCTTGTTTGCCGTCCGCAGGAAGCTCCAAAAGTCGATGGGGTAACGAAACACCGGCCCAACCCTATCCCGCCGGGTGACGATGACCACCGTGCCATCGGTGAGTATTCCGATGTGCTGCATTTTCTCCCCGCCGAACATTCCCGGACGGATCCGCAGCACCTCACGGGTGTTCCTGTTGATGAGCTGGGCAAAGTCATCGGAGAGGATTTCGCCGTTTCCCTGCACCAGCAGCCACTCCCCGGTAAACCAGCGCAGTTTCAGCCCCTCGCCCATTCCAGGCAGGGGGGCGATGCGGCACCGTCCGGTGTCCATATCCAGTTCCAGCAGGCATTCTTCCACCCGCCCCTTGCCGCTGACTGCGTGGATCATGGTAATGCAGCCTGTGCCGGGAACAGGAACGGCCTCGGAGAGATGGTCGTATCCATCCAGAGAGAAGGTGTGTTTTGTTACCTTGCCGTTTTCCCAGCGGCAAATCTGCCCCTTGTACCACTCGTTGGAAAAGTAGACCCGGCCCAGCCCATCTGTCGTAATGCCGCAATGGTATTTGGTGCTCCATCCATCTTCCGGCAGAATCCAGTTTTTCACATCCTGGCAGGTGCCCCGGTCAGTCAGTTCAATCCGTGTAGCGTTGGTGGGATCACCCACCCAGAGGGAATGGTCAGCCCAGCAGAGGGTCTGGGGTGGACCGTCATATCCAATGGGGGACGGTTCGGCCCAGTTGAGGGTGGCTGGATTCTTGCTCAGCAATGCCCGGCCAATGGTTCCGCCGCCGGAGGCTCTGGATGCGGCATAGAGTTCCTGTTCCGGGGAATAGGTAAGGCGCCCAAGGTGCGGCAAGCTGTGGGAGCGGATTACTTGCGGCGGACGGTGACGCAGATCGGCCACACAGCCGCTTTTCCATTCTTCTGCATCCTGGTTTTTCCATTCGCCCGCCGCAAAATCACCCGCCAGGGAGTTGAAGAAATAATCGTACTCATCCTGAAGTATGTATTCCTCGCAGGGCATCAGCGCACCAGAGGCCTGCTCCCTGGCGTGGTCGCCCCATTTTCGCCCCTGCTGTTTCATCAGGTGACAATATTGCCCTTGTTTTTTGCAGTAGCGTTCCAGCTTGTTGCGTTCTTCCTCTGGAATCAGAACAAAAAGATACTCGTCCTCATCGTCCAGGTTATACAGCGCCCAGCCGAAGGCAGAAAGTTCCTGTCCCAAGGCCGCCGCCCCTTTTTCGTGGGGCAATTTCATATACTGGACGCCGACGGCATCAAAGCGTTCCTCCAGCAGAGCCGGGACCTGTGCGCCCCATTTTTCTCGCAGCTCCGCCAGAGTATCCTGTACGGCTCCGTCAAATTTCAGAATGTCCAGCGCATCCTCTATGATTTGTTTGAACTCTGCCATAGGTAGTTTCTCCTTTTCCCAATTCCTGCATCACAGCGACAGCCATGTAGTCAAAGTGCTGATTTCCTCCCGCAGCAGCGGGGACTTACCAGCGGCGGCAAAGGCTTTTTGGATGCCGCCATAGCGCCGCTTGGAGCGGTCCACCAGCCGGAGCGCGGCCCCCTCCAGACCGGGAATTGCCAGCACAGCATCTGCCAGCGCCTGGGCGGAGAGTGTATCCGCAACCAGAGAGGCGGCAAAGTAGCGCAGATGGCTGTGAGAGAGGGCGGACAAATCGCCCAGTTTATGCAGTTCATAGAGTTTTAGGGCATAAAGGGCAGGAAGCCCATCCAGAGTCGGTAGTTCCCGCACAGCAGGGAGCGACTGGAGATAGAGCTTTTGAAGCTGGAGCGCCGGAGTCAGGAAAGGGGCAAGATCTTCCGTTTTCCGCATTTCCTCCAAATGGAGATAGGTAATGCTGGAGAGAAGCGGGGTGATGTCGCCATTCTTTTCCCCACGCAGGTGGAGGACCCGCAGGCCGGGGAGAGAAACATGATCCCAGGTAACAGGGGCCGACAGCCACAGGGACAATGTATGGAGCCGCTTCAGCTGGGAGAGAACTTCGGCGCCCTCACATTTTTCCATTAGGGTCAGTTCCTCCAGGTTGGGGTAATCTCGTAGGAAGGACAGATCCACCTTTCGCTCTCCCGTCACAGACAGACACCGTACCGCATCTGGTTTTCGTCCATTCAGGTCAATCTCTTCTCCGCCGCGCCAGAAAACTGCGGTGCACAAGGTCTGTTCCATACAGGATTTCCTCCTCAAAGCATGAAAGCAACGTCAAAAGGTGTCGTAGCCCACCTCCGGGCTGGGCACGAACTGCTCGTCAAAGGACACATTGAGATAGAGCTCCCCCGCCGGAGAATCCCCGGTGTCGTAGCAGAGGGAAAACGCTCCGTAGCAGCCGGACTTGTCTATCGTGATATCGCTCAGAGGCAGACCGGGGATCTCCTCGTCATCGGGAAATTCTTTCTGCAAGATCTTGTGTGCCTGTCGGTCCAGCTCGTCCAGTTCCTCAGCCAGCCGCGCCCAGAAGGGCATGGCCAGAACCTCTGCCTCGGTATAATCGCTGCAGTTGATGTGAAGTTCCTTCCCTGCCCGGTGAGCCGTGAAGTAGACCCCGCAGCTCATTACCTCCCAGTTGCCCGCGTTCCATAAAGACAAGAATTGCTCCTTTGTCATTGCTGTGTTCCTCCAATCGTAGTATTGATTTGGCTGAAAAGGTTCTGATATTTCTCCGTTAGTTCCTCCGGGGCTGCCTTGAACACTTTGCCACGGACTTTTTTCTGCCGCCTGTCCCCAAATGAGCGTCCAGCCCCTCCGCATTGGCGGTCAGGGGACGGAACTCCTAGGCTGGTTTTGCTTCGCCTTTCTTCATCAAACAAACGTGCCCTGCGTCATGCCATCCCAAGGACAGACTGACGCAGGGCGTGAAAAGTCCGCACAAAACCAAAACCGGTTTTCCAAGACCGGCTTTCCTGTGTGCTTGATAGTATTCCGCTGTCTTTTGTGTCCGTTTGGACATGAGCACTGACCTCTATCCATCCGCTTTCACCTGAAGCACACCTTCTTTTGCTCGTTCCATCTCATCCACCAGGGCCGTGACCTGGAACTCCACCATATCCTCCGCTACCTCCGGGAAGAGGAACGGCATGGTGTTGGGGATGGCCTTGTGCACCATCATCATGCTCAGGGCCAGATTGCCGAACAGCCGGGGATCAATACTATCCACCGGAAGTCCAAAGACGGTCAACAGTTTCCTGTAGAAAATGACCTGGTCCTGCTGGAAAGCCTGGAAATTCGCTTCCGAAAGGCAGCGGCGTACCTGTTGTTCCTCCTCAATGGACAGCACCGCCACACCGGTTCTTGCCCCATAGCAGCAGTTTCTCAGAAAGGTTCTTACGCCTTCCCGCCAAGGAAGGTCAGGGGTGTCCATCAGGCTCTGTGCATAGAACAATAGCTTGGGCTGCTGATCGCGAAGAGCCTGGAGCACCAACTCCTCCTTGGAGGAGAAGAAAGTGTAGAAGAAGGTCTTGGAGATACCCACTTTTCTGCATAAAGCATCAATGCTGCTGTGAACCAACCCGCGGTCCACGATGCATTGAATTACCGCAGTCAGCAGAGCTTCTTTGACATATTCACGCTCCTGGTCGGAATACGCTTTTCGTGCCATAAGCTATCATCACCCTATATAAAGCACAAAATAAAAAAATAGTATTTATGTGTATTATAGCACTGTTTACTTGAAATGCAAGGCGCTCCAAAAAGTAAGTGAACTGCCCCAGCTTATGCAGACAGCACAAAAAGGGCCGTGGTAGGAAAAGTTGAGATTTAGGTGGAGTGGCCTCATAGGAAAGTTATGGGAGCAGGGGTTATGGACAGTAAGTTGCTGAGCAAAGTCATTTTGAACTGCACCCCATTTGCTATCCAGTATGTCATACTATCTAACAAATGGGGTGCAGTTCGCCTTACAGGCTGCTGGCGGGAAAAACTTTGTGCTTTTTACTGTCCCCTTGACGGGTGGCGGTTCAAAGCGACTACATCAGGGGACCTTTGTCACTGGCTGTTATTACTGGATCTGTTCCACTTTCCCCGGGGGCCTTCACTGCGTTAATTGCCTTCTGGGGCTTTTTGTGCTTTGAGCCATAAATAGATATTATATGCAAGGATGAGTTCGGCCAGATCCTGTCCCGGCTCAAAACTCAGCCCCAGCTGGAGCATCTTATTGGCTCGATAACGGATGGTGTTGTGATGTACGAAAGAAATCTCCGCCGCTTTTTTGAAATTGAAATTGCTCCTAATCAGGGCGTGCAGGGTCTCCATCAGCCTGGACGAATTCTGCTGGTCGTATGCAATGACCTTTCCCAGCCTGTCCTTCACATATTCTGCCAGCAGTTGAGTGTCCCGGATCTTGTCGATGAGCTCCAGCAGCTGGTTTTGCGCATAAGTCTTGGTAAATGAGGTTTGATACAGCGTGGTGTCCAGCTTCACCACACAGAGCGCCTGCTGGTAGGCCTTCTCGATCTCCTGAAAATCCGCTGCGGGTTGAGAGATGCCGATGCCGGTGCGGATCTTTCTGTTCCACTGCTCCGTCAGCTTTTCCTGGAGAGTCTCATAGGTGTGCAGCATCTGCTCATCTGGTGCGGACGCTTCCAGCGCCACCAGCGTGTCCTGGTAGTAGATCACCAGCCGCTGCCCGCGCCCCACACAGAGGGGGTGCTTTTCCACGATCTTTTGCTCCAGAAGTGTGCCGTAAAACCTTTTCCGCTGGATCTCGTTAGCTCCCAGTAGTTCAATCACGGTTACACGCATTGGGAAATGCAGGGGAAGGGCAAAGGCCCGCATTTTGCTCTCCATCTCCGTCCGCATAAGGATCTTCCCCTGCAGCAGCTCCTGGAGAAAGAGATCCCGGAAATTTTTCTCCTGGAGCAACGCCATGTCGTTTTTATAAAAAATAGAGGCAAAATGGGCGGCAGCCTGCTTTGCGGAGACTCTCAGCATCGCATCTTCCTTTGGCTGTGAGGGGATCAGGAGATAGCCAAATTGAGCGTTGCCCGCCTCAACAGGGCAGGTGATATGTCGGCTGTGAATAGTTTCCTTTTCTGTTCCCGGCCCTTCCAGAACCGTCCAGGCCCCGTTTTCCCCCCGGCGGACCGAGCAGATATTCAGGTACTCCCGGTTGAGGAGAACCACCTCCCGATCCAGGATCTCCGCCAGCTTGAGCACCATCCGGTCCACCTGCGCTCCGGATAAGATCTGCTCCATCAGGCTTCGCTGCACCTGGTCGCACAGGCGCATCTGCTCCACCTGATCGTTGAGGGTCACAGAAAGGATTAGATTGGCCAGTGCGGACAGGTTGGCATCCTCCGCCAGCTCGATCACAGGGAAGTCATAGGTCTCCGCCTGTTCCAGCATAATCTGCGGGATATCCTTAATGTAGCGCAGCGGTTTGATGCAGATCCCCGCCACACGTTTGCTGCTGAGTTGTGAGATCAGGGTCTTGATCTTCATTTGGTCATCCACAATGGGGTAGAGGGTCGTGAGCAGCAGACAGTTTTCCTCCACATACGGAACGATGTCCGGCACCTCCATCAGAGCGGCGCTGTGCACAGGGTGCCAAAGACCGCGCTTGCCGGCAATCACTTTGGCGGTGCGGAACCCGTTCATCTCCATAATATCTTTCAGCGTCTGTTCCATACCTCTCCAGCTCCTCAGTCCGTATGACAACTTGCAATCCCAGTATAGCAAAAATCTAACGATTTGCAAGAGAGGTACCCCAGCGACGGAAGGGGCGGGGGGAGATTTGTTCTGAGGTACAAATCTCCCCCCGCCTTTTTATAGCCGGAGAATAATGACTTTAGGTAAGGAATATGGTAATCTTACACCATAAAACGCCGCGCGTGGGTGAAAATATTGGTCAAAAGTATGTAAAGGAGTTTGCGTATGAAAATTGATGTCTTTCGCATTGAAATGTCGTCTCCGGATGATATGAGAGAGCTGAAGAAACTGATCGACAGCGGCAAAATCGTTCCACAGGAGATCATTGCCGTGCTGGGCAAAACAGAGGGCAACGGGTGCGTTAATGACTTCACTCGTGCTTTGGCAACCTTTGCGTTCCGCAAGCTTATCGCTCAGGAGACGGGCTGGACAGAGGAAGAGACCGAGAAGCGGGTGGCCTTTATCATGTCGGGCGGCACGGAGGGTGTCATGTCTCCTCATGCGACCATCTTCTGCAAGAACGACGCGCCTACCCCCGACACCGGGGAGAAGACCCTGGCAGTGAGCTCTGGCTATACCCGAAATTTCCTGCCGGAGGAGCAGGGGACTGTGGCGATGGTGGATGAGGTCAAACGGGTCACCCTGGAGCTGATGCGGGAAGCTGGTATCGACTCCCCGGAGGACGTACACTTTGTCCAGATCAAATGCCCCCTTCTCACCTCGGAGCGTATCTGGGAGGCCAGGTCCCGGGGCAAGGATGTGGTCACCCACGATACCTATGAGTCCATGGGATACAACCGGGGTGCCTCCGCGCTGGGTGTTGCTGTGGCCCTGGGAGAGATTCCTGAGGGCGTGGTGACCAACGAGGACATTTGCAAGAATTGGTCCATCTACTCTAAGGTAGCCTCCACCTCCGCCGGCATCGAGCTGCTCAACTGTGAGATCATTTTGATGGGGAATTCAACCAAGGCGGCCAGCGATTTTAAAATCGGCCACAGCGTCATGCAGGACTCCATCGACTTCAGGGCGGTGATTGCAGCCATTGAGAACGCCGGCATGAAGGTGGACAAGTTCCCCACCGAGGAGCAGACCAGGAAGATCGTCAACGTGTTTGCCAAGGCGGAGGCGGACAGCACCGGATACGTCCGAGGCAGAAGAAATACCCTCCATACCGATTCGGACATCAATCACACCCGGCATGCCCGCGCGGTGGTCAACGCGGTCATTGCCTCCATTGTCAACGATCCCATGGTGTATGTGTCCGGCGGCGCAGAGCATCAGGGTCCCGACGGAGGCGGCCCGGTGGCGGTGATCATCGAGAAGTAAGGCGGACTGCAGGGGCAGCGGCGCTGCCATAGGATAATGATGCTGCAAGCAAGTGGAAAGAAAGGTAGCTGATATGAGTTTAATCATCAATCTAATCCCCATTGTGATTATTTTGGTTGTGCTGTTTATGCGCAAGCATATGCTCTTTGCAGGCCTGCTGGGCGCCATTGCCGCCATGGTGATCGGTCAGATTTCCCTGAACAGCGCTGCGGAGATGGTCATGACCGGCGTTCAGACCATGTTTTCCTACACGGCCCCCATTATGTACGCCGCAGCTGCGGTGATGGTGGCACGAGGCGGCAGCTTTGAAGCCATCGTCAAACTGGCGGAGTCCAAGCTTAAAAGCAAGATGTTCCTGTTGGCTGGTTTCCTGGTGCTGGTCCAATCCATGGCTACCTACATGGCCGGCATGGGCGCCGGCAACACCATGGTTATCGCCCCCCTGGTGGCCGCGGCCGTGGGTGCCGTTCCTGAGGTGATCGCAGGCATGGCCATTGCCACTGCGGTGTGCTTTACCACCTCTCCCTCCTCCACTGAGACTATTCTGGCTGCCGAGTCGGCGGGCCGTGATGTAGTGGAGCATGCGTCCGCTATGATGCCGATGACGCTCCTGTTTGTGGCCATCGGTGCGGTCCTGGCCGCCTACGGCGTACATAAACATGGCTCTGTGATCCGTAAGAACAATACGGATGGCGGGGAGAATGCTCCGGAGAATGCGAAGACCCTTTATGTCCGTTCAATCCCGGCCATTGCGCTGTTGGTGATGGTGATCGCGGGCAGCAAGATCAACGGACTGATCGGTTTCACGGTCTTTACGCCTGCCACCAACGTGATTTTTACCGCTATCCTAACTGCCATTCTGACACCCCTCAAGATCAACAAGACCTGCGAGGCACTGGGCGACGGCTCCCGCTATATCCTGACCACCCTATTCTCTGTGGGATTCTTCCTGTCCTTCATCAACATTATCGGGGAGTGCGGGACCTTCGCGCAGCTGGCCGCCCTGGTGGGAAAGGTTCCCCAGGCGGTTATCGTTCCCTGCGCCATTATCATGGCCTTTCTCATTGCCATTCCATCCGGCGCGTTCTGCGCGGGCGTACTCACGCTGATCCTTCCCACCATGTCTTTTCTGGGGCTCTCCTCCGAGGCGATGGGCCTGGTGGCTATTGCGGCGGGCTTCGGCACCCAGGTCAGCCCGGTCCAGATCAATGTGGCTGCGCTGTCCGACGGCTTCCAGCAGGATATCATGACCACGGTGAAGGGAAACGCCAAGTATCTCGTGGGCGTGCTGGTGCTGTTGATTCTGGCATCCTTTGTTTTTGCATGACCCGGCGTTGCTGAAAAATGCAGAAATAGAAGGGAAGGGGGTTGATAGGATGGAGGCGATCTACAAGCGAGATCCTGTGCAGACCGGGGGAAATCCCGACATCATTTATGGGGTGGAGGAAAGGCCGCCCTTCAAGGAAAGCATCCTTTTTGCCCTGCAACACATCTTTGCCATGTTCGCGGGTAACGTCACCGTTCCCATTCTTGTTGTGAGCACCGCGGGGCTTTCCGGCGGAGAGGGAACTTTCCTAATCCAGTGCGCCCTGCTGATGGCCGGTGTCGTAACCCTGCTCCAGGTAATGGGACCCAAGGGGCTCGGCTCCCGGCTGCCCATCATGATGGGTACCAGCAACGCCTTCATCACCACTATTCTTTCCATTGTCTCTCAGTTCGGCATTCCGGCTTGCCTGGGTGCGGGCTTTGTCGGCGGGCTGTTTGAAATCCTTCTGGGTGGATTCATTCCCAGGTTGAAGAGGATCTTCAATCCCTTGGTCACCGGCATTGTCGTCATGACCATTGGATTAACGCTGATCCCCACCGGCATCCGGCAGGCCGCTGGCGCCAACACGGCGGCGGGTGTGGGCGCCCCCATCAATTTGCTCCTCTCCGGTGTCGTCATTTTCGTTGTGGTACTCTGTCATGCATCCGGGAAAAAGATGCTCAAGTCCGCCTCCATCCTGATCGGCATTGTGGTGGGATATCTGCTGGCTGTAACATTGCAGGCGGTAGATTTCGGGGCGGTGGGGGAGGCTGGATGGTTTTCCATCCCTGCGCCAATGCGCTATCCTCTGGAGTTCCGATGGCCCGCCATCGTGGCAATGCTCTTCATGTTTCTCGCCACCACCATCGAGACCATCGGGGATACGGCGTCCCTGACCACCATGTCCCAGGGGCGCGTCCCCACACAGCGGGAGTCCCGGGGGGCTGTGCTGGCCGACGGCATCGGCAGCGTCATGGCGGCGCTATACAACGCATTCCCCAACACGTCCTATTCCCAAAATATCGGCGTGGTCAACCTGACCGGCGTGTTCAGCCGCCATGTGGTGTCCATCGGTGCAATTTTACTGGTGGCCATGTCCTTCCTGCCCAAATTGGCATCGGTGATCCTCTGCGTGCCCGGCCCTGTGCTGGGTGGCGCCACCCTCATCACCTTTGTCATGGTATTTCTCTCCGGTATCACGCTGATCTGCCAGGAGCGGCTGGACAGCCGGAACCTGCTGGTCATGGCCGTGTCCCTGGGCATCGGGGTGGGCTGCAACCTGGTCCCGGAGGTGGTTAGTGCCGCGCCCCAGTCTCTGGCCCTGTGCCTGACCAATGGGATCACCCCAGCGGCGGTCCTCGCCATTGCCATGGACAACTTCCTGCCCAAGGCTAAAGGGGCAGAATCCAGCCGACCGCAAGGAGTTGATGTTTGATGCGGCGGATCTTTATGGGGGGGTACGACGCTCTCTTTGCATCCCTTCTCCACTCCGGGCGCGGCAGGGTCCACAGCGTATTTCCCCATGCGGTGAACCTCATATCCGAGGGACGGCTCTACACGGTTCTGTCCGGCGCACATATGCCTGCCCCCTGCACGGCTTGGGCGGATGCCACGGACTTTCGCGGCCTGGAGATCTCTCCTGGCGACCGGGTCCAGGCGACCGGGAAGACGGTGACCATTGACAGCCGCATCGTGCTGGATTTTTGCGTTGGGGCTATGTGCGATCCCTGCTTCCAGGCTGTGCCCTGGGACAGGGAACGGGTCCTCGCGGGGCTTTGGGAGCTGGAGCGGCATTTACCTGGGTATCAAAACCGCTCGGCGGCAGCGGCCTTTTACCTGGCCTTCTTTGCGGGAGGAGAGCCCTCCTTTGACTGTGTGCAGCGGGAACTGGCGCTGCGGATGGAGCGCCTGATGCAGGCGTTTCCCCATCGGGAGGCGGTGGCCTTTCATGCCAGGGAGCTGATCGGCGCCGGGATCGGTCTGACGCCCACGGGGGATGACTTTCTGTGCGGGCTGCTGTTGGCCTTTCTCAGAGCGGGGTGGGACGGAGCGGACGCCTTTGCCCGGTGCCTTTCCACAGGTGTGTCCCAGGCGCTGGAGACCAAGACGACCACTGATATCAGCCGTCAGATGCTCCGTTTCCACCTCTGCGGCCGTGCGCCGCGGCTGTACGAGCAGCTGGTGGAGGATCTGCTGGGCGGCGCGTGCCCGCGGATCCCGGAAGATATTCTCAAGCTGGCGGCGGTCGGTTATTCCTCCGGAATAGACTTTGCCTGCGGGGCAGCGGGCGGCTTGCGCCTGCTGCTTACGCAGTACAACTGATTTCGTTTAGGAGAAAGCTATGTTCAGTAAAACAATAGTACATAAGAATTCTTATTATGATTCCGTGACCCTGATGTCGCTTGGCAGCAAGGTCAAGAAGTTGGATGGCGTGGATCAGGCGGTGGTGGTGATGGCCACCGATATGAATCGGGAAATTCTGGAGAACGTTGGCCTCGCCACCGAGGAGACCCGGGCCGCCGGCCAGAACGATCTGGTCATTGCGGTGCGTGCCGCCAGCCAGGAGATCTGTGAAAAGGCCTTCGAAGCCATCGGGGAGAAGCTGGCGGCAGGCAGCGGCGGCGGCGCGGAAAAGGCGGAGGTGGAGTACAAAACCATCCGCCACGCCAAGGAGGATCTGCCCGGCGCCAATGTGGCGGTTATCTCCGTGCCCGGCAGATATGCGGCAAGAGAGGCCCGGGTGGCCCTGCGCAGCGGTATGCATGTGATGATGTTCAGCGATAATGTGACGGTGGCGGAGGAGAAAGCGCTGAAGGAGCTGGCAGTGGAGAAGGGGCTGCTTATGATGGGACCGGACTGCGGAACGGCGGTCATCAACGGCACCGGGCTGTGCTTTGCAAACCAGATCCGCAAGGGTGATATCGGTGTTGTGGGCGCTTCCGGCACCGGCCTGCAGGAGGTTCTGGTGCAGATCCACCGTCTGGGCGGCGGCATTACTCAGGCGCTTGGCACCGGAGGAAGAGATCTGAGCCGTGAGATCGGAGGCCTAATGATGCTCCATGGGATGCAGGCGTTAGGGCAGGACCCGGACACCAAGGTGATCGTCCTGGTTTCCAAGCCTCCAGAGAAGTCGGTGGAGGAGAAAGTCTTTGCGCAGATCGAGAAGATGGACAAGCCGGTGGTGGTGTGCCTGCTGGAGGGCGACACTTCCCGGCGCTGCAGAGACGGCGTGTATCTCTGCGACAACCTCCTGGGCGCGGCGGAGCAGGCGGTGCGCCTGTCCGGCGTCCGGGTGCAGCCCCGGGAGGCGATAAGAGAGGTCGGCGTCCAGGAGATCGCGTCGGCTAAAGCAATGCTCCAGCCGGGGCAGACCAAGGTGTGCGGCCTGTTCTGCGGCGGTACCCTCTGCGCCGAGGCGCTGTTTATCCTGCGCCGCCACTGGCGCATCCGCAGCAATATCTCCCACCGCGACGAGGAGAAGATCGCCGGTAAGGAGCCGTGTACCGAGAATCTTCTGCTGGATCTGGGAGATGACGAGTTCACCAACGGAAGACCGCACCCCATGATCGAGCCATCCCTGCGGGGAGAGTGGATCGAAAAAGCGGCTCAGCGGCCGGAGGTGGGCGTGATCCTGCTGGACTTTGAGATCGGATATGGATCCCATCCGGATCCTGCCGGAGTGACCATCGAGTCGATCCGCGCCGCCAGGAAAGCGGCGGAGGCACAGGGCAGAAACCTGGTGTTTGTTGGCTATATCTGCGGAACGGAGGAGGACAAGCAAAACCTTGCTGCTCAGGCGGCCGCGCTGAAGGCGGAGGGCGTGATCCTCGCAAGAAGCAACATGGAGGCGGCAAACATCGTCGTCGACATTCTGGAATAAGTTGGGGGGAGAACGCATGAATAAAGTCAACGAATTGTTCGGACAGACGCTGCAGATTTTCAATGTAGGCGCGCCCAATTTTGGGGAAGATCTGAAACTGCAGAACGCCGACGTCACACAGATCAAGTGGGTTCCTCCTCTGGAAGGAGATATCGCTTCCGTAAAAATTCTGGATAACTTTGCTTGCGATGAGGAGATCGACGCCGCCAATCGCAGGGCAGTGGAAGTGATCATGGGCAGCCAGCCTACCTTGGTGGGCATCGAGCAGGCGGTGAAAGTTATCCCCGGTATGACGAAGGACACTATCCTGCACTCCGGTCCACCCATCACCTGGGACAGAATGTGCGGCACGGTAAAGGGGGCCATCATCGGCGCGCTGATGTATGAGGGGCGGGCTGTCACTGCCGAGGAAGCGGAAAAGCTGGCCGCCTCGGGGGAGATTACCTTTGCGCCCTGCCACGAATATGGGGCGGTAGGACCTATGGCGGGGATTATCTCTCCATCCATGCCGGTGCATATCGTTGAGAACAAGGCTTACGGCAACCGTGCCTACTGCACGGTGAATGAGGGGCTGGGGAAGGTGCTGCGATTCGGCGCCTTCAGCCAGTCAGTGCTGGACCGGCTCAGATGGATCCAGGAGAGATATATGCCGGTGCTGCAAAAGGCTCTGGAACTTTCCGGCGGTATTGATCTGAAGGTGCTGATTGCCCAGGCTGTTCAAATGGGAGACGAGTGCCACAACCGCAACAAGGCGGCTACCAGCCTCTTTTTCCGGGAGATTGTTCCGTACATGATGAAGACGGGCCTGCCCCAGGAGCAGGTCTTACAGGCAGTGGAGTTTATCAAGGGCAACGATCACTATTTTCTCAATCTCTCCATGCCCGCCTGCAAGGCCAGCCTGGATGCCGCCAGCGGCATCGAAAAGTCTACGGTCCTCACCGCCATGGCCCGCAACGGTGTGGATTTTGGCATTCGAGTCAGCGGTCTGGGGGATCAGTGGTTCACCGCGCCAGCCAACATGGTGCAGGGCCTCCTCTTCCCGGGTTACAGCGAAGAGGATGCCAACCCGGACCTGGGCGACAGCGCCATCACTGAAACCACCGGAATCGGTGGATTTGCCATGGGCGCATCTCCTGCCATCACCCAGTTTGTGGGCGGGACAGTGGCCGACGCTCTGGAGTATACCCGTAGTATGTACCTTATTACCACGGCGGAGAACAACAACTACGCTCTGCCGCCACTGAACTTCAAGGGTGCTCCCACAGGAATCGACCTTCGAAAGGTCCTGGAGAGCGGCATCTTGCCGGTCATCAACACCGGCATCGCCCATAAGACGCCGGGGATCGGCCAGGTAGGAGCAGGCATCGTTCACCCGCCGAAGGCCTGCTTTCTGGAGGCGCTGCGGGCCTATGACCGCCGGTACGGCGGGGACGCTCAAGGGCAGTGATTGGAAAAAGCGCCTCCGGGGAAGTTAAACTGCTCCAGATTGTGCGGACAGTACAAAAAAGAGCCCTGGTAGGAAATATTAAGCTTTTAGTTGGAGAGGCGCCGCGTCAGCGGCGCCTCTCCGGTCTTATAGGCCACGATGCTGTTGTTATAGAGGTCCCGATGCATGGACAGGTACAGTACACCCTGCTTGGCGTGGATGCAGGAGATGTCGGTTACCCATTTGCGGTTGGGCTTGTCCGTATCAAACTCTCCGTTCAATAGATTCTCATACTTGTGGACCTGCTGCCCCATCTGCTGCCATTTCCTGCGGCGGCGTCTTTCCGAGGACGCCTGTTGGACCGTGGAAGGATTTCAGCCTCCAGCTTTCGTTCTTTCCGCCGCTCCCGAATTAGCAGTTGTTTCACTGCATATTTATCCTTAAATCCATAGTGCTCCGCCACTTCCTGCTGGATTTTCCCCTCTGCCAGCATAGCCTTGATTTCTGGCAGAAGTGCTTGAACTTGTGTGTAATTCCGTTTCTCTGTGATAAGCCCCCCTGACGTAGTCTGTTTTCCTACATCAGGGGAGCTTTTTTGCTGGATCGGTTCAGTTGCTGCGGCAGAGCGAGGTGTTTGCCCTGTATACCCCCTATCAAACCGACCGATCCCTTCGTGTCGGTGGTATGTCCCGCTCTTTCTGGTTTCCTGGAATGAAAGAGTGACCTTCTCCCGCAAGCCGAAACGTCAGCCAGACCTTTGGAAGATAAAGAGAACAGGCCCCCCAAACCGGTTGTGTGAAGTGTCCGATAAAATACAGGGGGGATCCAAACCGTTTATCAGGTCAAGGGGATCGACTCGGTGCTTCAGCTGCACCCAGACAACCACTACGATCATGTGGCGGAGCGCACGGCTGTCGGAATTGTCTGGATGCTAGGCCGATAAGATTTGCCAGAAGAGCTGCGCCTCGGTACAATGGCGGCAGAAAGGGAGGCATGATAGATGGCGGCGATCCGAGGCCTACACTGCGGAAGTCCTGTGATAATCTGGGGCAGTTGGCAGCAGTGTGCATATTGCGGTGACTTTGGAGCAATCTCGTCTCTCCATTCCGCGGAAAAGGACTTTCTGGTCTGCGACGACATATTACCACTGGTGATAGAGAAACTGAAGCGGGATGACCGCCTGGCACGCCAACTGCTTCAGAACGCCTGTATGGACCGGCCACAGGAGGTGATCCTGAACGCATACAGCCGCTTGGGTGAGAAGGAACTTCAGCAGAAACTGCTTCTGCAATTTGATTTATGTAAGTTTTAGTTGATAATTTTCATGTAATTAGGTATGATGGAAAAGAACGATCCGAGCCTATCATTGAAAAAGAATCCACCAAACATACAAGTATCACGCGATAACAGCTTACGCTGTACGCGTTGAATTATGCGTGATATAGGCGGAAGTTTTTGGGAGATGTGCACGAATCAGTTAAAGATAACGTTGTCTCTATATAAAATGGATTTTGTCTGTGAAGGGAACCACATCTTGGGGTGGATGTGGCTTCTTTCTTGCGGCCTTTTCACGCCTTGCGTCAGCCTGTCCAAGTGACATGGTGTCGCAGGGCGTTTTTCTATCTTCGGAAAGGAGACAAAGAATATGAGTTTGAAATACACCTGCCCTGTTTGCGGGAATCCCTTGGGCTACGAAGGATTGTGCTGGAAATGCAAGTGTGAGCAAGAGAGACAAGCCGCACTGTCCTGGACGTCAGAACAGATGGCAGAGAAACAGAAAAATCTGATGGCCAACATCCAGCGGCTTGGTGATATGGAGGACCCGGAATCTACCGACTTCTGGCAGTTGCTGGGCTACCGGGACGCCATCGCCCCGGAGATCCAGCGGGCGGCACTGGCCGCAGAGGTATTCTGGCCCTGTGAGATCTATTATCACGCTCCCGCCGATGTGCGGGATGGTCTGATTCATGCGCTGTTGTCCGCGGAATATTCCAGCGAGGCATCCAACCTGATGAGTTGCCTTGCCATGCAGGGAGATGACAAGGCAATGGAGACGCTGCTGGAGCTGGAGCGAAATCCCCGGCCCTGGCGCAAGGGCCTCTATGTGGACCCATCCAGCTATGCTCAGATCGGCGGCTGGACCTTCGACAAGAAGGGCCAGCGAACCCAGCTGGGCTTCGACACCTGCTATCCCATGATCAAGGGAACCGCCAGCGAGAAATCTCCCGTTCGCATTGGCCGGGCACGGGAGGACACCTGCCCCCACTGCGGCGGTCGCATGGTGGACATACTGGTATTGGACGGCCGGGATGAGCGGCTCCGGTTCCTGGGACTGGACGGCATCCTGACCGCCACCTGCTGCCCCAGCTGCGTGGGATTTCTGAAAGGACCCGCCTTCAACCGCTTTTCTCTGGACGGCGGCGTGGAGATCTTTCCCTCCGAGCTCTTTGACGGGGCGGAGAAGACGGATTGCTATGTCAGTCCCGAGGACTACAAGGCTCTCACCGAAAATCCCTTTGTGCTGGGCGAAGCGCCGGTGCCCCTGTTTTACGGCGCGGCCTGCCAGGATGTGAACACCATCGGTGGCTTTGCCAACTGGGTACAGGACGCGGAATATACCACCTGCCCCCACTGTGGCAAGCCCATGAAGTATCTGGCTCAGATCCAGTGGGATACGGTGTTTGACTGTGCGGAGGGTACGCTCTATGTGGAGTTCTGTCCGGACTGCCATATCGTATCCATGCAGCACCAGCAGACCTGAGAGGAGAGCATCACATGAGTTTACCAAAACGCAATAGTGCGGACGGGCGCTGTTACTGGATGAAGTCCGAGGTACAGGAGGAACTGCAACCGCTCTTTGACCAGTGCATCCAGGACGCCATTGACGGCAGAATCACGCGGCTTGATTCCCTCTGGCCCCCGGTAGTGGTCAGCAGCGAAGGTGCGCCCTTTGAGGTGTGGCAACTGCTTCAGATATGGACCGAAGCGCAGCAGGCCGAGACCTTGGATGCGGAAAAGGCCATCGCCTTCAGCGAAAATCTGCGCCGCCAGAGTCGGTGGGGTGAAATTGACCACCAATTACTTGATATGCTGAAACGGGAGCTACAGGAGAAGTATTTTGTCGTGACAGGCAATGAAGATGACCACTTCTGGGATCGGGAGTATTCCCTGAAACCAGGCATCCGTGCAGAGCAGGTCCCGGAGCCGCTGCTGCGTTTTGCCTGCTATGTGGCGGTGAGCTATAAGGTATATGGTATGGACTTTCAGTATCTGGACACCAATTACCTCTTTGGATTGGTGGAGAAAGTCCGTCCGGATATGGTGAAAAAGCTCCGGGAACATGGGACCGGCAGGCTGCCGATCTCTCTGCAAAAGCGGAAAACAGAGCACTTCACCGCATCGGCCAACGATGCCTTTGCCGTGATCCGTATTACTGCCAGGGACAACACAGAGGAATGCTGCCATGAAGTGCTGGACTATCTGTGTGAGGTTCTTTCGCAGGAGGATTTTCCCCGCAGCTATGCGGTGGAGTTCAAAGGACCGGAAAAGAGCTATCTTCCCATCGCAGGACTGCCCAAAAAGGGAGTAAACCAGCTCTTTGCCTGTGCCGTGCAGTACCCCGGCCTCCACCCCCTGATGGAACGGTACGCCCGGCTTGCCATGCGGCAATATGAGCAGTACACCAATCTCAGCGATGAGCAGTGCGCGCTCCCCGGAAGTTTTGCCGTGTTCGCCCTGGGAATGCTGGGGCAAGCGTGGCGGCAGCTGGTATGGGATTATCTCGATCTCTGCGATGATGAGCACTCCCACTTACAGGAAAAATTCCTCCGGGAGTATGTGAAACAGTTCGGATTTACTGCCGATACCGTCCCTGTATTTGTCCGTGGGGTGCTGTCCATGCAGAACATGAAGTATTCCAGGGACTATACCGCGTGGATGGCAAATGTAGAAAGCCTGGACGCTCTGCTGGAGGCAAAAATCCATCTGTCCGAGATCGTTCCAAGCGGTTTTTCCTCCGACGAAGATGACGATGATGAGGAGGACGAGGAACCCGCCGAAGAAACAGAAGCCAGCCCGGAGGAAGTGCTGCAATACGCATGGGAAACGGTCTGCTATGTGATCTGGGGCAAAGCCAGCGCCAAGGGTGGTCAGAAAGTGGTGGAAGCAGCTCCGGAGGAACTGAAGGAACTCTACCAACAGATTTTTATTCCGATAACGGAGAACCTGGAAGAAAGTGGTGGAACGCTATGAGTTTGCCGAAGCGTGATGGCGTACATGGCCGTTATTACCTGATTCATAAACCAGATACGAACCCCGAAGTGCTGGAACACGCCGATCAGTGCATCCAGGATGTGTTGAATGGAACTGCAAAAGAAAACCATTCCGGCTATCCGGTGGTCGTTCGGAACCAAAGCGGAACGCCCTTTCTTCCCAGCCAACTCCTGGAGCGGTATCTGTCCAAACTGCCTTTGAAGGGATTCCCCTATGAGGAAGCGGTTGTATTCTGCGATGCCCTGCGGCGGTTGGTGGGCTGGCAAGAGATCCGCTATACATTGGAGAAGTACATAGAAAAGCAGGTGCAGGAACGCTACTTCCTTGTGGGAGAGCGGGATGATGGCTTTACCGTCTTTCCGCCCTGCACAGTACTGCCGGAATTGCGTCCGGAGGATGTGGACGAAGGTCTGCTGCGCTTTGCCTGCTATGTGGCGATCTGCCATACTGTGTACGGGCAGAGTTTTGAATCCCTCACCACCGAGCACATCCTCGGCCTGGTCTCCCAGCTTCGCCCAGATATGGTGAAGCAACTGAAAACAGCCGGCAGCGGCAAATTGCCAAAGGACATACAGCAGCGTAAGACGGAGGATTTCACCGCCTCGGCCAATGATGCGTTTGCTGCCATCCGCATCACTGCCAGGGACTCCACCGAGGAGTGCTATGCTGAAATTCTGGACTACCTGTGTGCGGTGTTGGAGCAGGAGGAATTTCCCCGCAGTTACTCGGTGGAGTTCCGTGGGAAGGAGAAACTCTATCTGCCCATTCCCGGCCTGCCCAAGAAGGGAGTCAATCAGCTCTTTGCCTGTGCTGTGCAGCACCCCAATCTGCATCCGGCTATAGAGCGATACGCCCGCCTGGCTATGCGGGAATATGAGTGGTACCAAAACCTCGCGGATGAAGCCTGCGCCATGCCCGGCTCTTTCGCTGTGTTCGCTCTGGGGCTGGAGGGAGAACCGTGGGCGCCGCTGGTGACGGAGTATTTGGATCTCTGCGACGACGAGCACTCCTCCCTGCAAGGGAAATTCCTTCATGCCTTGATCCGAAAGTTTGGGTTTCAACCATGGACGCTGGGGGTATTGGTGCGGGGCGCATTGTCTATGCAGTGGCTGGAGCCTGCCAGGGAATTCCGCAGCCTGATCGCCAATGTGGAGAGCCTGGATGCGCTGCTGGCAGTCAAGCGCCGCTTTTCCGCGTATCTCCTGCCGGAAGAAAACGAAGACCCGAAATTCCGGGCTATCGCTTGGCAGAGCCTGCTCTGGGCCATCTGGGGCACAGCCTCTGAAAACGGCGGCAGCAAAGTCATCAAGTCGGCGCCGAAGGAACTGAAAGAGAAATACCAGCAAGTATTTGCGTAAGGAGAACGCCATGAAAAAGAGAACGGTCAAGGACTTTATTGCCCTGTACGCCCCAGAAGATGAGGAAAAACTGGTACTGATTCAGGACGGTGTCAGCGCGGACAAAACCTTTCTGGATACCTACTGGGCGGCGCATACCCATGCCCTCGCCATGGCGGATGTCCAGACCGGACAGGAGATCTCCGGTCGATGCTGCCTGAACTGGCCGCTGACGGACAAGGAACGGGATGCCGGCGACTATTCCAAGCGGTTTACCAAGGGCCAGATCTACCGGATCAAAGCCCGCGGCTGGAAAGGTGATGCCCTCTACGAACCTCAGTGGTATGTCACGGAGGTACTGGAGGAAGGCGTACCCTGTCCGGCACTGGAGGAGATTTGGACGGAGTACACAAAGCCCATTCTTCTGGAGGACGAAGTGCTGGGGACCCTCACGCTGGATCGTGAAATGAGTATGTTCAACGGGACCTGCCGGTGGATGGGAAAAGAAGTCCAAATCTCGTTGGATGTGGAGATGGAAAAGAAAGCGTCCTGGACCCGTGTCACCAATGTGATGAAGAAACTGGTGGCAGATCAGGAAGTCTGGGACCAGTCCCTGCGAGCGATGGCTGCCCAGAAGCTCACTGCTCAGGCCAACGAGTGGCTGGCGGACAATGACCAGACCGACCGTGACCCGGAAAAAGACCCCATTACCGAGGATGAGTTTGCCCGGTGCATCCTGCTCACCGAGTTTACAGTATCTCCCGGTGGGCGCTTTACCGCCTGGTATGAGGACGACGATATGTTCTGGGGCCATGTGGTCACGGTGGATGGGACGCTGAAAAAAGGCCCCGTTGACGCTGATATACAGGGCTGACAACAACCGTTTACAGGAGGAGGCATCCATTATGTGCGAGCACTGCCGAAACATTCAAACATGGAGAAAATTTGATGCCCCCAAGGACTACCTGGCCTGTATTGCCTATATCCAGCAGTTGGTGGAACAAGGTGAATTTGAACTGATTGCAGAGGAATCCACCTGTCCGCTGGAGAAGGTAAAGAATGAGGATGGGTGGGCAGACGAAATTATGGCTCACATGATTCGGTGCAAGCACTGCGGTCAGATCTTCACCTGTGTAGTCAACACCTGGCGAGGCAGCGGACACTTCAAAAAAGGCAAAGGATGAAACAGAAAAGGCGGTGAAACGATGAATCAGGCAGAAAAAGCAGAGCTGCTGGAGCAGATTGAGAAGTGGAATGATGCGGATGAGTTTGCCCGATGCATTGAGGCTATCGAAGCCATCCCGGAACAGGAGCGGGATTATCTGCTGACGATCAAACTGGGCCGAGCCTACAGCAATCTGGCGGTGCTGGGTGACCACGGTGCCCTTGGAGAGAACGCTGAAGTAGATGGCGATCTTCTCCGGCACGCCATTGATCTGCTGGAGTCCGTTCGCACCCAGGGTGAGAACGATCCCTACTGGAACGCCCGGATGGGCTACTCCTGCCTGATGGCATACAGCTCCGCAGCCACCGCCTATGAATACGCAAAACGCTGGCTGTCCCTGGCCCCGGATGACCCGGACGCCCAAAAGCTGGTGCGGGACTGCGAGGAGTATCTGGAGGAGGAAAATTCCTTGGAACTGGATTGGAACGAGCGGGAGGAGATCATCCGGCAGGAGGCCATTCCCCCTGCCGACGATGACATCCTCGGCCATGTGAAAGTACATATCGACCAGCAGTTCGGCATCTATACCCAGTTCCTCACGGACGACAGCGACCCAGATCACCCGCTGGAGATCGCCGTTATCCCGCCCCGGCTGGAGCATGACTACTACACCCTGGTCACTGTGGGCCTGAGCCGGCATAGGATGGGTTTCCCGGAGGAGCGTCGGGAGGAAAAACTGGAACGGGCGGAGCTGCTCATCAACCTGCCCCGAGACTGGAAGCTGACAAAGGCGGACTGTCGGGAGGAGCGGTGGAGCTGGCCCATCCGGATGATGCTGGCCACCGCCCACTTCGCCATGGAGGACCCGGAGGTAGGGCTGGAATCCAGGACTACACTGGATGAGGGTGAGGATGGCATCCCCTTCGCGGAGAACACGGAACTGCGGGGTGAGATCCTGCTCTGTCCCGGTGTGTTTGGGGCGGACTCCTTTTTCTGCCGTCTGCCGGACGGGGACGAAGTCAACTTCTATCAGGTGATCCCTCTCTATCGGGAGGAGATCCAATACAAGTTGGAGCACGGCTCGGACGCCCTGCTGGACCTATGCCCGGACGAGAGCTTGGAGGTCATCGATCCGCACCGGCTCAATGTGGTCACAGACCGGGAGAAAATCAGCTACGACCCGGCGGAGATGGACAACGCCGCAGAGCAGATCAAGAAAATCCGGGCGCTTCACCTGCCAGTAGATGAATTGGATGCCTGCAATCGGATGGCCTTCTTCCTGGGCTGGGCTATGAAACGAGGCCAACTGAGTAACCCATTCCTCTCCCGGCATCGGGAGGTGGTGGAGGCGGTTCGGGCCGGAAAGAGACCGGATCTGCGGGTGTTCATCCTGGACAAGCTGGATGGGAAATTGTCCACTCAGTTCTTTGACCGGAGAGGCTCTGGCTTTGCCCAGTGGTACGCCCAGGACAACCGTTCTAACCCCTATGTCTACCGCCGGGACTGCCGGAATATCGTCTTGGCCGAGTCCAAAGACCGTGTCTGGAACAGTATTGCGGAAAAAGATGCGGCCTACCTGCTTCTGCCATACACTGAAAAAAGCCGTCAGCGTGTGGAGCAGTTGCTGGATGAGCGGTATCAACAGTATCTGGAAGCGGAATTTGCAGATGACCCCGAGGAGCGGGTGGCGCGGGCAGCGGAAGGGAAACCGGCTGTCATTCCCGACTGGGACGGCCCTCTGTTCTGCTACGCTTCCGACCGCGTCGCCCAGGATGGGTGCAAGGTGCAGATTATGGACCGGCTGTTCCCCGAGCGCGCGGATATGGGCTGGGAGAGCGGTTGGGCCTTCTACTCCGGGGATGAGGGCGATGTGTACGGCGAAGGTGATGAATACTACGAGTCGCACTGCGGCTTCTATGATATCCGGGACATCTGCCGCATCGACCCGGACATTATCCGATTTCTGAACCTACCTTACGGAACCATGCAGATGCGCAGTGAAGATGGAGCATGGTATGAGGTGATACGTGACGACGAAGGCGAGGAGGAAACTTAAATGAACGGCGAGCAGATTACGGCTTTTTTACAGGCACACTGGGAGTGGGTGACTTTGATCATGGGCATTGTGTCCGTGGTTGGCTCAATTCTGAATTGGAACTGGATGTGCGACCCTACCGGTAAGCCGGATTCCCACCGCTATGGACGCGGCTCCAGGCGGGTGATCTTCTTCCTACTGGGAATCGTGCTGATTGTGACCAGCATCATGTCCTGGGTGCTGTAAGGAGGACGAAACGATGAGTGAAAAATATCCCACCTGGCTCACCGGCCATGTGAAGGAGTGGGCGCAGAAACGCCTGCCCACCGTGACGCTCTGTTCCTCCACCGACAATGAACTGCTGGAGGTTTGGTATTACGGAGATTTGCTCACGGTGAAGGGTGAGCCCCAATCCTATATTGTAGATAGCGATGTGGCCCCCGGACTGGTGGCAGCCCGCGACCCGAAGAGCGGTGAGGAATTCGTTATATTTGACGGTGGACGGCATGGCTACGACAATATGTTCTGCGATGAACATGATCCATCCGAGCTGGAGCACCGTCTCCTCAAGCGGTATGAGATACCAGCCTCCAAGCTGGTGCTGGAGCTGGGGTACAGCGTGGACTACGAGGACGAAAAAGAAGACTTCGAACCGGATGAGGCGGATACTGTGGAACTGATCAGCGGCGAGCGTATGCCTTGGGAACAGGTCAAGCGGGACGGCATCGACTATATCGCCCTTTACTATGTGAACGAGAAAGGAAAACCAGTCCAGATTTTGGACGCAGAGCTGGCGTAAGTACAGCTATTCTATCCTTTGCTAATCCGAGGAGGTGTCCCATGACCCAAGAAGAACAGATACGCCTCTATCGGCTGATGGAAAAGCTCAACTGGTTTTTCCACCAAGAGATGCACTACCTGGATCGGGAGACGGCAGAAAAGATTGCGCGGGAGTGTTACCCGGAGATTCGGGATTTTACATACGACATTTTATGGAACGACCTGCCCAAAGAGGTCCAGAAGCAGCTCATGGACGAGGAGGAATCCCTGTGAGTACACTGATTTGCTCTTTTGATGGTCTGCACGACAACAGAGTTCTCCGCTATGGGCGTGGATGTGCTGGACATTGGTGCCGTCCATTTCCCCACCGGGACGATTTTCGCCTGCGATCCGCTGGTGGAGCTGGAGGACACACCGCCCTTTATCCAGACGATCCCCGCCGGGACTTATCCCGTAAAAATCTGTGTGGTGCCCAGTGAGAAATACGGCGACCGCTACGCCTGCGTCAAGGTGGAGATCAACGGGGAAAAGCCTGTCCGCTATGAGCTGGGCATGACCGGCAAAGAGGATCTGGACGAGGAACTGGGCGAGGACGAGTATTTTGGCTTTGGCGTAGACGCTGGAATGGGCTGTGTTGCGGACATCCAGACCCAGGCAGCCTTCAAGACCTACTGGGCCAAGCGGCTGGAGGAAGACCCGGACATCGACCCCTACAACGACCTGTTCTGCGATCTTCTGGAGGAAAACGCCAAAGCCCACCCCAAATATCAGGGAGACTGCGGCGACTGGCTCAACTGGACGGTGCCTGACACGGACTGTGATCTGCCCATCTTTGCCTCTGGCTGGGGGGACGGCTACTATCCGGTCTACTTCGGCTATGACGCCAAGGGCGAAATGTGCGCCGTGTATGTGCGCTTCATCGACATTGAAGCCAGCTACAAGGAGCAGGCGTAAGGAGGAAAGCGGCGATGGAATGGCCAAAACGGGCGCGGACAGCGGACTGGGTAAGTGGTGTCCTGACCCTGGATGGAGAGAAGCAATTTGAGGTTCCGGAGCTGACCACGGAGCTCATGGAGCGGCTGGCCGGTTACACCCTGGTGGGCTTCCATGTGAAAGGCTATCCGGTGACGGATGAACTGCTTGCCCCCTTTGCCGGGCATAAAAGCATGGTCAACTTCGGCGTGGAGGACGGCGTGCTCACTGACGCCTGTTTCGCCGTTTTTTCCGCCATGCCCAAGCTGCGTATCCTGCTGCTGACCGGGAACGCCGGGATCGGCGGGAGCGGCCTGTCTGCCCTGCGAAGCTGCAAGCTGGACCTGTTGGCCCTTGACCACACCGAACTGGATGATGCCGGTCTGCTCCAGGCGGCCTCCATCCCCAAGCTCTCCCATATCTGGATCGACCACACTGCTGTTACTTATGATGGCCTGCTGGCCGTTGCCGGCAACAACTACATCCATCCGGTGGCCCATGTTCAATTCACCAAGGAGCAGATGGAACACTTCTCCCAGCTCCAGCGGGAAAAGGCCAAAAAGTCCGTAAAGGTGGATGAACAGGTGGCGGCGGAATGCCGCAGAGTGCTGTCCGCCTTCTTTGCCGAAATGACAGAATGGGAGCAGTACATGGAGCAGGCCGGGTTTGAGGATGCCGAGGCTGTGCCCCGCCTGCTGGTGATCTGGGAGAAGTATGTGAGCGAAAAGCCCCGTCCGGGCTATCGGCCTCTGGGACTCTCATACAGTGCCCAGGGCACCTACAACGGGGAAAAATTCCTTGACGCGGAGCAGATCACCAAGAACAAGCTCTACATCTATACCAGGGAGAAAAACACCGGCTTTGACCGCCGCTTCCTCATGAAGCGTGTGGGCGAGAGCTGGATGATTGACGCGGTGCAGGAGCGGCTGGACGGCTGGCAGCGAACAGGATTGTGAGGCATCACATGGCATGGGAATATGAAACCTTTGGCCCAGACGGTCAATGTAAATTGTTCGGTGTGAACATCTTTGACTACAACTGGCAAACCACCGGCAAGCGAGTAAAAGTCAAAGACCCGATCTATCACCAAGACCATACCTTCGAGGTCTGGCAGGTGGAGATTGACGGGCAGATCCACCGCTTTGCCGCTGGAGAGTTCTCCAACTGCGTATGGGGATTCTATCTGGAACAGAACGGATGAGAGGAGCGTGGCGCCATGAAAGTCTGCGCCGGAGAGGTCTATACAGTCTACAACCAATATCTGAAATGCTACACCGCCTGCCAGGTGGCCTATATCGCGCCGCCGGACACAGTGAGCAAGGAACCCTGGGCGGTGGTCCTCTCCCTGGACTGGACAGGTGACGCCCCTCTGACTGCGGAGGAACTGCCCCATCTCCGCCCGCTCTACAAGGACTTCATGTACTGGTCCCGTGACCTTCATCTGCTGCGGGTGCCGGTTGAGGTCCCGCCCCAGTATAAGTTGGTGGGCACACTTCCGCCCTTCACCGACCGGCCCTGCCGCTCCTATGGAGGCTGGAGTGACGGCTATGATGTGTACCTCCAGATCCGGTGGCAGGCCATCCCGGAGGAACGGCGGCGGGCCTTCAAGGAGGCCATGGAGAGCGAAGAGAAAACGGAGATCGGCGGTATCCCGGTGAAGGTCAGCAGCCATCGGGTGACGGACCAGTACGAACCATTCGATTCGGCGCTGGAACTAAAGGCGCTGCCTTGCCTCTCTACTGGAACAGATATCAGGCCCTGCGGCGGGAGGGCATCGGCCAGGACGATCCAAAGGCTCCTTTCCGGCTGGCCCATGAAGGGACACTGAACGATGGCTGTTTTGACAACGGTTTTTTCTATGAGGCGTTTCACGAATTTGACAACCAGAGCATCGAGAAAAGCCTTGTCAGCAAGAATCCTCTTGTCCGCATCTTTGCCCTCCTGGACCGCAGGCTGGGAAAGCGCCGCCTGCTGCCTTTGGAGGAATCCATGGAGCAAGAACTGGACTGGGTGCGGGCCTTCTATGTGATCCGGATGCAGGCCGAAGGGCTAATGGAAAAGGAATAACATTCAGGAGGAACTGCCATGTCACAGATCGCATCTTTTTATCTTCTCAAAGATGGCCGGCGGCAGGAACTGTCCAACGGCGACTGCTCCGGCGCGGTCTATATGGCCATCTGGGACTGGTGTGAGAGCGAGTTGGATCTGGATGTCCGTTTTCCCGCTCCCCAGACGGAGGACACCCTGGACTGCGCTCTGCTGGAGGGAGAGCTGGCGTCTAATGTGCTGGCAGCTCTGCGGGAGTGGGACCTCCCGAAGCTGGCCGCTGAAATTGCCCCAGACTGGGATCTGCCCACCGAGGCGGTGCAAAGCGGGCTTGAAACGCTGCGCTCCCATCTGGAACTGGTGCGGGGCGACGCTGCCCTGCTGTATGAAATGTTATAAGACAGAGGGATACCATGCTGGAAAAGCGGTTTGAACACATTTTACATGATCTGGGTATGGCTGGGCTGGAACACCCTCTGTTCTACCATGCGCCGGTAGGCATTCGGTTTGAGATCGGCGGGGAGGAACCAATCTATCTGGATAGGAGTGCGGCGAAGCTGAAAACCAACCCCGCCTATGTTCAGGGGGCGCTGGACCGGGCCGCTGCGATCTATCGGGCACTTCCGGCGGTGCCGGACCTTCTGCGGATCGACGGGTATCCCGATGAAGAACCTGCCGAGTCCCTGCTGACCGTTATCCGGCAGCGAATGGGACTCCCGGTTCCCGATGAGCAACTTCCGGCCATAGAGCTGGACGAAGATGGGGATACCCATGCACAAGTGCAGTTTTACTGGGATCTCAGCGGGATTACCTTTCAGGCGGAGCAACTTTTGCAGGAGATCATTCTGGGAGATATCGGAGGCTGGAGCGGCTTTGTGTCCAGCGTCTATCTGACAGGGCCTGGACCGTTCCTCTACCACCTGTACGATGACCGGGGGCTGGATGTGCTGGGCAGTTCCAGAGAACTGCTTTTTCCGCTTTACCATCAGTTTCATGGCTGGATCTTGGAGTATAATCTGGAGCAGATCGACCGGGTGTTTACAGCGGAGCAACCACAGCGGCAGAAGTTCACCATCGACGGCCGCCGCTTTTCTAACATGGCCGGCTTTTATGACGAGGTGGAGCGGGTGTTTACCTTTGGTTTGGACCGGAAGATCGGTCGGAACCTGAACGCTTTCAACGATATTCTCCGGGGCGGTTTTGGGCGGCATGGGTATGGACAACCCATCCACATCCAGTGGTTGGCCTATGAAAAAAGCGTCCGTAATCTCGGAAAAGAGACTATGGACACCATTGTGGAAATCATTTTGGATACGGACCATTCCGGGCACGACTGTACTCTGGAACGGCTTTGACCAAGCGGAAAAGGAGGCATCACGATGGGACTTGACATCTACGCCGGAACATTGACCCGGTACTATTCTCACAACTGGAAAACTGTTGTTCAGCAGTGGGCGGAAGAAAATGGATGGGGCTTTCAAAAAATCACGCCGGGTGGAGATCCTGCTGACAATGAGGAAGAAATGTCCCCAGCTGAAATCCAGGCGGCGGTGGAGAACTGGCGGGATCAGATCTTGAGCGCCATTTCTCAGCCGGGCCAGCCCACCTACACTCCCTGGCCGGAGGACAATGAGAAGCCCTATTACACCGACAAGCCGGATTGGGATGCCTTCGGCGCTATGCTGCTGGTGGCCGCCTGCCATACATACGATGAGCCGGTACCCCCCACCGTGGAGAAGGACTGGAACTTCGGGGAGCATCCTCTGGTCGCCCGCCTTGGATCAGATGAGGAGCGGGTGTGGTCCCTGTTCCGTGGGGCAACTTGGTGGCTGCCTCTGGCGGATTCCTTCTTATTTCAGGCGCCTCTGCCCACCGATGATCAGGCGATGATTGCCACCCTGGGCGGACTGCGGAAGGAACTGGAGAAGCTGAACCAGCTGGCGTGGCAGGCCGATGAGGATACCATCCTTGATTGGGCAGACACGGAGGGATACCCGGCAGACGGAACCATAGATGCAGATGGACAGTGCAGCAAGGCGGACATCCCGGAACACACGCAGTATGATACTCAATCCCTGGCCAAGTTTGCCTTCTCCATGTTCTGGCGGGCCATGCGGTTTGCCGAGGAACAGCGGGTGCCCATTTTACTGGATTACTGAGGAGGAATTTCATGGGATATGATGTAAGTTTTCACCCGATTTCACCGGAAGAAATGCGGGAATGGTATTTCACCCCGCTTACCTGGATACAGCAGGGGCAGGAGGGAAAGGTACTGGCCCTTGCCGCACAGCATGGAATGGAGGATTTCTATGCGGAAAAATATCTGGACACCCTGCGAGTCGGGGCAGAGACAGAACCGGACGAGCTGTTTGATAAAAGCCATGGCTTTTACATTGCGGTGATCCAGGGCTTCTTCCGGGACTACTATTACACCAGAGGGAGCAGTTTTTCCCTCCTGATGAAGAAGAAGCCGGAATATGTCCGGTACTTCACCCCATGGGCGCAGGTGGTGCCAACAGCCTTTCCCAATCCGGCAGAAAATCAGATCATCGAAAACTACTGCTCCGGTGTGTACCTGTCTTGGGACCAGGTCACACAGCTTCTTCGGGATCTGAAACAGGATCCAAAGGTGCTGGAAGATCTGGAGGGAGTTTGGAGCGATGGGCAGCTTGCGGTGCTGAAAAAGGCACTTGTCGCTGCGGCAGAATTGGGTGTCGGTCTGCTGGAAGCCACTGAGGTGGTGGAACCTAATCCTATCCGCCCCAATGAGAGTACGAGTTATTCCAACCTATACCGCTGCGACCGGGATGGGGTGTATCTCTACATGGATGCCGCCAGTAGGCAGATCGAGGATGCCATCAGAAGAAGTGAGGGACAAGTATGAGCAATAAAGTGTTCCAGCAAAACCTGAACGACAAAAAAGGCCCCCAGCCCGGTGGCCCCTATCTCATTCAGATGCTCTTCAAAGAGCCGGTGGATATGCCGGACAAGGATGAAATGACCGCTGTGATGGAAAAGCACATCGGTGCTGTAGAGTGTTTCTGCCGTGATAAAAAGATGGCCGGCTTTGCCGCCCTGGATCATATCGCGGAATTTCAGGATGGAAAATGCCCGGTGCAGCTGATGGTGATGAAATGCGACAAGTTCAAGGGCAAAGGCTTTGACGCCTTCCTGATGAGCCAGATGTGGGACTGCCAGGAGGACCGGGAGCGGATCTTCCGGGAGTGCCGGTATCAGGTCGTGGCCACCGATATGCTGGCTGCGGCGCTTCCGGCTCTGGAACGGGCCAACCTGGACACTGACTTTGTGGAGGCGCTTGCGGAACTGTACCCCACCTGTGAGGCGTTCTACTTCCAGAACTGCGGCAAGCTCCTGCTGGCGGAGGATGTGCGTTCCCACCGGATCGAGGGAGCGGACCGCTTCATCCGCTTCGGAGTCAATGTTCGCTTCTTCAACATCGAGGGCACCGAGGATATGCTCATCGACACGGTGGGCATGAGCACACTGTTTCTACCCGACCTCCAGTACCACTTCCACGGTATGGACCCCAACTGGGTGGTGAACCACGCTTACAATGCGGCGTCGTACATTTTGGCCAATGACAACCCCATTGAGGATGGGGAGACCATAGACGGCGTGGCCGATGGCCAAATGAGCCGGGAGATTCAATGGAAGTGCCGGTATGAGGATGCCCTGATCCAGCCGCCCAGAGGAGTACTGGACATCCATATGGGCAAGTGTGCATCCGGAAGACGCTGAACTGGTAGAATGGCTGGCTGCGTAATCAGAGGAAATACTTGTCGTCCTCTCCGGTGGATTTTGCATTCAGTCAGTATGCCTTTGTTTATTGTATAATAGAAACTGCTGTACAAGAATTGGCCTGTCACAAATCATTTTCTTTGAAGAACTCAACTTCCAGCTGCTCTTTGGTTGGCCGATACATTGTCGGGACTCACGGAGCCGATGCTCCATTTCCGTGATTTCCTTCTGGATTTGCCGATGGCTTTTTTCGTGGTTCATCTGCAGAAAGAGATGGCACCGCTCCTGCTGGGGGGCCGATTTGGGCCAGGACACAATGACCTTATCCCCAATCAGGTTGACCTCCAGTTCATTCCGGCAGATCACATCGTCCATAACTGCCATATAGAGGGCGTGCCGAGTGAACTCCTTGCGCGGCATCCGGATCATCCAGTACCAGTAGACGCCCACACCGGCTCCAGATGCCAGACAACCCAGAGCTGCAGCTTTGTTACCTGACTTTGTGTTCCATTATCTTCCGATGTTCTGAACTTTGTATCCAGAATTTTCTGCTATGCGATGGCAGAATTCCGGGATGCTGCCACCCTCCAGGACTGCCTTTTCAATGGCCATGGCATGATTCAGCCCAATCGCCAGATAAGATGCGCCCGAGTTACGGCCAATGTGAGGATCTTGTTATACTGCCACTTGGATTTCTCTGCAGCGGTTTTCATGAGGGAATGGTCGGAATAGAATATGGTATTGTCAAAGTCTGTGTCCGACAGGGCCATACGCTTGGCAAAGATGCCGTTGAGCGCATCCTCTTTCCGAATGATCAGCAACAGGGCTTTTATGGCACAGCTTCAGGATGTTGAGGATCAATATAGCGGAGAATCACATGTTTGCGATAAAATTTTCTTAATTACGCTTAAAATTGTGCGGTTCTTCTTTGATAGGCGAAAGCAGAATGAGAGAGCAACATCTGGTTGCTTTGCTTTTTGCTTCCCCTGTGATACAATTCAGGCAAGGTGGTGATCAACATGGATACCCCAAAAATCCTTCTGGAATTGCGCACCAGGCGCGGACTCTCCCAGGAGCAGTTGGCGGAACAAGTGCATGTGACCCGGCAGGCGGTTTCCCGCTGGGAAACTGGCGAAACAGTGCCAAATACAGAAACGTTGAAGCTGCTCTCCAGGCTGTTTGATGTCTCCATCAATACCCTGTTGGGTTCCCCCAGACAACTGATCTGCCAGTGCTGTGGTATGCCCCTGGAGGATGCCAACATCAGCCGGGAGCTGGACGGCACCTTCAACGAGGAGTACTGCAAGTGGTGTTATGCCGACGGGAAATTCGTCTACACAAGCCTTGAGGAACTGTTGAATTTCCTGGAGAGCCATATGTCCAATGAAGCCTGGCCCCCGGAGCAAGTCAGAGCCTATTTTGAAGCTCAGCTGCCAAAGCTGAGCCACTGGAAACAGGCCGAGACATGAATACATCCCTCTGGAATCTGTGGTTTCCAGAGGGATGTATTTTTTGGCGTTGTGTCATTCAAGATAGGATAGCCCGAACTTTACGACAAAACAGGTCATCTGATTTGATCCAGCTGTCCTGACTGAATGACATCCAAATTGGCCTTGATCTGCTCCTCCGGCCAGTCCCACCACCGCAGCTCCAGCAACCCGGCAATTGTGTCCTGAGAAAACCGCTTTCGGATCGGCTTGGCTGGAATACCGCCCACAATGGTATAGGGCGGGACATCCTTTTTTACGACGGCCCGGGCTCCGATGATGGCTCCGTCTCCAACGGTCACGCCTGCCAGGATGACCGCCTCATATCCGATCCACACATCGTTTCCGATAACGATATCACCCTTGTTGTCCCAGGCTCTGGCCACCTGACTCCGATCCAGGCCCCACTCCTCGAAGAAGATGGGAAAGGGATAGGTGGAGAGGGATTGCAGGCTGTGGTTGGCGCTGTTGAAGAGGAACTTTGCCCCACAGGCGATAGAGCAGAACTTGCCGATCACCAGCCGGTCATGGTTGACGGGATAGTGATACAGCACGTTGTTCTTCTCAAAGTCAACGGGGTCATGGACAAAGTCGTTATACATGGTGTAGTCCCCCACAAGGATGCTGGGGTCCGTCACGACTTGGTTGAGATAGATGGTCTGAGTATCTCCTGTTCGGGGATAGATGTTGGATGGATTCATATTCTTTTCCTCCTCTTATTTGTTTCGGCTGCCCTCTCTCGAAGGCTCACGCACCAGCCTCTTCCGTTCCCAAACTCTGCTTTTGAAGTAGATGAGCCCAACCAGAGCGGGCGGAATGGGCGAAAGGGCCTGACCCAGATAGATGCCGGGAAAGCCCATGGAAAGGGAAAAGGCCAGCAGCAATCCCACCGGCAAACGCACTACCACCGCGTCCAGCAGGGCGTTGACCATGGCCACATGGGCCGCGCCCACACCGATGGCAAAGGAATCCAGCGTGTACATGGCGGCATAGATAAGGCTGTTGACCCCGCAGCACAAGCGCAGATACAGCACGCCTACCCGGATCACCTCCGGGCTGGTGCTGTCAAACAGGCGGATAAGAGGTTCCGCCAGAAACTGTACCGTCACCACTACCGCCGTTGTGACGGCAAGGTTCAGCAGCAGACCGGACCGCACCACCTGGCGGGCCCGCCGGATTTGGCCGGCTCCCATGCACTGGCCCACCATGGCGGTAATTGCCTGTCCAATGGCCCAGCAGTGCATCCCGGCAAAGGTGTTGATCTTCAGTCCTACGCCGGAGGCAGCGGCCACCGAGGTGCCAAATGGATTGAGCATTCCCGTTACCAGCAGATAGGCCGTGTTCACCACCACCATCTGGGTGGCAGTGGGCAGGCCTACCTTCAAAATGGCCAACAGTATTTCCCGGCGGAGCTCGATCCTTCTGAGGGGAACGCTCAGCTGGTACCGTTTCAGATAGGCCAGCGATCCCACAAAGGAAATGCCTTGGGCAGTGATTGTGGCCCAGGCCGCGCCGGCGGTACCCATGGAACACGGCCCTACCAGCAGTACATCCAGCAAGACGTTGAGAATCGTGGCGACACCTACGAAAAAGAGCGGTGTTTTGGAATCGCCCAATCCTTTTAGAATGGAGCAGACTGTGTTGTAGCCAAAGACGAATACGGTTCCCCAGCAGATGATCTCCATATAGCCGCAGGCGTCCGGATAGGCCTCCGCCGGTACATCCAGCACCCGGAACAGAGGCTCATAGGCAGCAAGGCCGAGCATGGTAACCACAACGGAGGCCGCCAGTGACAGGAGAAACAGCATCCCGATGGTGTCACGCTGTCCCTTTTGGTCACCCGCCCCTTTGAACTGGGCCACCAGAACACTCCCCCCCATGGTCAGGCCGATACAAAGGGAATTGATGATAAAGCACAGCATGGAGGCGTTGCTGATGGCGGCCAGGCCGATTTCACCCACAATTTTCCCCACCACCAGCATATCCACCACATTGTAGAGAGCCTGCAGCAGGTTGGCCAAAAACAGCGGGAAGGCAAACCGGATCAGTTTTTTGGGTACACTCCCGGTCAATAAGTTTTGTTCTTGGGTCATGTAACATCCTCCTTTCAAAAAAACAGAGGGCAGCACAGTGCTGTGCGCCCTCTGTTCGGTTGCCGCCCCTAAAATGGGCATAACAAAAGGCCGCGGACAAAACATCGTCCGCGGCCCAAAATAAACGATCTTGCCCTGTCAGATTGTAAAAAGGGTACAAAAAGCAAAGGCAGTATTTTTCTGCCCTGGCCTCCCGGTTTTACAGATTGACAGTCCGAAAAGGCTCCGCACAATGTTTTGTGGTATCCATTTGTACGGAGCCGAAATCAATACAGAATTTTCCGAATAACATCGTGCTCACCTCGCTTTGCTATTGTAAATACTATACCATGTACCGCTGCCTGTCAATGCCCGTCTGGCGGCCTGCCTTTGATGGGTCGGAGCGCTGACATCACCGCATCCGTCATGTCAGTGACAACTGCCCGATTCATCCGCAGCGACCACTCGCATTTTTACAGTTTCCTTTGCAGGTACACCATGTCCGCCAGCTGCACCCCACACTCGTAGATGGGGTGGTTGTAGTGGTCGATAAAAAAGTCCTTGACCAGATGGTGCCTGTAAAAGCCGCAGGCCTCATAAAAGGGGACGGTGGAGGGGCTGTCTCCGGTGCCCACCTGTAGCACTGCATACTGCCCCTTGTAGGTTCGGATGAGAAAGTCCACCATGGCCTTTCCGTAGCCTCTGCCCTGCGCGGCGGGCGCAACGGCGATGTTCTTCAGCTCCAGGACGCCGTTTCCCTCGTCGGTCACCACGCACTCCGCCTTGACGCCGCCGTCCTCCAACACATACATGGTCCCCCGCTCCAGATAGCAATCCACCATGTCCTCCTGCTCATCCGCCAGCAGCAGCAAACTCAAGTATTGCTTTTTGGCGGTCTCCACTTTTCTGATTTCCATAGGCGCACCTTATTGTTTCAGAAGCCGCTTCAGCGCGGCGGCGTCCAACAGATTCACCGTCACGAACTTCCCCCCATAGAAGACCGCCCAGTTGTTGAACACGCAGGGCAAGGCCTTGGCCTTCTCCAGAGTGTCCACCGGGATGAGGGTGCAGGGTGCCTCCAGTTCTTCACAGGTTTTGCGCACCAACTCCACGCTCTGGTGGATGTAGGGACACTGGGAACTGTAATAGACGGTCAGCTCCTGGTTTTCGATGGCCTGCACCTTGGCGTTTTCCCCGAAGCAGGGTTTTGTCCCGTCAAAGGAGAGAGTCAGCAGCCGGTAGCCCTCCGGGGTGGTGTCCACGGTTTCAAATCCATACTTCTCTGCAAAAGCCTGGTCTGAGAGCCAGGCCTTCTGCTTTTCCGCCCCCAGCATACACACGCCGGACTTTCCCTTGGCCCTGGCGTCGGCCAGGCAGTATTCCATCAGCTGTCTGCCGTAGCCCTTGCCCTTGAACTCCCCGCTGACCCACAGGCAGTAAATATAGAGGTAGTTATTCCCCGCCACCGGCACCCAGGCAGTCTCCAACGGGGCGTACTCGATAAACACCACGCCCTTGGCGTCCAGTTTGCGAAACACATGGCCCTCCCGGAGCCGCTCCCGGAGCCAGGCCCGCTTGGCTTCCACACCGGGGTGGGGCTTCTTGCTGCGAATGATGCAGCACAGGTGCTCCCGATCCAGATTTTCTTCCGTCAGATTGAGAAACTGATCCCCCATATCCTGTACCTCCCGAAAAAACTGCCTTCATGATACCACGCCCTCCGCGGCAAGGCAATGCCGGATCCCACCAGCAAAAGTTTTTCTTTCAATGGGAACATGACAGACAGTTGTCGTGTTCCTGTGCTATAATGCAGACAGAATCCAGAAGGGGGGCGCATTCCATGAAGATGGAACGGCTGATCGGTATCCTGTCCATCCTGCTCCAGCGGGAGAAGGTTACTGCCCCGGAGCTGGCGGAGCAGTTTGAGGTCTCCCGCCGGACCATCCAGCGGGACATCGAGTCCCTGTGCCGGGCGGGCATCCCCATCTCCACCACCCAGGGCGCGGGGGGCGGCATCTCCATCATGGAAGGCTACCGGGTGGACCGGACGGTGCTCACTGCCCCGGAGATGCAGGCCATCCTGGCGGGGCTGAGGAGCTTGGACAGCGTCAGCGGCACCCGGCGCTACGCCCAGCTGATGGAGAAACTGTCTGCCGGAACGGGTGGGCTGGTACCCGGCGGCGCCCATATGCGCATCGACCTCTCCTCCTGGTACAAGACCAGCCTGCCGCCCAAAATTGAACTTATCCAGAGTGCCATCGAGCAGCACCGCACCATCCGCTTTACCTACTTTTCTCCCAAGGGGGAGTCGGTGCGTATCGTCGAGCCCTGCTACCTGGTGTTCCACTGGTCCACCTGGTATGTGTGGGGCTGGTGCCAGAAGCGGGAGGATTTCCGCCTGTTTAAATTGAACCGCATGACAGAGCTTACTACCGGGGATCTCTTTGAGCCCCGGCCTGCGCCTCTGCCAGACCTGGAGCCGGAGCGCATCTTTCCAGCCAAGTATCAGGTCACCGTTCTCTTTGGCCCGTCTTGCCGCTGGAGGCTGGTAGAGGAGTACGGTGCGGACCGTTTCACAGTGGAGCCGGACGGCAGGCTTCGTTTTACCGGCGGCTTTCCCGATGCCGACAGCGTGCTCAGCTGGGTGCTGACCTTCGGGGACAAGGCAGAGTTGCTGGAACCGGCAGAACTGCGGGAGCAGTTGCGGGGACTGACCGAAACACTGGCCCGTCGATATCGAAAGGGGGATCAGCATGGCCTCTCATAAGGACTTTGTGGACTATGTGGCTGAGCAGCTCCGGGAGGCGGGCGCCATCCGCAGCCGTAAGATGTTCGGAGAATACGGCCTCTACTGCGATGAGGTGTTCTTCGCAGTCATCTGCGACGACCAGCTTTTTGTTAAAATCACCCCGGCGGGCGAGGAGGCCTTTTCCGACCTGCCCAAGGCTCCGCCCTACAAGGGGGCCAAGGACTCCTTTCTGGTGGAGAATGTGGAAGACCGGGAATTGATGACCGCTCTCACCCGCCTGACCTGTCTGGCCCTTCAGGAGCAGCCGAAAAAACGGGGGAAATGACCATGGCCTTTGACTATAAAAAAGAGTACAAGGAGTTCTATCTGCCGCCCAGGACGCCAGGCATCGTCACGGTGCCCGCCATAAACTTTCTGGCGGTGCGGGGGCAGGGCGACCCCAATGAGAAGGCTGGTGCCTACAAGTACGCCCTGGAGCAGCTCTACGCGGTGGCCTACACCATCAAAATGAGCAAACAGAACCCGCCGGAGGGTTACTTCGACTACGTGGTGCCGCCGTTGGAAGGGCTTTGGTGGCAGGAGGGCGTCCACGGCGTGGACTATTCCCGCAAGGCGGATTTCCAGTGGATCTCCCTCATCCGCCTGCCGGAGTTTGTAACCAGAGCGGTCTTCCGCTGGGCCGTTCAGAAAGCCGCGGAGAAAAAGCAGCGGGATTTCTCCAAGGTAGAGTTCTTCTCCTGGGAGGAGGGCCTGTGCGTCCAGTGTATACATATCGGTCCTTACGACGACGAGCCTGCCACCGTGGCGGCTATGGAGCAGTGTGCAAAGGGACAGGGCTATGCGTTGGATTTCAGCCAGGGCCGGTTCCACCACGAGATCTATTTGAGCGATGTACGGCGGTGCAAGCCGGAAAAACTGAAAACGGTCATTCGGCAGCCCATCAAACGGGCAGAGTGAGGAAAAAGATGAACACAATCATTCGTAAAATACGCCCGGAAGAACATGGCCTTCTGCGGGAATTTCTCTATCAGGCCATCTATCTCCCGGAAGGTGTGGAGCCGCCGCCCCGATCTGTGGTGGACTTGCCGGAACTGCAGATCTATATTGCGGACTTCGGTACTCGGCCGGGTGACCACTGCCTGATAGCCGAGGTGGAGGAAAAAGTGGTGGGTGCGGCGTGGAGCCGCATCATGGAGGACTACGGCCACATTGACAACGATACCGTCTCTCTGGCCATCTCTTTACTGCCGGAGCATCGGGGGCTGGGGGTTGGGACACGGCTGTTGCACGGCCTTTTGCTTCTGCTCCGGGAGAACGGGTATCTCCGGACATCTCTTTCCGTTCAGAAAGAAAATCCGGCACTGCGCCTGTATGAGCGGGTGGGATTCCGGATCGCAGCGGAACAGGGCACGGAGTATTTAATGCTGCGGGATATTGCCCAAGCGCCGTAACAGGAGGATGTTGATATGGAAAATATAACGGAGAAGCAAAGAGAAAGTAAGATCCAGCAGTGGTTTTCCATGTGGCTGGACAAACAGGACACGGGCATTGAAAACCTCTTTGCACCTGATGCCGTCTATATCGAAAGCTGGGGGCCGGAGTACCACGGCAGCGGGAAGATAAAGCTGTGGTTTGAGGAATGGAATACCCGGGGAACGGTACAATGCTGGGACATCCGGCAGCATTTCCACAAACAGGACCAGACTGTGGTGGAATGGGTCTTTCGGTGCGCCATGGATGATGGTGTGATCCAGAGTTTTGACGGACTCTCACTCATCCGCTGGAATGAGGCGGGACAGATCTGCTTTTTGCAGGAATTCGGCTGCAACGAAAACCGCTATGATCCCTACGCTCAAGGAAAAGCCCCGGTGTTCCGGAAAGAGCGGGCACTGTGGTTTTGAAGGAGAGATGGACATGAAGGGCTTCACCCGTGCAGAAACCCGATTCTCCCTGTGTGGACTCAACTGTGTCCTGTGCAGTATGCACTTGGGCGGGTACTGTCCTGGCTGCGGCGGGGGAGCAGGCAATCAGAGCTGTGCCATCGCCAGATGCTCCCTGGAGCATGGCGGCGTTCCGTTTTGTTGGGAATGCCTGGAGTACCCCTGCTCCCGCTACGAGGGCTTTGACGATGGAGATTCCTTTGTCCCGCACCGAAACCGGCAGCGGGATATTGCCCAGGTCCGGGAACTGGGACTGGACGCATACCTTGCCCAGCTGGAGGGGAAACGGGAAATTTTGGAGGAACTTCTGACCCATTACAACGTTGGCCGCCACAAGACCTTTTTCAACACGGCGGTCCATCTTTTGCCTCTGGAGGATCTGCGCGCTGTGATAGCTGCTCTGGACAGCCGATCGGAGTTGACAGAAGAGCTGATCAAGGAGCGTGCCCTTGCCGCGGTGGAACTGCTTCAGGCGGCGGCGGACCGACGGAGTATCAGCCTGAAGCTCAACAAGAAACCGAAAGAGGGGTGATCCCATGGCCACGTCCAAAGTGACAGTCCATTTCCCCTGTCCGGTGGAACAGGTGTGGCAGACGGTGACTGACCTTTCCCATACCGCCTGGCGCAGCGATCTGATCCGGGTGGGTGTTTTGGATGAGACTCACTTTGTGGAGTATACCAAAAGCGGCTACGCCACAAATTTTACGGTCACAGATTGTGAGCCGCGTTGCCGCTGGGGCTTTACCATGGAGAACGGCAATATGTATGGTGCCTGGGAAGGGGGCTTCGAGGCAGAGGAGTGTGGCACCCGGCTGACTTGCACCGAGACTGTTAGCGCCAAGCGCTGGTGGATGCGCCCCGTCGTCCCTGGATATCTGAAGCGGCAGCAGAAGCGGTATCTGGACGATTTGCGGAAGGAATTGCTGAAATAAGCCGTGTTAATCTGCGTTGCTTGCGGCAACGGGGCGCTTTCCCTACAATAGGGGCGGAAGGAGTGAGCCCATATGTTGAACGAAAACATCAAAGCCATCCGGAAGTCCAAGGGCCTTTCCCAGCAGGAGCTGGCTGTCAAAGTGAATGTGGTGCGGCAGACCGTCTCCAAATGGGAGCAAGGGGTATCACTTAGATAAAGATACCACACCATTCCCACGCTGACTTTTGCTCAACCGATACAGCCGGAGGGCTGGATAACAAGAAAAGGCGGTATGCGCCCCGTGGAGGGGTAGCGTACCGCCTTTTCTTGTGGGGGTTTCCAAAGGGGGCAACGCCCCCATTTGGCACACGACTTTGCGAAGCAAAGTGTAGTGTGTTATACGCTCTGTCGGCGTTGCCGTGAAAATGCCGTTGCCGCCGGGGAGGGCAAGGGCATTTGAAGCGGCAGGAAAACAGGGCTGTGCTTGCGTGGCGTAGAGCCGTAAGCACAGGTCTGGTTTCAACAGCAGACTGGGCGTATATGAAAGCCCCCGTCCCTCGTCCTACGCTCCGACTTGTGGACAAAGTGTCCCGAAGTTGTGGCTACACTCCCGGAAAAGTAACAGGACAGCGGGCAACCGTCAAGGCTGAAATGAACGGGTTTACACCCGGCCTTGACCGCCACCCGCCGTCCCGCTGAATGGGTGGACAAGGCGGCCAATCCCTCAAAGTGCTTGGCCGCTCTCGTTCTGATTTTGGAGCGTTTCTTTTCTCATAATGAAATGGGCGGGAAGCCATTTTAGGGCTTTCCCTCCTTGATTGCCCATCTGCAAAGACGGGCGGGACTGTCAACGGCGGCGCATGAAATGCGCCGTTCATTTTGACCGTTGACTGGCTTGGCTGCCTTTGCTATTTCTCTGATAAATGAAATTTCGATTTTTAGAAATCGTTTAAGATAGCAATGCGGCTCCACTTGAAATTTTTTCTTTTACTGCAAAAACAGCCTCTTGGATAGAATAGGTTGTCGTTTCTATAACATTCGATTCATATATCCCCAAATTACAAAATTGCTCCCACATTGTTTCTACTAATTCAACATTTGTTTTTCTGTCTAATTTTGAGCGTTCCACAGCTCGTTTCATAGTTTCTTCTTTACTGGCTCTTAAAACAATATAGTGTACTTCATAATCTTCTCGAACAAGGGCTCTCCATGGTTCTAAAAACCACGGCCCGACAATTCCATCTACAATTACATCATATCCGCCGCGGGCATAGCGCTTTGCAGCTTCTAAAAAGGCTTCAATGACAACTAAATTTTGTTCGTTGGACTCTGGTAAATGCGGCGGTATTGCTCCTTTGCTTAAATAATGAAAAAAGTCGTCTGTGTGCATATGCACAGATTTATCCATGTTCGATTCTTTTGCGACAATCGACGCAGTTGTTGTCTTTCCTGTTCCCGGCGAACCTGTAATCACAATAATTCTTCCTTGATTCATCTACATTCTCCCTCGCAATTCAGATTTACCGCTCTCTTTCTGGTTTTGGAGCGTTTCTTCTCTCAAGATTGAAATGGGCGGGAAGCCATTTTAGGGCTTTCCCGCCTTGATTGCCCATCAGCAAAGACGGGCGGGACTGTCAACGGCGGCGCATTTATGCGCCGTTCATCTTGACCGTTGATTGGCCCCGCTAACTTTGCTACTCTGTTCTAAGTAATTCCTCAATTTGTTTTTTCATATATTCTACAAGTGCCATCGCTTCCTTTTCTACTGTCTCCCATTCATCAGACAAATTTCCCAAATAAGCTTCCTTTGCCGTTGTTAGCAGGGGGGGGAATCTCTCCGGCAATTTTAAAATTACCCATTTTGCGGCAACATCTTTTGTCGTGATTTCTTCTGTTACTAAAGTAAACCACATTCGTGATAAGGTTAATAACACATTTCTTTCATCACCCTTAAAGCTGGAAATCAAACCAGGTAAAGAAAACCGAATTGCTTTTTTAATTTCGTGAAATGGGATAGCGGGAATAAGCTCTTTGCTTTC
This sequence comes from Flavonifractor porci, assembly GCF_037572415.1. Classification (NCBI taxonomy): domain Bacteria; kingdom Bacillati; phylum Bacillota; class Clostridia; order Eubacteriales; family Oscillospiraceae; genus Flavonifractor; species Flavonifractor porci. The sequence goes on from NZ_JBBHLB010000004.1 coordinate 178,894, forward strand.
CGCCCCCTTCAAAGTTATGCTATTTTTTCTTGCTTGCCATAATAAAATCATTATATCTGGGTCATTGCAGGCTTGCGGATATTCTCCTGCTTCCATCTCTCCCCTTAGCCATTCACCATACATATACTGACATTTTGGCGGAAATTGCAACGGAACAATATCAGATTGATTGATAATAGTTACCTCTAAAGGTCTTTTTTCAATACAGCCTACGGAGCCAGAAATTTTCAATAATTGCTTTGTTAGTTCTGCTCTGATTGAATTACTCAATTCTTGTTTAGTAATTATCAGTATATCTATATCACTATCTGGACGCAGCCCATTCATTGTTGCTGAACCATATAAATATATCCCCAATATTTGACCTTGTAATATGGTTTCTGCTATTGAAATAACTTGATTTACTTGTTGTGGAAATTCATTTATATTCATTGTAACTCCTATATGTATTTATTTTTACTCCTCAACAACTGATAAAACAGCGTCTAAGGCTAATTCTAAGGCTATGGATATACTTGTTTTTCCCCATTCTCTTTCTTGGTATTTATGAGGGTCTGCAAGAGTATCGGCTGAAAAAAGCAGCATAGCCCATGTAACTTTTCTAAATTTTGCACACGCCGCCAATGCGGAACATTCCATTTCTACTACTTGACATCCCTCTTCTTTCCGATACTGAACCATTTCTACTGTTTCTCGATAAAAACCGTCTGTTGTCCATGTTTTAACTTCCCAATATGGTATATTCTTTTGGCTTAAAGCAGATTCAATCGCATTTATACCAGCCTTTGAAATCTCTACTTCTCGGGAGGGAGGAAGATAATGGTAAGATGTTCCCTCATCTCTCAATGCAGAAACAGGTATCAAAAATCTATTTTCCGGGATGTCTTCCAATACGCCGCAGGAGCCGACGGAAATAATCTTTGTTACACCCCCTGCAATTAAATATTCTAAAACTTGGACGGCAGCAGCACTTCCCACAGGAGCCGGACATAGACATATTTTCTCCTGATTATAAAGACATTCATAAATAGGATATCGTCTTGTTGCACTTTCAAATTCATCTATCTGTATTCCATCATGGGTATGTGCATAATTTTCAACCTCGTCTCCTAAAAAAGCAAACACTGCTTTTGCAGGAAAACATTTTTTCCCATTTCCCGGCTGAAAAACAGCTTTTGATGCGGTATCGTACTCTAAAACAGGGTAGTCATGCTTTACTAATGGCATATTATTATCTCGAATAACAGGCTATTATTCTATTCCTTTCATCATCTTTTTTGCCAACTGCTTGAACAGGTCGGCAGTTTCTTCATCCATCGGCGTAAGCTGTCCGATCTGTCCGGCAACCATCGCCGCTACATCGTCAATGGAAAGCGGGTTTTGCTTCTGTTCCGCCAATGCGTCCCGCATGGCTTGGAACATCGCGGCGGTCACAGCTTCTCCCGGCTGTTCCCCGTTGTCAATGTCTTTCTTAATATCCCGCAGGATAGCAAGGAACACATTTTTGATTTTCTCAATCTCCGCCTCATGTTCCCCCATCTTCTGGGCGTTCAAAAGCTGTAAATCCTGCTTTGCTTCCGCCCGGTGTTCCGGGTGTTCTTTCATCAGGTCGGACAGGGAAGCCGTTGCTATCTCGATAAGCTGGTTTCTTGCTGTTATGCCTTTTGCCGCTGTGTCCTGAAAATAAATCCGTATCAAATCTATCAGCTTAGGAAAATTCCTGTGTTCCAACAGGCGGTTGAGGATTTGCACATCAACAGCACCCGTCACGAGCCCCCTCACGGCTCCCTCGGACAAGCCTAATTCAGAAATATCGTAGCTTTTACGGACGCTCACGGTGGATAAGCCCAGTATGTAGTCTGTCGATACCTTAAATTCCTTTGCCACGCCTATGAGAATATCACTGCTGACCGTTCTCGTTTCGCCGCTGACAATGCGGCTCAACTGGGAAGCGGAAACCCCTATCTTCTCCGCAAGTTCCTTTTGTGTGATGTGGTTCCCGTTGCATAAATCGGAAATCCGCTGTCCGGGTGTTCCGGGTAAAGCCATAGATACGCACCTCCTCCGCATACTTCCATTATACAGAATGATTGCAAAAAATGCAATTTCCAAAGTGTAAACTTCATCAAAATGCAATTCTCGCAAAATTCCGGGGATTGCATTTTTTTCGTGTAGACTTAGGGTAGTTCATCGATGGACAGCACCTTGAAAACAGAATGACCGTCCGAAAAGGAATACCCCGGCTGGGGAAGCACCGCAAGGAACCGGACTTCGAGACAAAATGTCCCGAAGCTGCGGGGAGCGTGCCAACGCCGGAACACGCCGCAGGAATGGGGCAGGAAACCTTTTCGGGGAGAACGGCAACGGAAAGCAAAATGGAGGGAACGCATGAGAGATAACCCCTATAAAGACTTGCCGCCACTGGAACGCAGGCCGGACGGTTCCCTTTACCGCATGACACCGGCGCAGAGAAAACAGGCGGCCAGCCTGATACGCCGGGAGTGTTGTTGCTGTGAGGACGGCAACTGCATTGTCCTTGATGATGGGGACACCTGCACCTGCCCGCAGACGATTTCTTTCTCGGTCTGCTGTAAGTGGTTCCGCTGGGCGGTCTTGCCGCTGGACGGGACGCTGGAAGCGGAAATTGTCCGGGATAAGGACTTGAAACGCTGTGCGGTCTGCGGTGGCGTGTTCGTCCCCAAATCCAACCGGGCAAAATACTGCCCCGGCTGTGCCGCCAGAGTTCACAGGCGGCAGAAAACAGAAAGTGAACGGAAAAGGAGGTCTGCTGTGGACAGTTAGGAGCGAAAAAAGCCTTGATTTATCAGGCTTTGCAAGCCCCAAACCGGGGCAGGTGGTATAAAGTATCGCCCGCCCCGGAAAACGGGCTTCTAACCGTCCACAAAACGAACTATGACAAATACCATCTATATCCATCAGCCGGAAAAGGCGTTCAGCTTCACCCGGCTCCCGAATTTCCTCTTTGAAGCCCCCACATTCAAGCCCCTGTCTAACGAGGCAAAGGTTCTGTACGCCTTTATCCTGCGCCGGACAGAGTTATCCCGCAAGAATGGGTGGGCGGATGACTGCGGACGGATTTTCCTGTATTACCCTATCTGTGAAGTGGTCACACTGCTCCATTGTGGGCGGCAGAAAGCGGTGAATACCCTGCGGGAACTGCAATACGCCGGACTGGTGGAGATCCAGAAGCAGGGCTGTGGAAAACCCAACCGCATTTTCCCAAAATCCTATGAAGCGGTTCCAAACACCGACTTCAAGAAATCCGGTTCTGGTACGCCGGAGGACTGAAAACCGTACCCATGAAGTACGGAAATCACTCCTGAGACGTACGAAAACCGGACGGTATATAGAAATACAAAGATAAAAAGATTGATTTATATTCTATCCATTCCAATCCTATCCGAGCTATTTTCTGCGGGATTTTCCCTGTGGAAAACCCCGGATAGGAAAGGAATGGGGAAAGGAGCAGAATGGCAAAACACGCAATTTTACGGTTTGAGAAGCACAAGGGCAACCCGGCAAGGCCGCTGGAAGCCCATCACGAAAGACAGAAAGAACAGTATGCCAGCAATCCCGACATTGACACAAGCCGGAGCAAATACAACTTCCATATCGTCAAGCCGGAGGGACGCTATTACCACTTCATTCAGAGCCGGATTGAGCAGGCCGGGTGCCGAACCCGCAAGGACAGCACACGGTTTGTCGATACGCTGATAACCGCCAGCCCGGAGTTTTTTAAGGGGAAATCCCCAAAGGAGATACAGGCGTTCTTCCAAAGGGCGTCGGACTTCCTCATTGGCCGGGTAGGACGGGAAAATATCGTGTCGGCGGTGGTACACATGGACGAGAAAACGCCCCACCTGCATTTGACCTTTGTTCCGCTGACAAAGGACAACCGCCTGTGCGCTAAAGAGATTATTGGCAACCGGGCAAACCTGACGAAGTGGCAGGACGATTTTCACGCCTATATGGTGGTGAAATATCCCGACTTGGAGCGTGGGGAGAGTGCCAGCAAGACAGGCCGGAAGCATATCCCCACCCGGCTTTTCAAACAGGCGGTTTCCCTCTCCAAACAGGCCAGAGCCATTGAAGCCGCCCTTGACGGCATTAACCCGCTGAACGCCGGAAAGAAAAAAGAGGAAGCCCTCTCCATGCTAAAAAAGTGGTTCCCGCAGATGGAGAACTTCTCCGGGCAGTTGAAAAAGTACAAGGTCACAATCAATGACCTGTTGGCGGAGAATGAGAAGTTGGAAGCAAGGGCAAAGGCCAGCGAAAAAGGAAAGATGAAAGATACGATGGAACGGGCAAAGCTGAAAAGCGAACTGGACAATTTACAGCGGCTGGTTGACCGTATCCCGCCGGATATACTGGCGGAACTGAAACGTCAGCAGCGGCACACGGTAAAGGAAAGGTGATAGATATAAGCAGAAATTTTCGCCGCCTTTGTGCGGCATTGTACCTTGAAAACTGAATATGGAGGACACTGGATGGCAAAAAGCGAAAGCGATATTTTTACACCCCGGACAGGGCAGGTCATACAAGCAGAGAACGGCACGCAGTATTTTGTATGTGGGAACAACCGTATAAAAATCTCCGAACACTTCGCCGCAGGCGGGAAGCCCCTCGGTGATCTGATTGTAGATGTGGTGCGGCATACCGCAGAAAAAGCCGCTTCAACCTGATAGCCCATCATTGATAACACGCCCACGCTTATGATATAATTGCCATAGAGCAAAAGTATTGTAAGCGTGGGTTGTTTCTTTAGAAGGAGGATTTTTAACGGTGAAACAACCTTACAATACTACGATTTACAACACGGCGCTTTATATGAGATTGAGCCGGGACGATGAACTGCAAGGAGAAAGCGGGAGTATTCAGACACAACGCATGATGCTCCGGCAATATGCCGCCGAGCATAGCCTGAATGTCATAGATGAATATATCGACGATGGATGGTCTGGAACGAACTTTGACAGGCCGGATTTTCAGAGAATGATTGATGACATTGAGGACGGGAAAATCAACTGCGTTGTTACGAAGGATTTATCCCGCTTAGGCAGAAACTACATTCTGACCGGCCAATACACGGAAATCTACTTTCCCAGCAAAGGAGTCCGCTATATCGCTGTCAATGACAATGTGGACACCATCAACGGAGAGAATGAGCTTGCCCCATTCCTCAACATTCTGAATGAAATGCACGCCCGCCAGACCAGCAAAAAGGTAAAGGCGGCCATGCGGACACGGTTCGCAAATGGCGCACACTATGGAGCCTATGCTCCGCTTGGCTATGTCAAAGACCCAGATAAGAAAGGCCATCTTCTGATTGACCCGGAAACAAGGTGGATTATCGAAAAGATTTTTGACCTTGCCGTTCATGGCCGGGGAGCCGCCAGCATTACACGGATTTTGGTCGAAGAAAAAGTACCTACTCCCGGCTGGCTGAATTTCCAGAGATACGGCACTTTCGCAAATATCTATGCCGGAGCGCCGGAGGAAAAAGCCTATGCGTGGACGATAGCGCAGGTGAAAAGTATTCTGAAAGAGGAAACCTATATCGGACACAGCGTCCACAATAAGCAGACCAATATTTCATTCAAAAACAAGAAGAAAGTACGCAAGCCAAAAGAGGAATGGTATCGTGTGGAGAACACCCACGAAGCGATTATTTCCGAAGATGTGTTCCGTCAAGTACAGGAGCAGATTTGCAACAGGCGCAGACGGCAGAAGAACGGCACAACACAGATATTTTCCGGGCTGGTAAAATGTGCGGACTGCGGCTGGTCGCTGGCCTATGGTATGAACAGCCAGAACAAAAATCCCTATGCCCACTACCATTGTAGCAAGTACGGGCAAGGATTGCACCAGTGTTCCATGCACTATATCCGCTATGATGTGCTTTACGCCTATGTCCTTTCCCGTCTGCAATACTGGTCTGTGCTGGCACAGCAGGATGGGGACAAACTTCTGAAACGGCTACTTAACGCCAGCGACAAGGAACGCAATACTGCAAGGAAGCGGCAGACAGCCGAACTGAAAAAGGCGGAAAAGCGCAAAGCAGAAGTAGACACCCTGTTTGCAAAAATGTATGAGGACTGGTCTGCCGGACGCATTACAGAATACAATTTCAATATGCTGTCCGAAAAGTATCAGGGCGAACAGCGAGAATTGGACGCAAAAATTGAACGGCTTCACGAAGCGATGGAGGTCGCCGCCCAGACAGCGGTTGACGCTGAAAAGTGGATAGGTCTGATGAAACAGTATGTCAATCCCACAGAATTGACGGCTGAACTTCTGAATACGCTGATTGAAAAAATCCTTGTCCATGAAGCGGTCAAAAGTGAGGACGGAAGCCGGGAACAGGAAGTGGAAATCTTCTACCGCTTTATCGGCAAAATCGAATGACACATCTTGAGATACCCAACAATATCTTTAACTAAGGGAAACGGGACTGTCCGTCCCGGACTCCGATCTGCTCATCGCCCTGTCGGAAGCCCTTGGGACGCCTGTGAGCACGCTGCTGGGAGAGACGGTGACGGAGTCGGAGGTGGATGAGGTCCAAGCGCTCTCTGAAAAACTGGAGATCATCAATTTGCAGTTTGCGCGAAGAAAGACAACGCGAAAGGCGGTCCTTCATTGGCTGCTCATCGCATTGTGCGCCGGTATTGTGATCATTGCTGCAATCTTGTTCGTAGGAAATAGTCCTTATCTGGGATGGGATTTTCATGACCCGGAACTTGCCGTTGCAGGCACGGTTTTTCACGCATTTGAATGGTTGTTCGTCCGCTTGGCTCCCATTGCCCTGATTGTAGTGCTTGTGGGCATTTTTGTGACGCGGAAAAAGGAATGAAGGGTTTTCCGGAAAGACGCCTCCAAGGAACGTGCTGTAAAAACGCTGCCGGACAAATATGGACACAAAAAATCGGGCAAAGGCGGCCTGTTTCCGGTAAGCTGAAGGGCAGAAGGACGGTGTGACCAATGGATTGGGTAGCAAGCATTCATCAGGCGGTCCAGTATATCGAGGAGCGTCTCCGGGAGGAACTGACCATCCGGGAGATTGCGCGGCAGGCGGCCCTGTCTCCCTTTTACTTTCAGAAAGGGTTTGCCATGCTGTGCGGCATGACAGTGTGCGACTACATCCGCCAGCGCCGGCTCTCCGCCGCCGGGCTGGAGGTGCTCACGACGGACCGGAAGATCATCGACATCGCGCTGGAGTTCGGTTATGACTCACCGGACAGCTTTACCAAAGCCTTTACCCGCTTCCATGGCCTCACACCCGCCGCACTGCGAAAAAGCGGAGGCGCGGTCCGTTCCTTTGCTCCGCTTCGGATCAAAGTGACATTGGAAGGTGGTCAAAACATGGATTGCAAAATCATGAAAAAAGAGGCGTTTACGGTGCTCTGCCGGGCAAAGGCCTTCAAGTATGAGGATGCCGTAGTCCGGATTCCCAAGTTCTGGGAGGAACATTTCGCCGCAGGCGGCGGCAAGGTGGTGTGCGGCATGTACGGTATCAACCTGGATGAAAGCATGGGCGGGAATGAGTTTGAATATCTCATCGCCGACAACTACGATCCCGCCAAGGAGATCCCTGACGGGTTCACCACCCGCACCATCCCGGCCCACACCTGGGCGGTGTTCCCCTGCACCGGCCGGATGCCTCAGGTGCTCCAGGGGCTGAATCAGCAGATCTTTTCTCAGTGGCTGCCCACGAATCCCGACTATAAGATCGCCGCCGGCATCAATGTGGAGTTGTACAGCGACGCCAGCAAGTTTGAGGATGGAACCCAGGATCAGGATTACTACTGTGAGATCTGGATTCCCGTGGAAAAGAAGTGATTTCCCGCGTCACACAGAGTCACGCTGTCTGACAAGAAAACCGGCATATGCGTCAAGCATATGCCGGTTTTGGAGAACGGCCCTATTTTTAGAACAAATCCAACAGATACCCGTAGCCCTCGGCCTCCATTCTGGCATAGGGGACAAACCGCAGAGCGGCGCTGTTGATGCAGTAGCGTACACCGTTGGGGGACTCCGGGTCGTCGGTGAACACATGGCCCAGGTGGGAATCCCCGGCCCGGCTCCGGACCTCGGTGCGGTGTATCCCAAAGCTGTCATCCGGACGTTCTATAACAGCGGGGGATTCAATGGGTCTTGAAAAGGCGGGCCAGCCACAGCCGCTCTCAAATTTGTCTGTGGAAGAGAACAATGGCTCACCGGTGACTACATCCACATAGATGCCCTTCTCAAACTGGTTCCAGAACGCATTGGCAAAAGGCTGCTCTGTACCGTTCTCCTGGGTGACATGGAACTGCTCGGCGGTCAGCTTGTCCCGGACGGCCTCCGCGGCCGGCTTCTGATAGTCGCCGGGATCGATGCGCAGACGGGAAAAGAGCTCCATCTCCTCCCGGGGGATGTGGCAGTAGCCGCCGGGATTCTTCTCCAGATAATCCTGATGGTAATCCTCCGCTGGGTAGAAATTCACCAGCGGGCCGATCTCCACAAAAAACGCCTTGCTGCGGCTGCGCTCAATGTCTGCTAGGCGCTCCACCGTCTCTTTGGCCTTATCGTTGGTGTAGTAAACGCCGGTCTGGTACTGGCTGCCGATGTCATTGCCCTGGCGGTTGGTCACCGTGGGATCAATGACATAAAAATAGGCCAGCAGCAGGGCGTCCAGGCTGACCTGCTCCGGGTCATACTCCACCCGCACCGTCTCCCGGAAGCCTGTCTCTCCGGTAGATACGGTTCGATAGTTGGCATCGGCCTGACCAGTGCCGTTTGCGTAGCCGCTCTGGGCGTCGATCACGCCGGGGATGGACTGCATGAGGGCTTCGACGCCCCAAAAGCAACCGCCCGCCAGGTAGATAACATTCTCTGTGGTGTCCATAGACAACCCCTCCTCGTTGGACTGTATGGAAGTATATCCGGTTTCTGCCTTTTGATTTTTCTCCTCTCCTGTCTCCGGTCCGCCGCCAGGCACCGAGCAGCTGCTCAGCAGCAGCGCCGAAGCAATCAGAAAAAAGAACCATTTCTTGCGCATAATTGGCGCCCTCCTGAAAAAAGCTGCCGGACCCGGAAAGGCTCCGGATCCGGCGCGTTGCAAAGACATTGCTGTGTCAGTTTCCTAAATATCCCCAGGAGCGGAAGTTATCTCTTCTTATAGCCGCACTTGGGGCAGACGCCGTTTTCGTTCAGCGCAATACCGCACAGCGGGCAACGATCGATCTGATTGTGGGTTTCAAACTCGGCAGACGCTGCGTTGACGCCGCTGGTAAAGGTGATCTTGGCAATGTTCAGTTTGTCCTTCAGCAGATCGTAGACGATCTTGATCATACCCTCCACCGTCAGGGTCTCCTTGGTGACCACCAGGCGGCACTCCGGATAAGCGGTGGCCAGTTCGGTCTTAAAAGCGGGACCCTTCATCTGATTCTGGGGAGCGCCGTTCCGGATGCCCTGCTCCTCATAGACCTTCAGAACCGCGGGGAGAAGGGGATCATCCTCCCGCAGGATCAAAGCATGGTCGAAGTTTTTCAGAACGTCCCAGGCGGTTTTCTGGATCTCGTTGCAAGGGAACACCATATTCACGCCGGACACAATGGTGTCCTCCACCTCGATGGTCAAAACGCCGGTGTGGCCGTGGAGATACTGGGCTTCGCCCTTGAAACCATAAAATCTGTGGGCGTACTGCAGGTCCAATGTGGTGATGCTTCTCATATAAAAAACCTCCTTACAGTTAGAGTGACCAGTCCAACGACTCGTCTGCACTGGGAACTTGGGAATGGCCGCCGCTTTTGTCCGGCTGCGCAGTTATGATATGTGAAGTCTGCACTCACACATTCTCAAGCCCCATGAACTGTGTTTACTATACTGAAATGGTAGGGTTTTGTCTGTGATGAAATCACGCTGGAGATAATTTTGTGAAAATAGTTTGGCCGGATGGGCCCGGAAGTGCCTTTGCGTTCTCTGTTCTGCGCGGTTGACAGCAGCTGTTTCTGTCCTTTATACTGAGGACACAATGAGGAGGGCGCAAGATGAGTTTTCAGAACTTTTTTCCCGTTTGGGATCAGCTCCAAACCCACCAGCAACGCCAGCTCCTCGACTCGCTGGCCTTTCAAGCCGTGAAGAGAGGGACGATCGTTCGCGGCGGAAGCACGGACTGCACTGGGCTTTTACTGATCCGGACCGGACAGCTGCGGGCCTTTGTATACTCGGAGGAGGGGCGGGAAATTACGATCTATCGCCTGTTTGACGGGGATATGTGCCTGTTCTGTGCCCCCTGTGTTATCAGTTCCATCCAGTTCGATGTGACCATACAGGCGGAAAAGGACACGGAGTTCTGGAGCATCCCGTCGGGAGTCTACCAGCAGCTCATGACTGAGTCCGCAGCGGTGGCCAATTACACCAATGAACTGATGGCCAGGCGCTTTTCAGAATTCATGAACCGGATGGAGCAGTTCATGTGGAAGCGCATGGACAAGCGGGTGGCAGCCTTTCTGCTGCAGGAAGCGTCCATTGAGGGGACTTGTGAGCTGAGGATCACCCACGAAACCATTGCCAACCACCTGGGTTCCCACCGGGAGGTAATCACCCGCACGCTGCGTCACTTCCAGAGCGCAGGCACGGTAAAGCTATCCCGGGGCGTGGTTACCATTCTGGATATGGAAAAACTAAAGGCGCTGCGGACATAGCAGATGATATCGCCGCAGGGGATAATCTAGAGATATCTACATAGCGACGGTATAAGGAGGAGGCTATCATGCTGGATATGGCACCAAGCGCAGAGAAGATGATAACTTTAGTCGGGGAAGCTTTATATGAGGTATGGACCCGGTTATGTGCCTTGATTGACCAAAAATATGATATGGATCACCTGTGGGGAAGCGGCGGGAAAGCATGGACCTATGAGTATAAATACCGCCGCGGTGGTAAAACCCTGTGCGCCCTGTATGCCGGAGAAAACCGCATTGGATTTATGGTTATATTGGGTAAGGATGAGCGCCTGCGATTTGAAAATGGCAGGGAGCATTACACCAAGAATGTTCAACAAGTTTATGATGAAACGCCGACTTACCATGACGGAAAGTGGCTGATGTTTGAGCCGTCGGATAGCTCGTTGTTTGAGGATTTCGTCAAGCTGCTGGCTGTCAAAAGGAAACCAAACAGGAAATGAAGAGGGGGATTTGAGCGGGCGAGAAGTGGAGGATGCAAGTTTCTCCCCATAAATCAAAGTGAAAATCGGTTGAAATCAACATACAGGACAGTCCATCCGGCGAAAGACCGGGAGACTGTCCTGTTTTAAAATAATATTGACATATGCCGGAAATGAGCGTATGATGAAACCATAATAATTGGCATATGCCGGGAAAAGGAGCGACGAACCATGAAGATCGCAGTTGCCAGCGTGGGAAGAGAGGTAGGGGGCCACTTTGGCCATTGTGAGCATTTCCGTATCTACACCGTGGAGAGCGGTAAGATCCTGGGGGAGGAGCTGGTGCCCAATCCGGAACACAAGCCCGGATTCCTGCCCAATTTCCTGGGGGATATGGGGGTTGAGGTAGTTATTGCCGGAGGCATGGGCGCCCATGCCGTGTCCCTGTTCCAACAGCGGAACATTAAAACCATGATGGGGGTCCAGGGGGACGCCCGCACCGCCGTGGAGCAGTACCTGAAAGGGGAGCTGAAGTCCACCGATGCCGTCTGCCACCACCATGATCATGAGCACGAGCATCATCACGACCACAACTGCGGCGGTCATCACCACGACGCATAAAAAATGGACAAAAGGGGTCCTGCCGGTGAACCGGCGGGACCCCTTTTGCATTGTGAGATTACAGCCCGTCGTGGTTGACGGCCCGGTTGATGGCGGACAGGATGCCCTTCAGAGGAGCCAGGTTGATGTTGTGGCTCATGCCCACACCAAACCAGTCACGGCCCTCCTCATCCTGGAGGTGGATGTAGGCCACGGCCTGGGAGTCGGAGCCCTGCTTGATGGCGTGCTCCTTGTAGTCCACGAAGGTAAAGTGGTCCATCTTCTGGCCGTGGATGGCGTTGAAGAAGGCGTCAATGGGACCGTTGCCGGAACCCTGGACCTGGAACAGGGTGTCGGTGTGGCGGATGGTGCCGGCAAAGGTGACGTGGGAGTGGCCCTCTTCATCGGTGAACTCAGCGAAGGAGTGGCGCACCATCTCGTAGGGCTTGACGGCGTCGATGTAGTGGGTCTTGAACAGGTCGTAAATGGCCTCCGGCTTGAGTTCCTTGCCCACCCGGTCGGTCTCCACCTGAACGATGTGGCCGAACTCGGGGTGCATGGCGCGGGGCAGGTCAAAGCCGAAGGAGTGCTGCATGACAAAGGCGGAGCCGCCCTTGCCCGACTGGGAGTTGATGCGGATGATGGGCTCATACTGTCGTCCCACGTCGGCGGGGTCGATGGGCAGATAGGGCACCTCCCAGTATTCGGTGCCGCTCTCTTCCATGTAACGGGTGCCCTTGTTGATGGCATCCTGGTGAGAGCCGGAGAAGGCGGTGAACACCAGCTCGCCCACGTAGGGTTGCCGCTCGCCGATCTTCATCTTGGTGACCTTCTCGTACACGTCCCGGATCTTATTGATGTTGGAGAAGTCCAGCTTGGGGTCCACACCCTGGGTATACAGGTTGAGAGCCAGGGTGACCATATCCACGTTGCCGGTGCGCTCGCCATTGCCGAAGAGAGTGGCCTCCACACGCTCGGCTCCTGCCAGCAGGCCCATTTCGGCGGTGGCCACGCCCTCGCCGCGGTCATTGTGGGGGTGGAGGGAGATGATGGCGCACTCCCGGCTGGGCAGCTTGTCGATGAAATACTCGATCTCGTCGGCAAAGTAGTTGGGCATACAGTTTTCCACCGTGGTGGGCAGGTTGAGGATGATCTTGTGGTCGGGGGTGGCCCCGATGGCCTCGATGACCGCCTGGCAGATCTCCACGGCGGCGTCCATCTCGGTGCCCATGAAGGACTCGGGGGAATACTCGTACCGGAGATCCATACCGGCGTCAATGGCGGGCTGGCTCAGCTCCCGGATGAGCTGGGCGGCGTCCACGGCGATCTGGGTAACGCCGGCCACATCGGTGTGGAAGACCACTTTCCGCTGGAGGGTAGAGGTGGAGTTATAGAAATGGAAGATGACGTGCTTGGCACCGTCAATGGCCTCGAAGGTCTTGCGGATCAGGTGCTCTCTGGCCTGGACCAGCACCTGGATGGTCACGTCGTCGGGGATGTGGCCGCCCTCAATGAGGGTACGGATGAACTCATACTCGGTCTCGGAGGCGGAGGGGAAGCCCACCTCGATCTCTTTCACGCCGATGTCCACCAGGGTATGGAACAGCTCCAGCTTCTCCTCCACGTTCATGGGATCAATGAGGGCCTGGTTGCCGTCCCGCAGGTCCACGGAGCACCAGATAGGGGGCGCTTTCAGCTCCTTGTCGGGCCAGGAGCGCTTTTCCATTTTCAGCGGGACGAAGGGGATGTACTTTTCCTGTGCGGGTTTCATAGCTAAAATTCCTCCTTGGGCCAGAGTACGAAAAACGCCCCTGACCAGATTATGGTCAGGGGCGTAAAATACGCGGTACCACCCTGCTTCCGCCCGCCGTCACCGGCGGACGCTCATGGCCTCCAACAAGGCCCCGGCCGATAACGTGGCCGTGACGGCCTGCCCTACAACAGCGGCTTCAGGCAGGCGGCTCCGGGATCAGTATCCGCACGCTTTCCTCCGCCGGTTCGCACCAACCACCGGTTCTCTGAGGGGGACGGGACGTGCCTTCTTCCCATCATTGCCTGTTCTGGGATTTGATTGTTACCCATTCTAGCCGAACCGCCCGGTTTTGTCAAGAGGCAGTTTCCGACCAGGAGAGCACATGGGAGGGGGCGGTGTTGCGGTAGGCACCATACAGTGTATACACATCTGCGGGCAGGCTGAACTGATAGATCCCCAGATAGGCCAGCCCGTCCCGATCGTATACAGACAGGAAGAACGAGGTGTTCTTTTCGTCCCGTGCGTAATAGGAGTCGGCAAAGATCAGCCGGTGGCCCTCATGGTCGTAGAGGGAGGAGGTAGTGCTGTATCGGGCATATCTGCTCAGTTCATCGGCTGACGGGTAGCAGTTGAGGGCGTACTGGTCATAGAGGGCCCCGGTCAGATCCACCTTCCAGCCCCCCTGGCCGTCGGGAACCAGTACCGCGAAGGAGCCGCTGCCGGTAAAAAGGGCCAGATAATCTTCCTGCCACAGGGTACTGAGGATCTCCTGATCCTCTGTCCAGGGGAAGAGAGGCAGATGGACCACCGCCTGGCCGTTTTTGGGGTCTAGTTGGGTGAAAAACAGCGTGTTCTCTTCCAAAGTCAGCAGGTAGAGGCAGTCGTCTCCCTCCGGGCCGCCAAAGAGACGGACCACCTGCCCGCCATCGGGTATGGAGTAGAGGGTGGAGATGGCGGTGGATTCTCCGCTGGTGCCGGTGAGGGCGTATATCCCCCAGCCGCCGGGAATATGACTGGTGTCCAGCAGATCGGCCCGGTCTCCGCCGGGAATGAGGGCGAAATAGGTGATATAGTCCCGCATTACAGTCTGGGTAGACAGACTCAAATCATATTCCAGGTCAAAGTCATAACCGCGGAGCTGGCCGTTCTTCTCGTTGGTCTCCAGAGAGACGGTGGCATATGTGTTCTTGGTCAGAGGAAAGAAAAAGTAGTCCTCCACCAGCTGGGTGAGCTGCTTGGGTGTCAGCGGGTCGCGCACAAATTGGGTGAAAGAGCCGGAGACCTCCAGGGGATAGTGATCGGTATAGTCGGACAGGTCCACCCGCCGCTCCGAAACGGCGACGTTGGGCCGCTCACTCTGGATCTGCTTCAAGAGAGCAAGCAGAGAAGGAGAGAGCTGCTCCTCTATATGGAAGGGACTGCTTATACCGTGTCCAAGCAGCTCGATGTCAAAGTAGGGTCCCCAAGAAAAGTTATCCTCTGCGAAATGGGCAGCCTGGGAAAAGGCGCAGCTGGTCTCACCCTTCTCCGGGCTGTCCGCCGGAAAGGAATGACGCCAGAAGAGGTGATTTTGATACTCGGTATAGCTGGTGACCTGGACGTCAGCGGCAGCTGCCGGGTCTCCTGCCAGGGTGGTGGCAGAGATAGTCACATCTGTACCCTGTTGCTGCAGCTGAGCATTGGTCCAGCCCAGCAGTCCGCCGAAGACGACCACCAGAGCCAGAAGCAGAGCCAGAGCGCTTTTCATCCTTCTCCCTCCTCCTTGCCGGTGAGCTGGTCCAGGGCCTGACTGACCCGGTCAGCCTTGTAGCGATAGGTCTCCTTCACATAGTCCATGAGGCTCTTGCCCTGCTCCTCCAGATCCAGGGTGGAGGTGTCTCCCACCAGTCTGCCCTTTTGCAGCAGAACTGCCCGGCTGATGAAGTGCTGTACCTCCTCCAGTAGGTGGGTGGACAGCAGGATGGTCTCGTTGGGTTCCAGAATACCCAGCAGCACCTTGTAGAAGTCCTCCCGGTTGAAGATGTCGTTGCCGGCGAAGGGCTCATCCATCAGGATGTAGTCGGCGCCCTGACACAGGGCCAGGATCACCTCAAACTGGTTCTTCTGGCCGGTGGAAAACCGACGGATGGGCTTGTGGGCAGGCAGCTCGAAGAAGTCCAGGAGAGCGTGGAAGCGTTTTTGACGGAAAGTAGGAAACTGGCTGGTGAGAAAAATTCTGTGTTCCTCTGCGGCCAGGTTGGGGAAGAAGGAGTGCTCGCAGGTGGCGAAAGACAGGCGGGAGATATTGGCCCGGTTTACTGGGGCGCCGTCCAGGATGATTTGGCCCTGATAGGACAGCAGGCCCAGGATACACTTGAGCAGCGTGGTTTTGCCGGCGCCGTTCTCCCCAAACAGTCCTACGATTTCCCCGGGGCCTATGGTGAGGGACAGATCATCCACCGCCACGGTGGAGCCGAAGTATTTTTTGCGGACCTGATTCAGTTCAAGCATAGCAGCCTCCGATCCAGTAGAAGGGGAAGGAACCCCAACAGTTGGGGGGCAGGTGGCCCTCCGGCGTCCCGTAGCGGTAAGTGAGGGCGCACAGCAGGAGCAGCAGGCTCCACAGCAGCGCGCAGGCAGCCAGGCCTACCAGAGGGATAACGACCACCCGCCGCCATAGCTCCCAGCGGTTGGGGAGCAGCTTCATGCGGTAGATGCTGCGGCTGCCCAGCTTATGCCAGGCATAATGAAGAAAGAGAGAGGCTATGAGGCAGAGGGCTACCAGGGTCAGCCCCAGCGATACCCCGCCCAGCAGGTGGGAGAACGGGGCAATGACCGAACCCTCAATGAGTTTGGAGACCCATTTGCTGTCGATCTTGACGGACGTGTAGAGCTCCTCTTTGGCGGAAAAGAAGGAGGCGAGAAACCGGAAATAGCCGATGGCGAAGGCGAGCCCCAAACCACCCAGTGTGATCTGGAGAGCCTGCCTGCCGGGAAAGCCCAGGGGATAGGCGCGTTCAGGTGTCCACATAGCCAGCCCTCCCTATCAGGTTGTAGGTGACGATGATCAGAGCTGTCACAAAGACGCCCAGCTGGAAGAGTGCGGTCATGATATTGCTTGGGACCTCAGCGTACAAATTGGGCAGACTGGCAACAAAATCGCTGCCCGGTCCCGGTAAACCGAAGGCGCCAATGTCGGCAGGGAAGGTGAGACCGGCAAAAGCGGCCAGGGGCAGGACGGTAAAGGGCTTATCACCCCGCCGCCAGTGGTAGGAGCAGGTGGCTGCCGCCATGGCCAGAGCCGCAAGCATCACCACATTGCGGATGTAGATGGGCCAGTCCAGGCCGGGCAGAATTCCGTGAAACCATCCGCTGTAATAGAACACCAGCATGGGAAAGGCGCCGTCTGAGAGGGCGCAGAAGCGCAGGGCAATATACCATGCTGCTGCGATCTGCCCGCCCCAGTAGATCAGCAGGCAGAGGAAGTGGTGAAGGGCAAACACCAGGGTGGCCGTCTCCTCTCCGCAGGGCAGGCGGCGGAGGGTATAGCCAAGCTTGCTGCCGCCCCGCTCCATACCGAAGGAGGCCAGCGACAGACAGATCAGCACCAGACCTGCGGTGAACAGCAGATGGAACAGGGAATTCTGCATAAAACCATATAGACTCACTCTGTTCAGCATGGAAATAGCCAGTGCCACCTGAGCGGCACTGGTGCCGGCGGTGATCAGGATCACTTGCCACAGCCGGGAGCGGGCGGCTACCATCATCAGACTTACATATTGTCTCACGGGTCCTCCTCCTTTCGGTCCCACAGCCGGCCGATCAGCTCCAAAGCGGCCTCCTTCTCCAGCCCGGACTGCCGCAGGGAGCGCACAAAGGCGGCGACCTCCTGTTCCAGCAGCCGGGTACGAAGGGCCGCTACCTGATCCGGCGGGGCGCACACTTCACTTTTGGCCCCCGAGCGGGAGGTGATGAGCCCCTCCTCCTCCAGCAGGCGGTAGGCCTTCTGCACCGTGTTGGGGTTAACGCCCAGCTGGGCCGACAGCACCCGGCGGGAGGGCAGTTCCTCGCCGTCGGCAATGGTGCCGGCCGCCACGCCCCGCTCTACATAGCGCACGATCTGCAGATAGATGGGCAGACCGTCCGCCGGGACGAAGCCGCCAAAATCACACATGGCCTTACCACCTCCTAACTGTATTACTGGACTAGTACACTTTCTGACTGTATTATATGAGTAATACGGTTGCCTGTCAAGTACCATGGGGCCTTTTCTTTTTCAGCCATTTCCGCTATACTATACGGGATATCGACAAAGCGAGGGAACAATATGCTGTTATCGGCGGAACAACTGACCAAGACCTACGGGACCCGCAGTCTGCTGGACTCTGTCTCGTTTTATGTGGAGCCGGGGGACAAGGTGGGTATCATCGGCGTCAACGGATGCGGAAAATCCACCCTGCTGCGGCTGCTGGCCGGGGCGGAGGAGCCGGACGGAGGGACTGTCCGGCCTGACCCCAACGTGCGCCTGGCCTACCTGCCCCAGAACCCGGTATTTCCCGGGGAACATACCGTGCTGGAGCAGGTGCTGCTGGGGCTGGACGGGGACGACCGCACCCTGGCGGAGTATGAGGCCAAGACCATTCTGAATCAGCTGGGGGTGCCCCGGTTTGACCAGAAGGTGGGGGAGCTGTCCGGCGGGGAGCGCCGCCGGGTGGCCCTGGCGGCGGTGCTGGCCCGGCCCTGCGACGTGCTGCTGCTGGATGAGCCCACCAACCACCTGGATGACCGGATGGTGGGCTGGCTGGAGGACTTTCTGAGAAGCTGGAAGGGCGCCCTGGTGATGGTCACCCACGACCGGTATTTTCTGGAGCGCATTGTCACTAAAATGGTGGAGGTGGAGGGCGGCAGGCTCTACACCTATGAGGGCAACTATGACAAATATCTGGAGCGGAAGGCGGCTCGGATGGAGAGTGAAAAAGCCAGTGAGCGCAAGCGCCAGGCCATCCTCCGCCGGGAGTACCAGTGGGTGATGCAGGGCCCCACCGCCCGGGGCACCAAGAGCCGGGAGCGGCTGGAGCGGTACGAGGCCCTGAAGGCCCAGACCGGCCCCACGGAAAAAAGTACCTTGGAACTGTCCGCCCGTGCCAGCCGTCTAGGGAAAAAGACGGTGGAGCTTGCGGGGGTCACCAAGGCCTTCGGGGACCGGACCGTGGTCCGGGACTTTGACTGTATGCTGCTGCGGGATGACCGCATCGGTATTGTGGGCTCCAATGGCAGCGGCAAATCCACCCTGCTTAACCTGATGGCAGGGGCCCTGGCTCCCGATTCCGGCACCGTGGAGGTGGGCGAGACGGTCCGCTTTGGTTACTTCCGCCAGGAAGTGCCCGACATGAACGGGGATACCCGGGTCATTGATTATGTGAAGGAGATTGGCAACAACATTGAGACGGCAGAGGGAATGCTCACCGCCTCTCAGCTGCTGGAGCAGTTCCTTTTCCCGGTGGAGGTTCAGTGGTCCCCCATCTGCAAGCTGTCCGGCGGGGAGAAGCGGCGGCTCTATCTGCTCTCAGTGCTGGCCGCCGCTCCCAATGTGCTGCTGCTGGATGAGCCCACCAACGACCTGGATATTCAGACCCTGTCCATTCTGGAGGACTATCTGGACACCTTCCCCGGCGCAGTGATTGCAGTGTCCCACGACCGCTATTTCCTGGACCGGGTGGTGCGGCGGGTGTTTGCCGTGGAGGGGGACGGCTCTGTGCGGGCCTATCCCGGCGGTTATACCGAGTATCTTACTGCCCAGCGGGCGGAGGAGAAGGCAAAGGCGCCCAAGGTTTCTGCACCCGACAAGGGGAAGGAGCGCCCTGCCGCCCCCAAGAAGCTGAAGTTCAGCTACAAGGAGCAGCGGGAGTTTGAGACCATTGACGACGATATTGCCGCCCTGGAGGAGCAGATCGCCCAGGTCCAGGCGGAGCAGGCGGCCAAGGCTACCGACTATGTGGCCCTCCAGGAACTGCAGGAGAAGCAGACTGAGCTGGAGGCCGCCCTGGAGGAGAAGATGGAGCGCTGGGTCTACCTCAACGACCTGGCGGAGCGGATTGCCGCCCAGGAGAAGTAGCCCGCCGTCCTCAGAACCAAAGCAAGGAGAATCCCATGACAAAAGTATGGAAATTTGTGGTGGCTATTGTGCTGATCAGTGCCCTGGCATTGGCAGGCATGGCCATCCGCACCCAGACCAGCGCCGGGAAGAATGAAGTAAAGAATCCAGACCAATTCCGGGCGGTGTGGGTGAGCACGGTATACCGGCTGGACTATCCCAGCAAGGCCACCACCGACCCGGCGGTGCTGAAGGCGGACGCGGACAAGATCTTGCAGACCTGCGCCGATATGGGCATGACCGCCGTAATCTTACAGGTGAGGCCCTCCGCCGACGCCCTCTATCCCTCCAGTTACTATCCCTGGAGCGCCGATCTGACGGGCCGACAGGGTCAGGCCCCGGCAGACGGCTTTGATCCCTTGGCCTACTGGGTGGAGAAGGCCCATGAGATGGGGCTGGAACTTCACGCCTGGATCAACCCCTTCCGGGTGACCAAGGGAGGCCAGTCCGAGTATGACAGCCTGACCGCCGATCATCCCGCCAAGGTCCACCCGGACTGGGTGGTGGAGTACGACGGCAAGTTCTACTTCGACCCCGGCCTGCCCGAGGTGCGGGAGTATATCATCCAGAGCGCCGAGGAGCTCTCGCGCAATTACGACATCGACGGCATCCACATGGACGACTATTTCTATCCCGGCGCAAACTTTGACGACGCCGACACCTATGCCCAGTACGGCAGCGGCTTCTCCGACATTGGGGATTGGCGTCGGGACAATGTGAACCAGCTGGTGAAGGAGATGGGGGAGCGGCTTCATGCCATTGATCCCGATCTGTCTTACGGCATCAGCCCCTCCGGCGTATGGGCAGACAAGAGCAGCCAGTCCCAGGGCTCCAATACTACCGGCGGCTTTGAGAGCTACTACGCCTCCTACGCGGACAGCCGCAAGTGGGTGAAGGAGGAGTGGATCGACTACATCTGCCCCCAGGTCTACTGGTATATCGGCCATAAAAGTATGGATTATGAGACCATTGTGAAGTGGTGGGCGGATACGGTGAAGGGTACAGGAGTTTCCCTTTACATTGGCATGGCCGACTACCAGGCGGGCAACACCGATCCCAGCAGTCCCTGGTACGGGGTGGAGGCCATACGGCAGCAGCTGGAGCTCAACGAGACCATCACCCAAGTGGACGGTGAAGTCCATTTCCGGTATCAGTTTTTGGCGCAAAATGGGGAATTGCAGGAACTTTATAAGGAATTTTATGTGCCTCAGCCGGAGGCGGCTCTAAACACGGCGGACCATACGGCTTATGTGCAGGGCAGCAATGGAGCGTTCCACCCGGACAGTTCTCTGACCCGGGGAGAGGCAGTGACGATGCTGACCCGGCTGGCGGTAGATCGTAATGGAGAACCACTTTATAGTTATGAGGAGGGCACCGGCGGCTTTTCCGATGTGAGCCTGGGGGACTGGTACAGCTCCTACGTCCATTTCGCCCGGAAATACGGCATTGTCCAGGGCTATGCGGACGGAACCTTCCGCCCCACCCAGCCTGTCCGCCGGGCGGAGCTGGTGAAGATGGTGTGCGGCTTCTTTGCCGTCACCGGCGGCAGTCACAAATTTCCCGACGTGTCCGCCAGCTATTGGGCGGCCCGGGAGATCGCTTTCGCAGCCAGCCAGGGGTGGATATCCGGCGGTACCGACGGCACCTTCCAGCCGGGCCGCAACGTGACAAGAGCGGAGGCGGTAAAGATCCTCAACCGTGCCATGGATCGGCAAGCGGGAGAGCGGGAGACTCAGCTTCCCTTTCATGACGTGGCCCGGGAGCACTGGGCTTACCATGAGATCCTGGAGGCCTCTGTGACCCACGACTATAAGAAAAGCAGCCAGGGAGAAACCTGGCTGTAAAACAGGAAGAGGCTCCCGGCAGTGCCGGGAGCCTTTTGGGCAGTCAAAAGAAACTTTACAGTCTTTTACCAAAAGCTGATGGAAAGCGCAGAGACAGGGCAGTACAATGGGGGCAGTGGTCCAGGGCGGTACAGCCGAGCCGTCAAGGATCCATCCAGGCCGGGAGAAAGGGGTTTCCGCCATGCTTCCATGTCAGCAGAGCTGTTCCAGTTACTGTGAGGGCTGCCACAAGCATTGCCTGCGCTGGGCCGAGTTCCAGCGGCAGAAGAGCCGGGAGCGGCAGGCCAAGAAAGACTATCTGAAGTACTATAACGAGTTGTGCGGGGCGGTGGTCCGCCAGTTCAGCGCCATGGGCGCGGTCCGGTGACCGTTGGGCGGCGGGAGTTTCTCCCGCCGCCTTGCTTTTTTTCTGCGGAAGGTTATAATAAGGCGAGAGAATTTAGCGAAGAGAAAGGGAACGTTATGCTGCGATATAGATCGGATTACCATACCCACACCTATTTTTCGGGAGACAGTAAATCCACGTTGATGGAAAATGCCCGGGCGGCCCGAGCGGCCGGCGTGGCGGAGCTGTGCATCACCGAGCACTGGAACCTGCTGGACCAGCAGGGCAACCGCCTGCCCGCCAGCTATGACTTTGCGCCGGTGCTTCAGCAGTGGCGGCGGCTGCGTACCCGTCTGGCAGGCCAGGTGGAACTGCGGGTGGGCATTGAGGTGGGCAACAGTACAGTGGACACCGAGGCTGTGGATCTGGGACTGAAACTGCCCCAGCTGGATTTTGTGATCGGCTCTCTCCATTCCACCAGCCTGTCTTATGGGGGCATCGGCATCTACACAGCGGCCAAGGCCTGTACCAGCCGCCGGGAGGCGGAGGCCATCTTGGAGGACTATATTTGCCAGATGGAGGAACTGGCTGTAACAAACAGCTACGATGTACTGGGCCATATCATTTATCCCCTGCGCTATCTGCCGGCAGAGTACCAGCTGACGCTGGAACCATGGGAGGAGCGACTGGCCGCTTTGCTCCGGCAGGTCATTGACTCAGGACGGGGCATCGAATTTAACACCACCCAGGGCACCACGGTGGAGGAGTGGCAGTGGCTGCTGAAGCTCTATCGGGAGCTGGGCGGCGAGATCATCACTCTGGGCTCCGATGCCCACCAGGCCCGCTATATCGGAGCGGGCTTCCCCCAGGCGCTGGCCCTGCTGGAGGCCTGCGGCTTCCGGTGGGTAGCCACCTACCGCCGCCACACCCCCTGCTTCCACGCGCTCTGACCGGCGAGGGCAAAAAATGACAGGGCCGGGGCAAAGATATCGCTTTCCATCCTGGGCGGGGCAGGGTATACTTTTGGTATCCTGCAAATATTGTCCCTTGAGGGAAAGGGAGGAGTGCCGCCATGCTGATTCTGACCAGAGAAAATCTGCCGGCCTATTTGCGCGACCATGATCCGTCCTTCGCGGAGGAGGGCCCCTTGGAGATCCGTGTCATCGGTGAGCAGGGGGAGGATTCGGCGGGACTGATCAACGACATTTTCCAAGTCAGCACCCCCAGGCGGTCCATGATCGTCAAGCAGGGACAGGAGAACATCCGCTCTGCCCGGGAGTCCAGCTATCGTCTCCCTCCCTCCCGCAATCAGCTGGAAGCGGCCAGCCTGCGGCTGCGCCGGGCTATCGTGCCCCAGTATGTACCGGAGGTCTACTGGGTGGACCGGGAAAATAATGTGTTCGCCATGGAGGACGTGTCCTACCTCCACCCCTGCCGCAGCGGCTTGGCCCGGGGAGAGATTTTCCCGGAGCTGGGGCGAAACTGTGGTGCGTTCATGGCATCCATCGCCTTTTTTACCTCGGAATTTTATCTGTCCCGGGAGAAGTTCCGGGAGCTGGCCCAAACTTTTACCAACAGCGGTATGCGCAGGGTCATGGAGGAGTGGAGTATGCTCCACCGTTCGCCCTTTGCGCCCGCGGCCGAGACGATGTATATGCGGGCGGGGCTGGAGGAGCCGGCGGTACAGACGGAGACCTATCTGCTGCGCCACCGGTATATGAGCCACGCAGAGGCCCTCATTCACTCTGATCTCCACCCGGGCAATATCTTTATCGACGGTGACCGTATGAAGGTCATCGACATGGAGTATACCTTTGCCGGTCCCTGTGCCTATGATTTAGGCTACTTTATGGGTAACACGCTCAGTGTCTATGCCGCCTCCTTTTTCCACCCGCTCTCCGGTCCGGACGAGGAGGAGCGGTTCCGCCGCTACCTGCTGGATACCATAGAGCAGCTCTTCCGGTCCTATCGCCAGACCTTTGGGGCCTTGTGGGACGGATATGCCAAGGCGGAATACCGCCGGCATCAGGGATTCCGGGACCGCTTCCTGGACAGCCTGCTGGCAGATGCTGTGGGCTACGCTGCCCTGATTTCTCTGACCCTGGCCATTCACGGTTCTGATGTAGCCGAGTTAAAGATCATCAGTGACCCGGTGGCCCGGCATCACGCTATGCAGATGTACTACGCTACCGCCAAGAGTCTGCTGCTCACCAGAAATAGCCTCACCAGTGTGGCGGAGCTGGTGAGCCGCATCCAGACCTGTGCCAAACTCTACCTGACCCGTCAGCTGGGCATACGTCCTCCCGCTCTGCGCTGAGATAAAAACGTCCCCCGGATCCGAAGATCCGGGGGACGTTTTTGGTTTGTAAAATCAGGCCTCCAGGCCTACCAGGGCAGACTGAGCCAGCAAAGCAGATGCCAGAGGGAGGGCGCTGTCGTCAGTACGGTAGTGCTCGTTGTGCCAGCAGGGGTTGAACTGGCCGGGGAAGCCGGAACCCAGCCAGTAGAAGAAGGCGGGCACATCCCGCCCAAAGACGGCGAAGTCCTCGGAACCCATGTCGGGGGCGGGGGAGACTACATGATCCGCATCCACCAAAGCCAAGGCCGCCTTTCTGGCCAGAGCGGTCATGGAGTGGGAGTTGACGGTGGCGGGCACGCCGGGATGGAACTCCACTTCAGCGGTACAGCCGTAGGCGGCGGATACCCCAAGCGTCAGCTCGCGCAGCCGCTCCTCGGCGTGACGATGGGCGGCGGTGCCGTGGGCCCGGATGCTTCCCGTCATAGTGAGCACGTCGGGGACGAAATTGTCCGGGGTACCGGCGTGGATGGACAACACGGAGCACACCAGGCTTTCCAGGGGATCGGTGTTGCGGCTCACCACCGTTTGCAGGGCGTTGACCACCGCCGCACCGGCTACGATCACGTCGGTACATTTGTGGGGGGAGCCGCCGTGGCCGGAGATGCCGTGGAGGGTAATGACAAAGTGGCTCTTGCCCGACATCACCGGCCCTTCCATCACGGCGATCTGCCCGGCGGGCAGCTCGGGCCGGTTGTGCAGTCCGAAGAGACAGTCAGGCTTTGCAGGCAGCTTGTCCCACAGCCCATGGTCGATCATGGCCTGGGCCCCCTGGGTGACCTCCTCAGCGGGCTGGAAGAGAAAGACTACGTTGCCCGCCAGCTGGTCCCGGAGCTGGGCCAGCAGGCAGGCTGCACCGAATAGTCCCACGGTGTGGAAATCGTGGCCGCAGCCGTGCATCAGCCCGTCGCACTGGGACATGGCCCCGTCGTGAGCCGCCTCCTGCTGGGCGATGGCGTCGATGTCGGCCCGGAGGGCCACCGTCTTGCCGGGGCGTGCGCCCCGCAGCAGGGCTGCCACGCCGGTGTCCATGCCCAGGTCAATGAGTTCCAGACCCAAAGAAGTCAGCTTTTCTTTTAAAATTCCAGTGGTACGCACCTCCTGAAAGCTCAGTTCGGGGTGGCGGTGGAGGTCGTCCTTCATGGCCCGCAGCTGAGGCCCCATAGCCTTGGCCTGCTCCAACAGTGTCAAAGAAATCAGTTCCTTTCCGTTGTCTGTACTTTAAAACGGTAGTATAATCATCTATTATGTCTCCGCCGTATCCAGACGGCGGATCTGTAGGTTCCCTATAGGTATACCCCAAAACCATCCAAATTGCAAGAGAAGAGGTGACCGGCTACGCAAGCCCGGACCCAGAATGATTTTTCCAAGGGCAGCATGGCGCGCAATATCGTCTCCATGGCGGTACCTATGACGGTGGCCCAGCTCATCAACATCCTCTACAACGTGGTGGACCGGATGTACCTGGGCCGCCTGCCCGGACACCTGGCCCTGACGGGGCTGGGGCTGTGTCTGCCCATCATCTCCATCTTAATGGGTTTTGCCAATCTGTGCGGCATGGGCGGATCCCCGCTGTGTTCCATCTGTCAGGGCAGAGGAGAGAATGAGGAAGCGGAGCGGATCATGGGCAACTCCTTCTCCCTGCTGCTGCTGTTTGGCACGGCCCTCACTATTTTGACTCTTATTTTCCGCCGGCCAATTCTCTATCTGTTCGGAGCCAGCGACGTTACCTTTCCCTACGCCAACGACTACCTAACCATCTACATCCTGGGCACCCTCTTCGTCATGATCAGCCTGGGTATGAATCCCTTCATCAACGCCCAGGGCTTCAGCCGCATGGGTATGGTCACGGTGGCGGTGGGAGCGGTGGTCAACATCATATTGGACCCTGTCTTTATTTTACTGCTGAATATGGGAGTGCAGGGGGCTGCTCTGGCCACGGTGCTCTCTCAGGCCTGCTCGGCTGTGTGGGTACTGAGATTCCTCACTGGGAAAAAGGCCATCCTGAAGCTGAGACTGTCCGCCCTCCGGCTCAAGGCGGAGCGGGTCAGACGTATTTTAAGCCTGGGCACCTCCGGGTTTGTCATGTCCATGACCAACAGTCTGGCCCAGGTGTTGTGCAACGCCAGCCTGGAGGCCTACAGCGGCGATCTGTATGTAGGCGTCATGACGGTGATCAACTCCGTCCGGGAGATCATCACCATGCCGGTCCAGGGCATCACCAGCGGCTGTCAGCCGGTGCTGGGCTACAATTACGGGGCAGGCCAGTATGAGCGGGTACGCCAGGGCGTTCGGTTTACCACGGTGCTGACGGTGGGGTATTCGGTGGCAGTCTGGGTGTTAGTGATGCTGCTTCCCGAACCTCTGATCCGTATCTTCAACAAAGAGCCGGATCTCATTGCCGCCGGTATCCCCGCCTTCCGCATCTACTTCGCCATGTTCTTCTTTATGGCCTTCCAGTTTATCGGCCAGTCGGTCTTTGTGGGGCTGGGCCGGTCCAAAAGCGCCATCTTCTTTTCCTTGCTCCGCAAGGCCTTCATTGTGGCGCCCCTCACCCTGATCCTGCCTGCGGTGGGCTTTGGGGCAGACGGTGTGTTCCTGGCCGAGCCTATTTCCAATGTGCTGGGCGGTCTGGCCTGCATCCTCACCATGTATTTCACGGTCTACCGGCAGTTGGGTCGGGAAAAATTTTTGGGGCGTCGTTCAGACGCCCCAAAAATTTTTCCCTTCCTGGTGAGATTTTTTGCCCCTTTGGGGGATATTCCTGATGAAAGGCCTTTCAAACAAACCCACAGAAAGGGAGTAGTCATGACCGACGAGACATTTGAACAGGCGGCCCGGACCTATGGCGATATGCTCTACCGGGTGGCCTACCACGCCCTGCGGACCCGGGCGGACGCGGAGGATGTGGTGCAGACGGTGCTCCTCAAGCTCTACCAGCAGGACGCCTTTGAGAGTGAGGACCACCTGAAGCATTGGCTGCTGCGGGTGGCAGTCAATGAGAGCCGGAAGGTGATGCGTTCCTTCTGGCGCCGCCGGGCGGTGCCGCTGGAGGAGCGGGATGAGGCTCCCCCTCCGGCGGAGGACCGCCGGGAAGAGGTGTTTCAGGCGGTGATGGCGCTGGATGGGAAGTACCGCCTGACCATCTACCTCTATTACTACGAGGGCTGCTCCGTCAAGGAGACGGCGGCGGCCATGGGGGTCAATCCCTCCACCGTACAGACCTGGCTCCAGCGGGCCCGGGCCCGGCTGCGCCGGACGCTTTCCGAAGAAGAGGAGGGGAACGATGATGTTCGACCACAACGCATACCGTGAACGATGCTCGGAGCTTCACGTCTCCGAAGAAGCCTTACAGGAGGTTATTGAAATGGCAGAACAGAAGCAGAAAAAGCCAGTCCGCCGCCCGCTGCGGGTGGGATTGATCGCCGCCGTGGTAACTGTGGCTCTGATGGTGACCGTCAGCGCCGCCAACCCGGAGGCCCTGGAAGGCCTGCTGGCCACCATCCGCACATCTGCCTCGTTGGGAGATTACCGGGAAGAGATCGTGATGGATGATACCGGCGAGACCATCACCGCCCTGCGCCTGCCCGATACGGCAGTGGAGGAGAGAGACGGCCGCATCATTCTCATCGTGGATGGGGAGGAGACGGATATCACCGATGCCATGGAGCAGGACGGCAGCTACCTCTGGACCCGGGAGGACGAGGGGGCCAAGGTTTCCGTCCAGGTGACCCTGGATGAGGACGGCAAGCCTGTGGCTGTTTCCAATGTGACTCTGCCCGACGGCGCCGGACAGGATGCCAATATGGCTATGGTCACAGAGATCAGCGGAATGGAATAAGACGCAAAGGACCCGGACGGCGGCCGCCGTCCGGGTCCTGTATTATTGTCCTGCCAGGAAGGAACGGACCTCGTCCAACCGGGCTATGCCCTCGTCGTAGCCGTCCTGCCAAAGAGCCTGAATCTTGGCTACGTCCCGCTCGGTGCGGCTGAAGCCCTGAGTGTTGTGAGGGGCAAAGAGGAGCACCCGCCCCTCCTTTTCCAGTTGGAAAAGCTTTTCCCGGGACTCATTATAGGTATCTGCCCGGCGGCGCATGGTATCGCAGAACTTGGGATATTTTCGGTAAAAGCGGTCAATGATGGGCTGGAGCTTCTCCGGCTGACGCCGAAAGTCCCGCTCCCGGGTGAGTACCACAATGACCCGGTCACACCCCTTTTCAAAGGCACGGTCAAAGGGAATGGCATCGGCGGCGCCGCCGTCAAGGCAGGGCTTGCCGTCAATGTGGAAGATGGGGAAGAGAAGGGGCATGGCACAGGTGGCCTGGAGAATGGTAAATTTTTTGTCGCTCCGGTCCACCGGGAGATACTCTGCCTTGCCGGTATCCAGATTGGTGACTGCGGCCTCCACTTCGCCCGGAAAGGCGTTAAAGGTGTCATAGTCAAAGGGGATCAGCTTGTTGGGAATCTCCCCGAACACAAAGTTCAGACCGAAATAGGCCCGGTTGTCCCGGCGGAACAGATTGCCCATACCCATGTATCGTTTGTCGTTGACGTAGTTTACCATAATATCAAGATTGCGGCGGATCTGTCTGGACACATAGCTGACGCCATAAGCGATTCCGGCGGAGACTCCGATGACATAATCTGTCATAATATCGCCAGTGAGCAGGGCGTCGCACACGCCGGAGGAGAAGATGGTGCGGATGGCTCCGCCCTCCAGCACGATCCCGGTCTTCATGGACAACACATCCTTTCTTACATGGACAGTACATTTTTGCGGCACCAGGCCCGGCTGCGCCACCGCAGCAGGAAGAGCACCGCCCGCAGGCACTCGTCACAGGCCATGGCGATCCACAGCCCCGCCAGCCCCAGGCCCAGAGGCACGGCCAGCAGGAAACCGCCTACCACAGCGGTAAGCCAGGCACTGAAGATGCAGATGGTGATGGGAAAGCGGATATCGCCGCAGGCCTGGAGGGCCCGGCACATCACCATATTCACTGCCCGGCCCAGTTCCAGGGGGATCTCGATGATCATAATGAGGCGGAAAAGCTCCAGCACCTGAGGGTCCTGGGTGAACAGGCTTAACAGGGGCTGGCAGAACACCAGCAGCACCACTGCCACCAAAGCGGAGATGCTGATGGAGGCCAGCAGGGTGCGTTTGACCAGCCGCTCTACATCAGGGATACGGCCGGCTCCCATCAGATGGGCCACCATGACCTGGGCGGCCTGGGAGATGGCCGAGCCAAACATATAGGTGAGCATGGCGAACATATTGGCGTATACCCGGGTGTTGATCACAAAGATGGCAAACAGGTTGCAAATGGACTGGATGGCCACCTGGGACAGGTTATAGGAAATGGACTCTCCGCCGGCGGGGATGCCGATGCGGAGCAGCCGGCGCAGCTGATCCGTAGGGAAGGGGCGCAGCAGCTTGAAGGAGAGCACAGGCCCGAACTTCCGGCGGAACAGGACGGCAATGAGGATGACCCCTACCACCCGGGAGATGTCGCTGGACAGGGCGGCGCCCGCCACGCCCAGGGCAGGCAGGCCGAAGGCGCCGCCGATGAGCACCGCGTTGCCGCCGATGTTGAGCAGGTTCATGATCACCGCCACGATCATGCTCTCCTTCATCATCTGGTTGGAACGGAAGAAGGCGGTAAAGGTGAGGTAGACCGCCTGGAATACCATACCGCCGCCGATGATCCGCAGGTACAGGCAGCTGCGGTCCAGAATTTCCGCCGGCACCTGCATCAGGGTGAAGATGGGGCCGCACAGGACGATCAGCAGGGTGCCTACCGCCAGACCGAAGATGGCGTTGACCAGCAGGGAGAGGGTGTAGGTCTCGTTGACCCGCCGTTTGTCCTCCGCGCCCAGGTAGCGGGAGATGAGGATGGTGGAGGCGGTGGAAATAACGGAAAAGACCAGCAGGACCAGATTGGTGATCTGATTGGCGTTGCCGATGGCGCCCACGCCGTTGGGGTCAAAATGCCCCACCATGACCTGGTCGGCGTTACCGACCAGCATCTGGAGCAGTAATTCGATAAAGATGGGCCAGGTGAGGGAGAGGATGCCCGGCTCGCGCCGGCGGAGGACGGTAGCTTGTTCCATGGAGGGGCTTCCTTTCGATACAAAAATGGGAAATAGAAAGTACCGTGTTAGTATAATGCGTCCATTGGTGTACCTTAACGCACCAACGGAAATACGCATTGTACCAATGGCTGAATTTCATAAAACGGCCACTTCGAGCCGCTTCTATAAAATTGCGCGGCTACTGCCGTACGAATAAACCGCATCGCGGTTTATTCAGCAGACATTAGTATAGTGTCTCCATACCAAAATGCAAGGGGGAAAAACGCCGTCTTTTTCCCTTGTTTTGGGGAGTTCCTCCGTCTGTTTTTGTCAAAGTCAGATGAGGGCCAGGGTTTTCAGCGCATAGAGCCACAGGGTCAGGGTAAAGGCGCTGAAGCCGGTGGTGAGCATGACGGTGCTGGAGGTGAGGGTGCCCTCGTGGCCCATGTTGCGGGCCATAACGAAACAGCTGACGGTGGTGGGGCTGCCCAG
Source organism: Flavonifractor porci (assembly GCF_037572415.1). Lineage (NCBI taxonomy): Bacteria > Bacillati > Bacillota > Clostridia > Eubacteriales > Oscillospiraceae > Flavonifractor > Flavonifractor porci. Next base: position 209,633 of record NZ_JBBHLB010000004.1, read on the forward strand.
CATGGTGAGGGCGGCCACTAGCTTGTCATCCCGGAAACCCATGGACACGGCAATGGGCAGGAAGATGCCCACAAAGACCACCAGCTTGAGGGCGGTGGCGGAGAGGGCTGGCTTGATACGGCTGATGGCCTCCTTCCGGTCAAAGGAGGCCCCCAGGGCCATGAGGCCCAGGGGAGTGCCGGTGGCGGAGATGCTGTTCACTGTTTTGGTGAGGATAGTAGGCTGGGGGATGCGCAGCAGGGTCCAGGCCAGGCCCGCGATGATGCCAAGGATGATGGGGTTGGTGATGATCCCTTTGGCTACTTTCTTCAGCGCGCCTTTGGACAGCCCCTTCTGACTGGGGCTGGTGAGGGAGAGTACTATCACCGCTGCTGCATTATAGAGGGGCACCGCGCCAATAATAATAAGACTGGCAGCCCCGGCGCTGCCGTAAAGGTTTTCCAGGAAGGCAGCTCCCAGCAGGGCAACGCTGCTGCGGTAGCCCACCTGGATAAATTCTCCTCGCAGCGGGGGCTCCTTCAGCATACGGCTGAGCAGGGCGGTGAGCAGGATGGAAGCCAGCGTGGCAAGAAAACAGAATGCCACAAAGGAGGTGTCCCACACCTGGAAAAAGTCGGAGCCGGTCAGGTCCTTGAACATCATAACGGGCAGACCTACTTTAAATACGTAACTGTTCAGCTTGTCGGCAAATGCCTGGCTGAAAAAGCCCATTTTGCGGAACGCTACGCCCAGCAGCATGAGCAAAAAGATAGGTGTGGTACCATTGAGACAATAAACCAAATTGTCCAGCATGACGATCTCCCTCCAGAAGCTGCATCTGCTTCATTATATCCCCTCTGTCAGATAGGTGCAAGATTACCACATGGTAAGTGGAATGGGTCAACCCGGCTGGCGCATAGGGATGCAAAAAAGGAGGGGTGCGCTATGGAGTGCCGGGGATCGGAACTGCGGGATAAGGAGATCATCAACATTACCGACGGCAGCCGGATCGGCTATGTAGGCGATGTGGTCATGGACCTGGAGGAGGGGAAAGTGAGTGCGTTGATTGTGCCTGGGAGGCTGCGCCTGTTCGGGCTGCTGGGGCGGGAACCAGACACTGTTTTTCCCTGGACGGCGGTGCGCCGCTTTGGTGCGGACACCATTTTAGTGGAGGGAACCCAGGTGAGACGGAGAGGCCGGCAGGAACAAACCTAATTTCGGGCGTTCTGCCATTGTTTTACCAGCTTTTCCGTGCTATAATCCTATTTTAAAGCACCATCTATCAAACACGTCAAATACGCAGGAGGATCACCATGTGCGGGATCGTTGGATATGTTGGAAGAGATGAGGCCGCGCCGATTTTGCTGGACGGCCTTTCCAGACTGGAGTACCGGGGATATGACTCTGCCGGTGTAGCGGTTTACGGGGAAGCGGAAGGAATGCAGGTGGAGAAGGCCAAGGGGCGGCTCCAGGTGCTCAACGACCTTGTCAAGGGCGGCAGCACCCTCCATGGCACTATTGGCGTGGGCCATACCCGGTGGGCCACTCACGGGGCTCCATCGGATGTCAATTCCCATCCCCAGGTCAGTGAAAATGGCCGGTTTGCCGTGGTCCACAACGGCATCATTGAAAACTATGCTGAGCTGCGGGAGTTCCTCCAGTCGGAGGGAGTGCAGTTCGTGTCGGATACCGATACCGAAGTGGCGGCCCAGCTGCTGGAGTATTACTATCAGGGGGATCTGCTGGACGCGGTGGTGCGTACCCTCCACACCATCCGGGGGGCCTACGCCCTGGGTATCCTGTGCGCCGACTGCCCTGACCGGCTCATTGCAGCCCGGAAAGACAGTCCGCTGATCCTGGGCTTTGGCGATGGAGCCCACTATCTGGCCAGCGATGTCACCGCCCTCATCAAGTACACCCGGGAGGTGTGCTGGCTGGACGATGGCGAGATCGCCGAACTGACCGCCGACCACCTGTGGGTGTACGATTCTTACCTGCGTCCAGTGGAGAAGGAGCGGCGTTATGTGGACTGGGAGATCTCCGCTGCGGAAAAGGGCGGCTACGAGCACTTTATGATCAAAGAGATCATGGAGCAGCCCGAAGCCATCCGCAAGACCATCTCCCCCCGCATCAAGGACGGCCGTGTTGTGCTGGACAACTGGCGGCTTACCGCTCGTGAGCTGGAGGAGATGGACCGGCTGTATATCATCGCCTGCGGGTCCTCCTACCATGTAGGCGTGGCGGCCAAGTATATCCTGGAAAAGCTGCTGAGAAAGCCGGTGGAGGTGACTCTGGCCTCCGAGTTCCGCTACTGCGACCCCATCGTGTCGGAGCATACTCTGGCCCTGGTCATCAGCCAGTCTGGTGAGACCATCGATACCCTGGCCGCCATGCGGGAGGCCAAACGGTTGGGCGCAAAAGTGGTGTCCATCGTCAATGTAGTTGGCTCCACCATCGCCCGGGAGAGCGACAGCGTGCTCTATACCTGGGCCGGGCCGGAGATCGCCGTGGCCACCACCAAGGCCTACTCCACTCAGCTGGCGGTGATCTACCTCATCGGCCTGTACTGTGCCGATCTGCTGGGTACCCTGGATCGGGAGGACTACGACGCCATTCTGACAGAGCTCCAGCGTATCCCGGACAAGCTGGAGGAGATCCTGGCGGACCGGGAAGATATCCAGTATTTTGCCACTCTGTACTTTAACCGGGCATCCATGTTCTTTATCGGCCGCAATCTGGACTACGCCGTGGGCCTGGAGGGTTCTCTGAAGCTGAAGGAGATCTCCTATATTCACTCGGAGGCCTATGCCGCCGGCGAGTTGAAGCACGGTACCATCTCCCTTATCGAGTCCGGTACTCTGGTGGTGGCTCTGGCGGGGTGCGGGCCCCTGTTTGAAAAGACGGTGAGCAATGCGGTGGAGGTCAAGAGCCGTGGAGCCGACGTGCTGGGTCTGACCACCCGTGACAAGGCGGACGACCTGCGCCGGACGGCAGACCATGTGATTGCCATTCCGGAGACCCATCCCATGCTGCTGCCCTCCCTGGCGGTGGTGCCCATGCAGCTGTTTGCCTACTATACCGCACTCCAGCGCGGATGCGACATCGATAAACCGCGCAACCTGGCAAAGTCGGTAACAGTGGAATAAAAAGACGGAGGAACGACATGAAACGACTGATCGCATTGCTGATGGCAGCCGTTCTGGCCCTGGGGCTGACGGCCTGCGGCGGAGAGAAAGAGACTGCGGAGCAGGTCACGGTGCGCTATGGACTGTCCAATGCCTGGGATTCTCTGATGCCCTACAACAGCCCTTCGGGCAGCAACTATACCCGCATCATCTGCGACAAGATCTACGACCGGCTAGCCTATGTCCATGCCGATGGCACCCTGGACCCCCGGGGTGCGAAAAGCTGGGAGAGTGCTGACGACGGTATGGCGGTACTCTTCCATCTGGATGAGAAGGCTGCCTTCCACGACGGCACTCCAGTGACCGCCCGGCACTGGGCGGATACCATTGCCCTCATTACGAACCCGGACTGTCCGGCATTGGGCAGGGGAAACTTCTCTGTGCTGGTGGGCACCGACAGCAAGGGCTGTGCCGTGGCGGGAGAGCAGCTGGGGGTTGAGGCGGTAGACGACTACACCCTAAAGCTCACGTTCAAGAGTCCCACCACCCCGGAGGACTTTCTGCTGGACAAAAACCGGGAGATTTATGTATTGCCTACCCATCTGCTGGCAGAGACCGAGCCGGCGGAGATCATGAAACTGGATCTGTGGAACGCCCCGATTGGCTCCGGTCCCTGCAAGTTTGCGGAGGAGATTCCCGGCAGCCAGCTGGTGCTGGACATCAATAAGGTCTATCAGCTGGGTTGCCCTGATTTTGATCAGCTGGTGGTAACCGTGATTGACAAGTCCAACCTGCTGTCCTCTCTTATTTCCGGGGACCTGGATTACTACGCCTTTGGCGGCAATCTGTCTATGGATGATTCCGATACCGCCAGAGAGGGTGGTATTGAAGTTCTGGAAGGAGAGATTCCCAATACCTTCTATGAACTGATGCTCAACTGCGAGACCATCCCCAGCGCGGAGGTGCGCCGGGCGATCGATCTGGCCCTGGATAAGGAGGCCCTGTGCCTTCAGTCCACCCATGGCCTGGGCGAGCCCACCGCCACCGATGTGACTCCGGGCACCGAGCATACCTGCTCCCTTACTTGGCAGCGGGATGTAGAGGGAGCCAAGACCCTGCTGCAGCAGGGGGGCTATGAGGGGCGGACCTATACCCTGGCCTGTACATCCAACCGCTCGGGTCTGGCCGCCCTCATGCAGCAGGAGCTGGCCGAGGCTGGCATGAATGTGACCATCGAGACGGTGGACTCCGCCGCGCTCTTCTCCGGTATGGCCGATGGCAAGTACGACATGGCCATTGCCAGCCATACTCCCGGCGCACTGCCTCTGTGGTTTACCGAGAGCCGCCTCAGTGAGAGCAACAACATTTTCCACATTGCGGATCTGGAACCCTACACCTACTATATTGAGCAGATCAAGAGCTCTTCTGGCTGGGAGACCCGTCAGGTGTTGCTGGATAAGCTGCAGGAGCTGTTGGCCGATCAGCGGCCCTTTATTCCCCTGTGGTTTGGCCGTACGCTCCATGCCCAGTCTCCCACCGTGGACAACATTGACTACCCCTCGTCCAGCTTCTCCAACGAGAATATCTGGGCGTGGCGTATGAAGGAAGCCTGACAGCCTCCTTCCCAATCAAAGAGAAACCTCCGTAGGGCCGCTGCCCATAGCGGCCCGTGCCCCTGATTGGGGCCGGAAGTGCAGGAGGAAGCGAAAACTATGGGACGATATTTCCGCCGTCGTCTGCTGACGGCTATCCCGGTCTTTTTTGGGATCACTATTTTGGTGTTTTGTATGTTGAATCTGGCCCAGGGCTCTATTCTGGACCTGATGGGGGAGGGAAGCGGGGCCACTGATGCCGACCGCTCCGCCCTGGCCGCATCCCTGGGGCTGGATCAGCCTCTGCCTCAGCGGTATCTCTCCTGGCTGGGCGGACTGCTCCGGGGAAACCTGGGCAATTCCTACGCCAACGGGAAACCGGTGGCCGGTCTCATTGCCCAGCGGGTGGGACCCTCTTTGCTGCTCACCGGCACCGGCGTGGTGCTGGCTGTAGCCATTGCCCTGCCTCTGGGTGTGCTGGCTGCCTGGAGACCCCGGTCCGGCTGGGACCGGACAGCCTCTGCGCTCAGTCTGGTCAGCTTTGGGGTGCCTGGCTTTTTCCTCTGCCTGGCCGGTATCTTTGTTTTTTCTGTTGCCCTGGGCTGGCTGCCCGCCAACGGGATGTATGCCGCGGGGCGGTTTTCCGGTTTGGCTGATCTGATCCGCCACCTGATTCTCCCTGCAGGGGTAGTATGCCTGAGCAGTGTGGGCGAATTGGTGAAGCAGACCAGAGCTGCTTGTCTGGAGGCTTTAGGGGAAGATTATATCCGCACGGCCTATGCAAAGGGGCTGACCGAGCGGGCAGTCATGGTACGCCATGCCTTCCGCGGGTCCCTGATCCCGGTACTCACCACCATCCTCAGCCACATCCCGCACATTTTGGGAGGTTCTGTGGTGGTGGAACAGGTCTTTGGCTGGCCGGGTATGGGCAGTCTGCTCTTCTCCGGCATCTCCGGCCGGGACTATCCCGTGGTGATGGGGGTCACAGTGGTGATCGCCCTGACGGTGCTCCTGACCAACTTATTCCTGGACCTGGTCTATGGACTGGCGGACCCCAGAGTACGCTATGGAAAGGGGTAGGGCCATGGAAGAAAAACGATTGGCCCGCAGCCCCTGGGCCCGGTTTAAGGCTGACCGGCGGGCGATGGTATGTCTTTATGTGCTCTGCCTGGAGATCCTGACGGTAGTGCTGCTGCCGGCGCTGCTGGGGCTGGAGCCTAATGTCAGCGATCTGGAGGCCGGCTTCTGGGCACCGCCGTCGGCACAGCACTGGCTGGGTACCGACGATGTAGGTCGGGATCTGCTGGCCCGGCTGCTGAGTGGGGGACAGGTATCCCTATTCATCGGTCTGAGCTCCGCCGCCATCAGCACCGCGCTGGGCGTACCTTTAGGCCTGCTGGCAGGCTACCGCCGGGGGGCCTGGGAGTTTTGGATCATGCGGCTGGCCGACATCTTTCAGACCTTCCCCAGCATTGTGCTGGTGCTCTGTTTGGTGACCCTGGTGGGGCCCTCCGCCCTCAACATTGTGTTGGTGCTGGGCTTGCTGGGCTGGACGGGGATTGCCCGACTGGTATACGGCAATACCCTGGCAGTGCGGGAAAAGGAGTATGTGTTGGCGGCCAGAGCCCTTGGCGCACGGACTGGGACCATTTTGCGGCGGAACGTGCTGCCCAACGTGATCTCGCCTGTGTGGTGCTCCATCCCGCTGCGGGCGGGGCGGGCCATCCTGTCGGAATCCAGCCTCAGCTTTCTGGGGTTCGGCATCCGGGCGCCTCAGGCGTCCTGGGGCAGTATGATCCAGTATGCCAGCAATCTGACGGTACTCACGGGCCGGCCCTGGGTGTGGCTGCCGCCGGGGCTGTGCATCATTCTGACGGTGCTCTGTCTGGCGGGTATCGGAGACGGTCTGCGGGATGCGCTTGACCCGCGCTTTCATAATGGACGAACTGGAATATAACTCAGAAGCAAATGCACGGTTAAATGACAAAACTCCGGCCCTGTGACGGGGCCGGAGTTTTGCATACACTTCATAAATGTGCTCACGCAGTTTGTATCAGGAAAAAAGTGGACAGATGGGCTAAAAGTGCTTGCCATTACCAAACGGTAAGTGTTATCATGATAACAAAAGGATGCTATGGCTGGGAACGAGGCAGGATGGAGCACCTGTGAAGAAAGCCGCGGCGCTTGGTCGGCTTATTCCCCATAAATAGCCAGGTCTTATGGCAAAGGAGGCCCCACCGGTGGAAAATACGATCGAACTGGCGGAAAAAAAGCAGCTGCGGGTGATGCTTAACCCCGTACGGCAGGAAATGATCCATCTGCTGAGGTTAGTGGCCCGGCCGCTGTCCGCCAATGAGGTGGCGGAACGGATGCAGCTGTCTCCCAGCGCGGCCCATTCCCATTTGAACAAGCTGGTGAAGATAGGACTGGTGTCGGCCCGGGAGGGTGCCCGGCGGGATGGAAGCCAGACTACTTACTATCAGATGCGGGAAGTGAGACTGCGGTTGTGCCTGGGCCGAAAGGACGGCTTTCAGGGCGAGCGGGAGGCGCTGGCGGCCAATCTGGTGGACAGCACTTTCCGCAGCTTGTTGGATAATGTGTACCGCTATGAAGAGGAGGAACTTTTAAATTACGGCGTGCTCCGTTTCGGAGCGCTCCATCTGGATACCGCCCAGCGCAAGGAACTGATGGAAATAGTAACGGATTATCTGGAGAAACACAGCGCGCTCCGGCCGGAGGCGGAGGAACACTGGGAATATGTGGTGCTTGCTTACCGGGCCGGAGAGGAATTGTAATAAAAATCAAGGCTGGACAAACGTCCGGCCTTGATTTTTTTATAGATAAATGATATCCAATTCCAGCCCCTGCTTCATGGCGTGGCTGATAGTATACATAGTGCCCCCCAACATGCCGTTGTAGACGGAGATAAGCCGGGCGGCGTGATCTACCAGATAGCGGTTGCGGCGGAGCATACAGCCCTTGTCGTAGTGGCGCTGCACCATGGTCTCCCCGTCACAGGCCTCCACCAGGGCGTAATAGCGGTCCCGGTCCTGCTCGCTCCAATGGGCGGCCTGTTCCTCACAGGGAATGACGGCCTCCAGTGTGACGTCCGGCATCCGTTCCCGCAGAGCGAGTACTGCTTCACAGAAGTAAAAATCTGCCCCCCGGGCCATGCCGCATAGAAAATGGCGGTATCCGGCCTCATAGGCTCGCTCTATCGACGTAACAAGCTTGTTCTTCACTTCCAGGCAACGGGGATCCTCTTCCTGGTCCCCCCAGGGGAGCTTTTCCGGCCGGTGGCCGGTAAAGCAGCAGCTGATGTCCCGCCTCATGGCGCACCCCCTCTCCACAGTTTGATGCTGCCCATATTGTAAACGATTCCCCGGAGGAAGTCAACGGAAAATAGAACGTTTGTTTTGCTGACGCAAAAAGCAGTTGCAAATTTTGCGGGAATGTGTATAATAAAGATTGACAACTGAATGACTGTCTTCAGGGCAGGGTGAAAATCCCGATCGGCGGTAAAGTCCGCGAGCCAATTTGGCCGACCCGGTGAAACTCCGGGACCGACAGTGACGCACAATGTGCGAAGTCTGGATGGAAGAAGATGTGTTGAAATTTCGCATACTCCTTTGATTTTAACACCTGGAAGACAAGTTCTTTCAGGTGTTATTTTATCAAGAGGAGTGTTTTGTTATGACCAATGCAGTTGTTGCCCGGAGACGGGCGGGGGCACGTGCCGTTACGGTAACGGCTATGTTTTCAGCCGTGGCCTTTGTGCTGATGTTCCTGGAGTTTTCCCTCCCCATCATCCCCAGCTTTGTGAAAATGGATGTGTCCGAACTGCCCGCCCTGCTGGCTGCTTTTGGCCTGGGGCCGGTGTACGGTGTGGTGGTATGCCTGGTGAAGAACCTGCTCCATCTGCTCATTACCACCACCGGCGGCGCGGGCGAGCTGTGTAACTTCCTGCTGGGAGCCTGCTTTGTATTCCCGGCAGGTCTGCTCTACCGGCTTTATAAGTCCCGCAAGACTGCTATCCTGGGGGCTCTGGTGGGCGCGATCATCATGGCCCTGCTGTCCATTCCTCTGAACTACTATATTACCTACCCCATTTACTCCAACTTTATGCCCATCGATACCATTATCGGGATGTATCAGGCCATCCGTCCCTCCACCAACGGCCTGCTGGAGTGCCTTGTGGTGTTTAACGCCCCCTTCACCCTGCTAAAGGGCCTGCTGGACGCGGTGATCTGCTTTTTGATCTACAAGCCCCTGTCTCCCCTGATCCACGGAAAACGGTAAATGCAAAAACGACCGCCGAGAGGCGGTCGTTTTTTGTTGGGGAATCAGGCCAGGGGGATGATCCAGTCCAGGTCCACCCACTGGCTTACCAGTCCCTCATCCATGTCGTCATAGGCGTAATAGATGCGCCCGATGCGCACAGCGGTGATGGGACCCGTGTCCTGCGTGAGTAGGATCTCCTGGGGGTATCCCGCCCCAGCCAGGCCGCCTGGACGGCGGAGGATACCTTGATGGCAGGTGCCGTCCGCCTCCATGAACTGGACCCCATAGATGTGCTCGGCCTGCAATTCCACCAGAGACTTCCACCACTCCTCAGCCTTGGCCATCGTGCCATATAGGGACAGGCGGCGGCCGTCCGCTGAGACCAGGGCAGTGATCTGGACCCCGTCCACGGTACGCTGTTCACAGATTGCCGCGATCTCCTCCGGAGGGGTCAGGGTCAGCTCCACCTCCCGGACCTGGTTCGTTAGATAGTCCTCCACCCGCAGGGTATAGCTGCCGTCCGGATTTGCCGTCTCATAGGTAAAGATGGCCTGGGCGTAGGTCTGATAGCCCTCCGGCAGATAGCGCCAACCCAGATATTGATCCTCCTGCAGAGTGGAGAAGGAGATGCGCTTGCGGGTCAGGGCGGTATATTGTCCCGTAGAGTAGGAGCCATTGTCCGACAGACTGAGGAAGGGATTGCTGCCGGCCAGAGCCTGCCCATCCTGGCTGGCTTCCATCTTGACGTACAGATTTTGATAGGTGCTGCCGTTGAGACGCTCCTCCGAGCGGGAGACCACCTCCAGGGGAACAAAGAGGAAGCCGTCCCGGGCGTAGGCTCCGGAGATGAGATAGGTGCGGCCGCTGAGCTCAAATTCCAGCTCGCCATCCTGGATGCGGAGATCCGCCCCTGTTTCTGCCGCTCCCACCCCGGAGAAATAACGGATGAGGGTTTGTACCCCTGTGGCCAGAGCCTGATAGTTGGCCAGGCACAGGATGAGGGCCAGACAGGCTGCCAGAGCCCCCAGCCGCCGCCAGGAGAGGGGATGAGCTGGTTTTGGGGCGAGGGCCTCCTCTGTCAGATCCATAAGGTCCTCCTCATCCAGCAGTTGATCCCAGTGATAGCGTTTCATGGTGCATCCTCCTTTCCGTCCCAGCCAAGCCCCTGTTGGGCCAGCAGGAGTTTCAGCTTCTTGCGCAGGCGGGCCACCCGGGCGTCCACGCCATTGGGAGACAGCCCCAACATTTTCCCAATTTCTGCGGAGGGCCATTGATAGAGGAAGCGCAGGGTAAAGAGTCTCCGCTCCTCCCGCCCAAGGGCCTCCAGAGCCCGACGGAGACCGTCCCGGAGGGCGGAGCGTTCCGCGTGGTCCTCCGCCCAAAGGATGCCTTCATGCGCTTCCAGAGGATCCTCCCGCCGGGCGGCCAGCCTGCGGCGGCGGTCTTTGGCCCGGCTGCGGACCAGCACACAGAGATAGGTCTTTTCGCTGCCCCGGGCCGGGTCCCACCTTTGGCTGCCGTCCACATAGGCCCATACAGCGTCCTGGACGCACTCCTCGGCCTCCTCCGGGTATCCGGGCAGCAGAGCGTCCGCCACCGTGCGCAGCAGCCTGCCGTACTGGTCCAGCACCCGCTGGGCCTCCCGGTCCCGGTTCATGGTGGTATCCATGCCTTTCCCCCCTTTCACCCAACAGTACGATGGAGCAGCGGAATATCTGACGATGTTCCCCTCCATTTTATCAAAAAAAGCCCCTGAACGGGGACAAAACCGTTCAGGGGCTGGTGGGAGTTGGAAAGGATCAGGCCTGGTCCATTACCTGGCCGGAGAGAATGCTTTTGGCCTCCACAGTCAGTTCGCCGCCCACACAGTCCACGGTGAGTGTATCGCCGGGTTCCACCTGGTCGGCGATGATCTTCCGGCTGATGAGAGTCTCCACCCCGTGCTGCACGAAGCGGCGCAGGGGACGGGCGCCGAAGGCGGGATCGTAGGCGCTGTCGATGATGAAGTGCTTGGCAGAGTCGGTGAGGACCACTTTCAGCTGCTTCTCCTCCAAACGGCGGTTGAGCTCGCCCACCAGCAGGTCGATGATGTGGGTGATGTTGTCCTTGGTGAGGGGCTTGTAGAACACGATCTCATCCAGACGGTTGAGGAACTCGGGCCGGAAGGAGTGGCGCAGCAGCTCCTGCACGGCACTCTTGGCCTCCTCGGTGATCTCGCCATTGGCGTCAATGCCGTCCAGCAGATACTGGGAGCCCAGGTTGGAGGTCAGGATGATGATGGTGTTCTTGAAGTCCACCGTACGGCCCTGGCTGTCGGTGATACGGCCGTCGTCCAGCACCTGGAGCAGGATGTTGAACACGTCGGGATGGGCCTTCTCCACCTCGTCAAAGAGGACCACGGAGTAGGGATGGCGGCGGACGGCCTCGGTGAGCTGACCGCCCTCCTCATAGCCCACATATCCCGGAGGGGCGCCGATGAGACGGGATACGGAGAATTTCTCCATATATTCGCTCATGTCGATACGCACCATATTCTTCTCAGAGTCAAACAGGGCCTCGGCCAGAGTCTTGGCCAGTTCGGTCTTACCCACGCCGGTGGGGCCAAGGAACAGGAAGGAGCCGATGGGTCGGTTGGGGTCGGCGATGCCGGCCCGGCTGCGCAGGATAGCCTCGCTGACCAGTCGCACGGCCTCATCCTGACCAACCACCCGCTGGTGGAGAATATCCTCCAGATGGAGCAGCTTCTCGCGCTCACTCTCCATCAGCTTGGCAACGGGGATGCCGGTCCAGCGCTCGATGATGCGGGCGATCTCCTCCTCGGTGACCTTATCCCGCAGCAGGGAACGGGCCTTGCTCTCGTTGGCAATGGCCTCCTCGGCCTCCAGCTGCTTGCGCAGCTCGGGGATGCGGCCGTACTGCAGTTCGGCGGCGCGGTTCAGGTCGTACTGCCGCTGGGCCTTCTCCAGTTCGGCGTTGGCGGTCTCCAGATCCTCACGCAGCTTCTGAACCTTGCCGATGGCATTCTTCTCGTTCTCCCACTGGGCCTTCTTGGCGTTGAACTCATCCCGCATCTCGGCCAGTTCCTTCTGGATCTCGGCCAGGTGCTCGCGGGACAGGGCGTCGTCTTCCTTCTTCAGGGCGGCCTCCTCAATCTCGTGCTGGATGATCTTACGCTGGATGATGTCCAGCTCGGTGGGCATGGAGTCGATCTCGGTGCGGATCATGGCGCAGGCCTCGTCGATCAAATCGATGGCCTTGTCGGGCAGGAACCGGTCGGTGATATAGCGGTCGGACAGGGTGGCGGCGGCGATGATGGCGCCGTCCTGGATCTTTACGCCGTGGAACACCTCATAGCGCTCCTTCAGGCCGCGGAGGATGGCAATGGTGTCCTCCACCGTGGGCTCGTTGACCATGACAGGCTGGAACCGCCGCTCCAGGGCGGCGTCCTTCTCGATATACTGGCGGTACTCGTTGAGGGTGGTGGCGCCGATGCAGTGGAGCTCGCCCCGGGAAAGCATGGGCTTGAGCAGGTTGCCGGCGTCCATGGCGCCCTCGGTCTTGCCGGCGCCCACAATGGTGTGTAGCTCATCGATAAAGAGGATGATACGGCCCTCGGACTTCTTCACCTCGTTGAGGACGGCCTTCAGCCGCTCCTCAAACTCGCCCCGGTACTTGGCGCCCGCAATGAGGGAGCCCATGTCCAGAGCGAAGATGGTCTTGTCTTTCAGGGAGCCGGGCACATCGCCTTTGACGATCCGCTGGGCCAGACCCTCGGCAATAGCGGTCTTGCCCACGCCGGGTTCGCCGATGAGGACGGGGTTGTTCTTGCTCTTGCGGCTCAGGATGCGGATCACGTTGCGGATCTCGTCGTCACGGCCGATGACCGGGTCCAGCTTGTTCTGCCGGGCCCGTTCCACCAGGTCGGAGCCATACTTCTTCAGGGCGTTGTAGGTGTCCTCGGGATTGTCAGAGGTGACTCGCTGATTGCCCCGGACAGCGGTCAGGGCCTGGAGCACCCCTTCCTTGGTGACGTGATAGGTACGGAAGAGTTCCTTCAGCTCCCGGTTGGCGGTGTCGATCAGGGAGAGCAGCAGGTGCTCCACCGAGACGTATTCGTCCTTCATGGAGGAGGCGATGGACTCGGCGGTGTTCAGGCATTTGTCCACGTCCTGGGCCACATAGATCTTACCCTGCTCACGACCGGAGCCGGAGACACGGGGCAGTTTCTCAACCTCGGCCTTGGTGGCGGCGGTGAAGGAGGGAACGGTGAGGCCCATGTTCCCCAGCAGCTGGGGGATCAGGCCGGACTCATCGCTGAGCAGCGCCAGCAGCAGGTGAGGCTGCTCGATCTGCTGGTTGCCATATTCGGTGGCCAGACTCTGGGCGGTCTGGACGGCCTCCAGAGATTTCTGGGTGTATTTCTGTGCATTCATAAAAAACACTCCTTTCAAGGGGAAGCTTTTTGTTTGTCCTCAGTATAGTCCCCCGCAAGTTAAAAATCATGAACGGAATGTGAATTTTTAGCACTCGTGTATAGAGAGTGCTAAAACCTTCGGCGGGGGAGTGATTTGACAGGATAGCCCCTTTACGAGAGCAGAAAAAAGAGGTATAATGCCGTGGACTGTCTGAAGGAGGAGCGAGATGAAACGGACCAACGATTTGGGGAATGATCCGGTTTTTCGCCTGGTCTGTAAACTGGCCATTCCCACCATGCTGGCCCAGCTGGTCAGTGTACTCTATAGCATCGTAGACCGCATTTACATCGGAAATATCCCGCAGATCGGGGATCTGGCTCTGGCAGGAGTGGGTGTGTGCGGACCTATCGTCACCCTGCTCAGTTCCTTTGCCTCCTTGGTGGGGTTGGGCGGCTCGCCCATCCTGGCCATGCGGATGGGGGAGGGGAACCGGAAGGAGGCCAGCCGGGTGCTGTCCAACAGCTTCTTCATGCTGTTGGTGCTGTCGGTGGGGCTGACGGGGCTGTTCCTGCTGCTCAAGGGGCAGCTGCTCCAGTGGTTTGGCGCCAGTCCGGCCACCTTTGGCTACGCCGATACCTATCTGACCATCTACACCGCCGGCACCTTCTTTGCCCTGATGGCTACCGGCATGAACAGCTTTCTCATTGCTCAGGGCTTTTCAGGATTGGGTATGGCCACAGTCATGCTGGGGGCGGTGCTCAACATTGTGCTGGACCCTATTTTTATCTTTGTTTTAAAGTTGGATGTGGCGGGCGCGGCGCTGGCTACGGTGATCTCCCAGATGGCCTCCTGCGCCTTCGTGCTTTGCTCTCTGCTGCGGAAGAAGATGCCGGTGCCCCTGCGATGGGGCGGCTTTGACCGGAAGATCATGATGCGGATCGTCACATTTGGCTTGTCCCCCTTCCTGATCATTGCCACCGACAGTGTGCTGCTTATCGTCCTCAACACGGTGCTCCAGCACTATGGTGGGCCGGAGTTGGGCGATAAGCTGGTGGTCTGCGCCACCATTGTGCAGAGCTACCTGCTTCTCATCACCATGCCCATGGGTGGCCTGACTCTGGGCACCCAGCCGGTGATCAGCTTTAACTACGGCGCAGGCAACGCCGCCCGGATCAAGCGGGCCATGAAATCCATCGTGGGACTGTGCCTGGCCTTCTGCGGCCTGATGACGGTGGTGACCTACACACTGTCTCCGGTGTTTGTTCGGCTCTTTACCCAGAATCCGGAGCTGATTGACCGCTCGGTGGGCTATATCAAGGTATTTACCGCCATGATCCTGCCTCTGGCCATCCAGTATCCCCTGGTAGACGAGACCACCGCCCTGGGCCATGTGCGGCTGGCGCTGTTCTGCTCTTTATTCCGCAAGACGGTTTTTTTGGCTTGTCTGCTGCTGCTGCCCGCCCTGGTGTCGGCGGAGGCCACCTTCCTGTCCGAGCCTATTGCCGATGCAGTGGCCGCCACCGTCACCAGCATTCTGTTTCTTCGCTTCTTTCCGCGTATTCTGGCCGAGCGAAGCGGGACGCCTGCCCCACAATAAAAAAGAAGTCCGCCGCGAAGGTTCCTTCGCGGCGGACTTCTTTCATGTAAGCGGGAATCAATGCTCCTTGCGCTGGCACTTCTTGGGGGTCACGCAGGTACCCTCGGCAACGGCCACAACAATGGGCTCCTCCAGGAAATCAGCGGCAGAATCGCTGATGTCGGGGCGGGGGACGGCCACCTTGCGGGCCTCAAACTTCATCTTGCGGGAGGTATTGCCGATGTGAGTGATCTCACCATAGGCCTCGATGAAGTCGCCGGCGTACACAGGCGCCTTGAACTCAATGTTGTTGTAAGCGCAGAACAGGCCCTCGTCGCCATCGCACTGAATCAGCAGCTCGGTGGCTACGTCGCCAAACAGATGCACCATATGAGCGCCATCCACCAAGTTTCCGCCGTAGTGGGCGTCCTTTGCAGACATCCGCAGACGGATCATCGAGGTGTACTTCTTCTCTTCCATGTCGATTCCACTCCTTATTGATATTTGTAAAAAGAGAACAAAAGGGACAGAATACTAAAGATATTGTACGTCTCTTTATGAGTCTTGTCAACAGCGGAAATTTGTGGTACAATTTATTCTTTTACTTTAGCGGATGAAAGAAGAGGGTCAATTCCGCAGCAAAGCTTCGCCGGCAATATAGATATTGCCGGCGCCAACGGTGAGGATCAAATCACCGGGCTGGGCCAACTCCTTCAGTTTGGCGGCCACATCCTCCAGAGTGGGGCAGCAGATGCTGCCGGGGATCTGGTCGGCCAGATCCCGAGAGGAGATGCCGACCTCATTGGTTTCCCGGGCGGCATAGATCTCCGCCAGCAGGGTGATGTCGGGCTGGCGTAACACTTTGATGAAATCGTCGAACAGGGCCTTGGTGCGGGTATAGGTATGGGGCTGGAAGGCACAGATGATCCGCTCATATCCCAGAGTGCGGGCGGCGGCCAGCAGAGCCTGGAGCTCGCCGGGATGGTGGGCGTAGTCGTCATAGACCTCGGCGCCGTTGTAGGTACCCTTATGCTCAAAACGGCGGCCGGCGCCACGAAAAGCGCCCAGTCCCTCGCTGACGGCTTTGGGAGAGACCGCCAGGGAGATGGCGGCCGCCGCTGCAGCCAGAGCGTTTTTCACGTTGTGCTCGCCGGGGACCCGCAGGCCTACCCGGGTAAAGAACTCACCCCGATAGATGATGTCAAAGGCAGGCAGGCCCCGGTTCCAGGTTAGATTGGCGGCGTGGACGTCGCCGTCCTCCAGACCGAAGGTGAGGACGGGGCGGGTCTCGCCTTCCAAGGTGTGCATGGTGTTGGCGTCGTCGGCGTTGGCCACGATCACACCGTTTTCCGGTACCCGGTCGGCAAAGGCCCGGAAGGAGTGCTCCACGTCGTCCAGGTCCTTGAAGAAGTCCAGGTGATCCGCCTCAATGTTGAGGATGACGGCCACAGTGGGGAAGAAGGACAGGAAGGAATTGCAGTACTCGCAGCTCTCCAGAATGATGGTGTCTCCGTGGCCCACCCGATAGCCGGAGCCAAGCAGGGGCAGAGTGCCGCCGATCATAACGGTGGGGTCCATTTGGGCAGCCATGATGATGTGGGTGCACATAGAAGTGGTGGTGGTCTTACCATGGGTGCCCGAGATACACAGGGCATTTTTATAGCCCCGCATAATGGAGCCCCAGGCCTGAGCACGCTCAAAAACAGGGATGTTCAGCGCATGGGCCTCCACAATCTCCGGGTTATCATCATGAACGGCGGCGGTGCGGATGATCAGGTCGGCGTCCTGTACATTTTCAGCTCTGTGGCCGATGGCCACAGAAATGCCCAGGGAGCGCAGATGCTCCACCGTGGCACTGTCATTCATATCCGAGCCGGTGATCTCTACGCCCATTTTGTGGAGCACCTCGGCCAGAGGAGACATGGAAACGCCGCCAATGCCAATGAGATGGGCTTTATGGCCTGGCGTCAGATAGTCGTGAATGTTGGGATTGGTCATGGGGTTTACACACCCTTTTCTACAGATTATAATGATAAAAGTTCAACACTATATTATAATCCATTATAGGTAAATAGCAAGCTAAACATACCGGGGGAGGTGGAGAAAATGGAGAAGTGGCCGATTCCGGCAGGCGTACAGCATTGTCTGGATACCCTGCGGCAGGCAGGCTATGCCGCTCATCCGGTGGGCGGCTGCGTCCGGGATCTGCTGCTGGGCCGCACGCCGGGAGACTACGACGTGTGTACCTCCGCCTATCCGGAGCAGGTGATGGGGCTGTTTGAGCATACCGTCCCCACGGGGATACAGCACGGCACCGTCACCGTCCTGACTGAGGATGGTCCAGTGGAGGTGACTACCTTCCGCCGGGAGGGCGGGTATGCCGACGGGCGGCATCCCGATGGTGTGATCTTTGATGTGGGATTGACCGAGGACCTGGCCCGCCGGGATTTTACCATCAATGCCATGGCCCTGGGGCCGGAAGGGGAGATCATCGACCCCTTTGATGGACAGAAGGATTTGGAAGCTGAGATCATTCGGTGCGTGGGGGAGCCGGACCGGCGGTTCTCTGAGGACGCGCTGCGGATGCTGCGTGCAGTGCGCTTTGCAGCCCAACTGGGCTTTGCCATCGAGCCAGCGACTGAGGATGCCATCCGGCGGAATGCCGGACGGGTAAGCCAGGTGTCGGGGGAACGGATCAAGGCGGAGATGGAGAAAACGCTGTTGTCTCCTCATCCGGAGCGGGCGGAGGAACTCATTCGCTGGGGGTTGCTGGCTCACCTATGGCCTCAGCGGAATTGCCCTGGCCTGGTTGACCTGAGGAATTTACCGCCGCAGCCCATCCCACGGTGGCGGGGCTTTTGTACCGCGACCGGCTTTCCCCTTGAACGCCTGCCGGTGGAGCGGGCGCTGAAACGGGGCGTGTACCATCCGGAAATAGAACTGGTGCATTGCCTGACGATCTCCGGCGGGGAGTTGGCGGCCCTTGGTCTGAAAGGCCGGGAGATCGGCACGGCTCAGCGCAAACTGGCATTCCATGTACTGGACCATCCGGAGGATAACCGGCGGGACAGACTGCTGGAATTGCTGCAAAAACTAGACTGATTGGTTTTGCTGCCTGGCATATTGTACAAAATAACAGCGCATAAATTAAGCGCAAAGCTGAAATTAGAAAGATTGACAAAAAGATGCTTGAAAATGGAAACGGAAAGGAGTAAGATGCAGTCACAGGGAGCTGGAAACGTTTCCATGAAACGTTTCCAGCCAAGACATGAATCTGTGACAGGAGGAACTTAGAATGAAGAAACGTCTGTTTGCGCTTGCGTTGACCGGAACTATGGTAGCCGGTATGCTGGCCGGCTGCGGCGGCGGCGACACCACCCCTTCCGGCGGATCCTCCCCCAGCGGCGGTGGCGATGCCACCGGCGGCAAGGTCTACTACCTGAACTTCAAGCCGGAGCAGGATGCCCAGTGGCAGGAGCTGGCTGAGCTGTATACGCAGGAGACCGGCGTGGAGGTTACTGTGCTGACCGCTGCCTCCGGCAACTACGAGACCACCCTGAAGTCTGAGATGGCCAAGACTGATGCCCCCACTCTGTTCCAGGTGAACGGTCCGGTGGGCCTGGCTGCCTGGAAGGACTACTGCTATGATCTGAGCGGCTCCAAGGTGGCAGGCGAGCTGTCCAGCGACGAGTTCGCCCTGATGGACGGGGACAAGATGGCGGGCATCGGCTACGTCATTGAGACCTACGGCATCATCTACAACAAGGCTCTGCTGGAGCAGGCCGGCTACTCCGCCGACGATATCAAAAGCTTTGACGATTTGAAGAAGGTGGCCGAGGACATCACTGCCCGCAAGGGCGAGCTGGGCTTCTCCGCCTTCACCTCCGCCGGCATGGACGGCTCCTCCGACTGGCGCTTCAAGACCCACCTGGCCAACCTGCCCATCTACTATGAGTACAAGGCCGACGGCATCGCTAATACCGACGCCATCAAGGGCACCTACCTGGACAACTACCGTCAGATCTGGGATCTGTACATCAACAACGCCACCTGTGAGCCCGCGCTGCTGTCCACCAAGACCGGCGACGACGCTGTGGCTGAGTTTGTGACCGGTCAGGCGGTGTTCTATCAGAATGGCACCTGGGCCTACAATGATGTGGCCGAGCTGGGCGACGAAAACCTGGGTATGCTGCCCATCTACATCGGCGCCGAGGGCGAGGATAAGCAGGGCCTGTGTACCGGTACCGAGAATTACTGGTGCGTCAATGCCAAGGCTTCCGAGGCCGACATCCAGGCCACTCTGGACTTCATGTATTGGTGCGTGACCTCCGAGACCGGCACCAAGGCCATGTGCGGCGGTGAGGGCGCCATGCCCTCCGGCCAGGCCGGCATGGGCTTCGTGATCCCCTTCAAGGGCAACCTGGAGTCCACCAACCCCCTGGTCAACATCGGCAACCAGTATGTGGCCGATGGCTATGAGTCCGTGTCCTGGAACTTCTCCACCATGCCCTCCGAGGAGTGGAAGAACGGCGTGGGTTCCGCTCTGACCGCCTACGCAGCCGACCAGACCGACGCCAAGTGGGACGCCGTGGTGTCCGCCTTCGTGGATGGCTGGGCCTCCGAGGCTGCCGCGGTCAACGGCTGAGTCTGACCTTAACATCAACTGCTGAACAGGCAGCGGGCGGGCGTTCTGCCCGCCCGCTGCCTCTGCCTTTTTGAGCAATGAGAGAGGAGGTCGATCCTTTGGAAAAGGCAATCAAGCGGTATTTTCCCATTTTCCTGCTGCCTACTCTGATCGCGTTCACCATCGGCTTTATCGTACCCTTTATCATGGGTATCTGGCTGTCCTTCTGTGAGTTTACCACCGTCACCGACGCCACCTTTGTGGGCCTGAGCAACTACATCAAGGCCTTCCGGGACCCCATATTCCTCCACTCCTTCTGGTATACCGCCCTCTTCGCGGTGGTCTCCCTGGTGGTCATCAATGTAATCGCCTTTGCCATCGCTCTGGCCCTTACACAGAAGCTGCGGGGCACCAACATCTTCCGTACCGTGTTCTTTATGCCCAACCTGATCGGCGGCATTGTGCTGGGTTATATCTGGCAGCTGATCTTCAACGGCCTGCTGGCCCCCTTTGCCACCGCCCTCAACCTCAACGAGTGGTACGGCTTCTGGGGACTCATTATCCTGGTGGCCTGGCAGCAGATCGGCTATATGATGATCATCTACATCGCCGGCCTCCAGTCCATCCCCGGCGACGTGATGGAGGCCGCCGCCATTGACGGTGCCAGCGGTCATCAGCGGCTCTTTAAGGTGACTATCCCCATGATGATGCCGTCCATCACCATCTGCACCTTCCTGTCGGTGGTCAACGGCTTCAAGCTCTTTGACCAGAACCTGTCCCTCACCGCCGGCGAGCCCTCCAAGATGTCCGAGATGCTGGCGCTGAACATTTACAACACCTTCTATGGCCGCACTGGCTGGGAGGGCGTGGGCCAGGCCAAGGCCGTAGTCTTCTTCATTTTGGTGGTGGCCATCGGCCTGATCCAGCTGAAAGCCACCCGTTCCAAGGAGGTGCAGCAGTAATGATCCGGAAAAAACGGGTGAACCGGCTGGGTACCGGTCTGTTCACCTTCATCAGCATTTTTTATGTGCTACCCGTTGTGGTGGTACTCTTCAACTCCTTCAAGAAGAAGTCCTACATCAACCTGGAACCCTTCAAGCTGCCCAATGAGACTACCTTTACCGGTCTGGACAACTACACCACCGCCATCAACCAGTATGACTTCCTGAAAGCGGTGGGATGGACGGTGTTCATCACCGTGGGCTCGGTGATCGTGATCCTGATCTGTACCTCCATGTGTGCCTGGTTCATCACCCGAGTACGCACCCGGGTTACCAGGGCCATCTATGTCCTGTGTGTGTTCTCTATGGTGGTCCCCTTCCAGATGGTCATGTTTACCTTGTCCCTGGTCACTGACCGCTTGGGCCTGGGCACCCCCTGGGGCCTTATCATCATCTATCTGGGCTTTGGCGCAGGTCTGGCGGTGTTCATGTTCTGCGGCTTCGTCAAGTCCATCCCCATCGAGATCGAGGAAGCCGCCATGATCGACGGCTGTTCCCCCATCCGCACCTTCTTCTCGGTGGTGCTCCCCATCATGAAGCCCACCTACATCTCTGTAGGCATTCTGGAGACCATGTGGATCTGGAACGACTTCCTGCTGCCCTACCTGACGCTGGACATCAAGAAGTACAAGACCATCTCCATTGTGATCCAGTACATGAAGGGCTCCTACGGCCGGGTGGACATGGGCGCCATCATGGCCGCCCTCATCATGGCGGTGATCCCGGTGGTTATCTTCTATCTGTCCTGCCAGAAGCACATCATCAAGGGCGTGGCCGCAGGCGCGGTCAAGGGATAATAAAGACGCAGACCAACAAGAGGTGAGTTCCTTTGACCATCAAAGACATCGCCAAGCTGTCCGGCTATGCGGTGGGTACCGTGTCCCGGGTACTCAACGACCGGCCGGACGTGTCCGAGGAGGCCCGCGCCAAGGTGATGGCGGTGGTGGAGGCCCACCACTTTAAGCGCAACAGCAATGCCAAGCACCTGAAGCAGCAGGCCAGCAGTGGAGTGGCCCTTATCGTCAAGGGCACCCAGAATATGCTTTTTGCAGACCTGGTGGAACAGATACAGACCCGTATCCGGGACAGCGGATATCCCAGCCTTATCTACTATATCGACGAGGATGACGATGAGATCGACCAGGCCATTCAGGTGTGCCGGGAACGGCGGCCTATGGGCATCCTCTTCCTGGGCAGCAACCTGAGCCTGTTCCAGGCCGGATTTCACCGCATTACCATCCCCTGCGTGCTGGTGACCAACTCGGCGGACGGGCTGGAGTTGCCCAACCTGTCCAGCGTTTCCACCGACGATACCGACGGCGCCCGTCGGGCGGTGGAGCGGCTGATGGATTTGGGCCACCGGACCATTGGCATCCTGGGAGGCCGGGCGGAGCAGTCCAACGCCGCTCAGGCCCGTCTGGAGGGGGTGCGCCTGGCCTTTAATGACCGGGGCATGACGCTGGATGAGGCGAAACAGTGCGAGACCGCCCGCTTCGATCTGTCGGGGGGATATGCCGCTATGGAGCGGCTGCTGAATAAGCTGCCCGGCATGACCGCTGTGTTTGCCATGTCGGATGTGCAGGCCCTGGGGGCCATGCGGGCCCTCCACGATCGTGGATTGCGTGTGCCGGAGGACATCTCCATATTAGGCTACGATGGCATCGAGCTGGGACGGTACGCAGTGCCCCGGCTGACCACCGTCCGCCAGGACGCGCAGCGGTTGGCGGAGCGGAGTGTGGATCTGCTGATCCACCAGATTCAGGACGGCGCGCAGCCCGTCCATGAGCTGATCCCCTATACCTTTCTGGACGGGGAGAGCGTGAAGGAAAGGATGTGAAACTATGCGGACCGGCGGCATTCTGATGCACATCACTTCGCTGCCATCTCCCTACGGCGTGGGCACCATGGGCGCCTGCGCCCGGCGGTTCGTGGATTTCCTCCAGGCGGCGGGTCAGTCCCTGTGGCAGATTCTGCCCATCTGTCCCACCAGCTACGGAGATTCTCCCTATCAGAGTTTTTCCACCTTTGCGGGCAATCCTTACCTCATTGACCTGGACGATTTGGCTGCCGACGGCCTGCTGGATCGGTCGGACTATGAGTCTTTGGACTGGGGGGACGATCCTCAGCGGGTGGATTACGGCAAACTGTATCACAACCGCTACCCGGTGCTGCGGAAGGCGTGCAAGGCGCTGCTGGCTGCACCCACGGCGGACTACTGGACCTTCTGTGAGGAGAACTCCTTCTGGCTGGAGGACTATGCCCTCTTTATGGCAATGAAAGAGGCCAATGGTGGTGAGCCCTGGACGGACTGGGAGCAGCCGGTCAGGGACCGGGAGCGGGTGGCTCTCAATCGAGTACGCCGGGCCCTGGCCGCCGATCTGGCCTTCTGGAGAGGGGTGCAGTACCTCTTTTTCCGGCAGTGGAAGGCACTCAAGGAGTACGCCAACGGGCGGGGTATCCGGATCATCGGCGATCTGCCCATCTATGTCTCCGCAGACAGTGTGGATGTGTGGGCCCATCCGGAGCAGTTCCAGCTGGACGAGCACCGACGGCCCACTGAGGTGGCGGGCTGTCCGCCTGACGGCTTCTCCGCTGACGGCCAGCTGTGGGGTAACCCGCTCTTTGACTGGGACTATATGGAGCGGGACAACTTTTCCTGGTGGGTGCGCCGCATCGCCTATCAGTTTGAGATCTACGACGTGCTGCGCATCGACCACTTCCGGGGCTTTGATGCTTACTATGCCATCCCCTATGGGGAGCCCACTGCCCAGAATGGCCGCTGGCGGCAGGGCCCCGGGATCAAACTTTTCCAGGCCGTGGAGCGGGCCCTGGGTAAAAAGGATATCATTGCGGAGGATCTGGGCTTTCTGACTCCATCAGTCCACCGCCTTCGGGATGAGACCGGATTCCCCGGTATGAAGGTGCTCCAGTTTGCCTTTGACAGCCGGGATAAGGAGGGGCCGGCCTATCTGCCTCACAACTATCCGGCCAACTGTGTGGTCTATGTGGGTACCCACGACAACGAGCCCGCTATGGGCTGGCTGGTGACCGCCCGACCGGAGGATGTGGCTTATGCCCGGGAGTATCTCCACCTGGACCAACGGGAAGGGGAGAACTGGGGCATGATGCGGACGGTCTGGGCCAGTGTGGGCCGGTATGCTGTGGTACAGATCCAGGACGTGCTGGGGCTTGGCTCGGAGGGGCGGATGAATACCCCATCTACTTTGGGCCGCAACTGGACCTGGCGAGCGCCGGAGGGCTTTGACAGCCCGGCGCTGGCGGTCAAACTCCACCGGCAGATGGCACTGTACGGACGGCTGCCCCAAGCAGAATAAGAGCAAGAAAAAAGTGCGCGTCAGCGCACTTTTTTCTTGCCTGTTTGATATCACAGCATGGCGTACAGCAGTTTGGCAACCTCGCCCCGGGTGATGGAGTCGGCGGGGCGGATCAGATTGTTGTTGCCGCTGACCACGCCCTGGGTCACCAGGATCTGTGTGTAGGAGAGAGCCCAGGCGGGGACCTGACCGGCGTCGTCAAAGGTCAGATCATTGGCGGTGTAGCCCTTGACCTGGGTACGGCCCAGAATGGTGATGGCTTCAGCACGGGTGATGGTGGACATGGGGTTGGCCAGCAGCTGACCGCCGCTGGAGGCGCCCTGAAGGATACCCAGGCTGTACATAGCCTTGATCTCGCTGAGGGCCCAGGAGGGGATGGCGTCGGCGTCGGCAAAGGGCAGCTCCACATTGGCGTACTGCTCCAGATCCAGGCCCATCCACCGGGCCGCCAGGGCAAAGAACTCCGCCCGGGAGATGTTCTTGTTGGGTTCGTACTGAGGGGTATTTCCACCGGTGCCCTGGGAGATGCCCTGGTCGTACAGGAAGGTGGCGTAGGGCTCTGCCCAGTGGCCGGTCATATCGCCGAAGGGACTGGGCCGACTGGAGGAGGGCTTCACGTCGGCGGATGCCCGGGCAAGATTGCCGCTTGCATCGGAGGCAGTGACGGTGGCCCGGTGATAGCCGTTGTCAGCGGCAGGCAGGGTGGCGGTAAGCGTGCCGGTGGCTTCATTCCAGCTGGCAGTCAGGGGCTTGCCGTCATAAGTGAGGGCCACATTGCTCTGAGGAATGCTCTTGTCCAGATCATCCTTGACTGTGGCGGTGAGCTGGGTGCCCTTTACCGACACGGAGACAGTGGGGGCGATGCTGTCGGTAACCTGCTGATTGGCGGTGACCAGCTGGTCCAGCCAGATGGAGCCCGTCTGGCGCTCCGCGCCGCCGCCGTAGATCACATCCAGGCTGGACAGAGTGGAGGTACCGGCGGGCAGCTGGACCATGACATACTTCCAGCCGGTAAAGTCCAGGGCGGTCAGAAGGAACTGCTGGGTCTGTCCATCCGGATCAGCGGCGGTGGCCATCAGGGTATTGCCAGAACCGTTGCCGTATACCCACATACCCAGCCAGCTTTCCCCTTCGGGAATGGAGAGGGAGGTAGACAGACTGGCGGAGCCGCTGGTGGCATCATAGGACAGCTTCAGGCTCTGGCTGCCGTTGTGTACGAAGTCCAGACCGGTTTCCTTCTCGGCGGTGGCGGTATCGGTGTTCTGGAAGGAAGACAGGTCGCCCTCACAGGTATCCAGGGTCTTGACATGGCTGGCAATGGTGACCGGGATGGTGACGCTCTTGCCGCCGGCGGAGACGGTGAGACTGCCGCTGCCGCTCTCCTGAGAGGCCTTAAGTACACCGTTAGCATCGATCGTGCCCAGAGCAGAGTCCAGGGACCAGGTAAAGCAGGTGTCCTGGGCAGTGAGTCCCAGGGTGCGGTAGGTGGCAGAGGCCTTCAGATCGATCTGCTGACCGGGATTGAGGTTCAGGGAGGTGATCTTGGAGCCGGTAGACTCACTGGAAATAGTGATGGCGTCCGGTGTGGCCACGGTGGTCAGATAGGCGGTGCCCGAGTGCTCACCATCTGTAGCGGTGACCTGGTAGAAACCGCTCTTGCTGCCGGCGGTAAAGAGCCCGCTCTCATCGATGGTTCCGCCGCCGTCAGAAACGGACCAGGATACCGTGTTTCCAGTGGTGGGATAGTAGTTGGTATCCAGGCCGGTAGCAGAGAGCTGAACTGTGGCGCCGGAGAGTAGCATGGAATCGGTGGGGGTCACATAGTAGCTGTCCAGCTCACCGGTGGGCTGAAGGGTGGTGGTCAGGAAGATAGCGGTGCTGTTGGAACGCTGGGAACCATCAGAGGGACGGTTGACCACCTGCATTCCGTTGGTGTCTGGATAGGTAGCGCCGATGGTGGTGGAGCCGCCGCCGTCCATGGCAATGGCCTCCACACAACCCAGTTCCACCAGTCGCTGAGCAGCCTGGGACAGGGTGCAGCCCACACTATAGCCGGACTGCTTGCCGTCCAGGGTGTAGAAGATCACGGTGCCGTCCGCCTTTACGCCAACTGCTGTCCAGGCGGTGCGCTCCGAGGGCAGGCCGGAGGAGACCACCTTGCCGTCGGTAACAATTTTATAAGTACCGCCCAGTGCCTGGTCCACGCTGTTCCACCGCTCATCGGTGCTGGTGATGGACAGGGTCACCGTGTCGCCGGGCTGGAGGGCGCGGAGCTTGGCTAGAATGTCGGCGTTGTCCTTGGCATTCATGGTGAGGACAGCCTTGCCCTCGGGAATGGCGATGCTGCCGGTGGATTCCAGCACTTGGTCCACGGTATACTGGACCTCCTTGCCGATGGTGGGCTGCATGGCGCTGGTGCCGCTGCCGTCGTCCACCGGGGTGAGGATCACATCCACACCGGGGTCGGTATTCTGGGTGGTGGAAGCGAAGTCAGAGGTGAGCAGGGTCAGCCCACCGCTGGTGTCACTGGCGGTGAGCTTGCGCACTTTGTTGATGGCGCCGCTCACCTTGTAAGTGGAGCCGCCGAAGGTGACAGTGGTGGAGAGGGCTGGCTGACCGATAAAGGCGGTACCGTCCTCGTGAAAACCGATGGCCCAGGAGTTGTTGTAGTAGGGGGTGGCACGTACTACGCCGTCGGTGACCAGCAGGCCTACTGTGGAGCCGGTGGAAAGTACATACCAGTCTCCGTTGATGCCGGAGACCACCCGCTTCCCCTGATTTTCCAGATTCTTGGCCATGTTGGACAGGGTGAGCCGGTCCAGTACCTTGTTTCCGTAGGCTACGGTAGGCACTACATTTTCATTGGGACTGTAAGAGATGTAGTACTCGTGGCGCAGATCGGAGTAGCTGTCACTCCAGAAAATGTTTTTGCCCAGGGTGGCACCCTGAGAGAGAGGGACCTGGCCTGTGTGCAGGTCCCAGCCCAGCGCGTATGAGGCCGACGCCGCAGTGACCGTCAGAGCCAGAGCCAGGCCTGCTGCGGCGCTTCGCCGGATAAAATGCTTCATGATCGTCCTCCTATGATCGGGTGAAAAGATATATACGTTATGTTAACACAGATACCCCCGCTTGTAAACAAGCGGGGGTATCTGAACCAAAATCTTTATTCTGAGTCCTCAGGACGCCCCTGTTTCAAGCGAGGAAGTGTCTTTTCCAGAGTTGCCTCCTCCTGGACTGCCAAAAGATCCCCAATGAGCTGATTGGATACCAGAAATCCCTTGGGAGTGAGGTGCCAGCGGCGGTCATGGCGTTCTGCCCAGCCGTGGCGCTCATAATCTTCCAGCTTCTGTTCAATGGGATCGAAATCCAGGAAAAATTCCCGGCGGTACTCCCACTCCTCGATTCCACGGGTGGTGCGCATCCGCAGCATGAGATATTCGCTGCCCCGCTCCCGGGAGGGGATCAGGTCGGAGGAGTCGATCACCACGCCTCCCTCCAAAACGCCGGAGATATAGCCCTCCAGGTCCCGGATAAAGGAGTAGCGTCGTCCGCCGAAGTCAGAGTGGGCGCCGGGACCAAAACCGATATAGGGCCGGCCCATCCAATACTTCAGGTTGTGGCGGGACTGATAGCCGGAGCGGGCGAAGTTGGAGATCTCATACTGGCGGTAGCCCTCTTGTTCCAGCCGTTCCACCGTCCAGAGGTACATATCTGCCTGAGCGTCATCATCGGGTAGCTTTTCGCCCCGGGAGACCCGGTAGTCCAGAGGGGTACCCGACTCCACCTTCAGACCGTAGCAGCTCAAATGCTCCGGTTTGAGGGAGAGAACCTGCTCCACTGTGTCCTGCCAGGCGGTCAGTTCCTGACCGGGCAGACCGTAGATCAGATCCAGACTCAGATTCTGGAACTTGGCCTGCCGTGCCAGGGTGACTGCCTGGACCGCCTGTTCAAAGGTGTGGGGGCGGTGAAGGCTCTGAAGAGCTTGGTCGCAGGCGGACTGAACGCCCAGAGAGAGCCGGTTGACACCGGCCCGGCGGAGGGCTTGGAGCATTTTTAAATCCACGCTGTCCGGATTGCACTCCACGGTGATCTCCGCGTCCTTGGCTAGGTCAAAGCGCTTGGCAATGAGCCGTAGCAGCTCCCGCAGCCGCTTTTCCCCATAAAAACTGGGTGTACCGCCGCCAAAATAAACGGTGTCAACCTGCCAGCCTCTGGCCTGAGGGGCGGTTTCCTTGAGATGGGCCAGTAAGGCCTTCTGGTAGTCGTCCATCCGTCCCTCTTGCCCAGCCAGAGAGTAGAAATCGCAATAGTCGCATTTGCTGCGGCAAAAGGGAATGTGGATGTAGATGCCCAGTTTTTCTGCCATAGACGGCGCCTCGCTTCCTGGAAAGGTGCAGTAGTGCTACCCAAGTATCACTTGCTCATCTAACTATTATACATGAAAAACCTCAATTTGAAAAGTACAGGCTGCCATGCTATACTCAAAAAGAAAGGAGGGGGGAGACAATGGCCCAACAGAACGGGCGGCGGCTGACGCTGACGGTGACCTCGGAGTGGGACGGAGAGAAGATCGACACGCTGCTGCGCCGGGAACTTGGATTGTCAGGCACCGTGATCAAGCGCATCAAGTGGCTGGAGGACGGTATCCTGCTGGACGGCGTCCGGGCCATCACCGGCCAGCGGGCAGCGGCGGGACAGGTCCTTTCCGTACGGGTGGACGATCCGGACCGGCCCGAGGTTGTGCTCCCCACGCCTGGGCCGGTGGACGTGGTCTATGAGGACCAGGACTTATTGGTGGTGAACAAGGCCCCCGGCGTACCGGTCCATCCCGGACCAGGCAATGGCAGAGAGACCCTGTGCAATTATATCGCTTATTATTACCAACAGAAGGGGGAAACGGCGGGGGTTCACCCGGTCCACCGGCTGGACAGAGGCACCTCCGGCCTGATGGTGATTGCCAAACACCCGCTGGCCCAGGAGCGGCTGAAGGAGCAGCTCCATACCGCTGCCTTTCGGCGGATCTATCTGGCGGTGTGTGACGGTGTGCCGGCGCCGGAACAGGGAAGGGTGGAGGTCCCCATCGGGCGGGTCCCCGGCTCTCTGATCCAGCGGCAGGTGGACCCGGCGGGCCAGCCCGCCGCTACCCGTTACCGGATGGTGGAGCGGACGGGGAACCGGGCGCTGGTGGAGCTGGATCTTGAGACAGGCCGTACCCACCAGATCCGGGTTCACATGGTCTGGCTGGGCTGTCCGCTCACCGGCGACTTCCTCTACGGCAGGGAGGACAAGGGCCTCATTGCCCGACCAGCCCTCCACTCATCGGAGCTGTTTCTGACCCACCCCATCAACGGGGTGCATCTCCGTCTGACCTGCCCGCTGCCGGAAGATATGGCGGCGCTGCTGAGGTAATAAGCGGCAAACACTATGCAGAGGGGATATTGTAACGCCATTCTTGCTTGTGCTACACTTGGTTCTGAAGTTCCGTCAGGGGTGTATCTGCCCTAATCTTACAAGGAAAGGAATGGATGAACATGAAGAAATGGATGGCAGCTTTGCTGGCAGCGGCTATGATGTGCGCTCTAGCCGCGTGCAGCGGCGGGGGGAGCGGCAAAACCACCCAGTCGCCCACGGGGAATGAGGTCGGAAACAATTCTCCGTCCCCTGCGGTGGAACCCACGGAGAGCCAGCCGGTAGAGGAGACGACCAAGCCGGCGGTGGAGTCCTTTGCCATTGGCGATACCATCACGCTGGACTTTGTTGAGATGACCTTCACCGAAACCGGGGTCGCCGAGGATATCAGAACAACCATTACCACCGACAATGGCGTAAAGATTACCCGTACCACCGGCCCTGAGCCGGAGAGCGGAAAGCAGTTCGTGTACATCAAGGGTACCATCAAGAATCTGGCCACCGAGGCCCTGCCGGTCTACGACTTCTTTGAAGGTAACTTTAAGCTGGACGACTACAACTTCGGCGTGACCGCCAACGAATGTGACGTCATTACCGCCGAGGGAGAGAGCATCTATGAGATCGATCCCCTGTCCACCGGCTCTTTCACCCTCTATGCGGCCATCCCCAATGAACTGGTGGAGAGCCACAACAGCAGCAGCTTTACCTTTGGTTTCTACGACCTGTTTGATAACGAGGAACTGGCCAGAAACCGGGCCTTTGAAGACGACCCCATCTCCATGTGCCCCTATCAGTATACCGTGGATCTGGGTGTGTAAAAAATGAAAAGCGGGTCTGCTGCGAAACAACGATTCACAGCAGACCCGCTTTTCTCGTCTCAGGAAAGTTGTGCGAAGAGATTGACCATCTCAATGGCGGATAGGGCGCAGTCATAGCCCTTGTTGCCCGCCTTGGTGCCGGCCCGCTCAATGGCCTGCTCGATGGTGTCAGTAGTGAGCACCCCGAAGAGCACCGGCTTGCCGGTCTGGAGGGAGGCCTGAGCCACGCCTTTGGACACCTCGGCGCACACATAGTCGTAGTGGGAGGTGGAACCACGGATGACGGCGCCCAGGCAGATCACCGCGTCATACTTGCCGCTCTGGGCCAGGTGGAGGGCGGCTACCGGGATCTCGAATGCACCTGGTACCCAGGCAACGTCAATGTTCCCGGTGGGAATGCCGTGACGTACCAGGCCGTCCTCCGCGCCAGAGAGCAGCTTGCTCACGATGAACTCGTTGAAGCGGGACGCCACAATGGCAATGTGCAGGCTTTCGCTGCCGATCAGTTTTCCTTCCAGAATGTTCATGTCAAATGCCTCCCTGAATCTTATCGTCGTCGGCCACCTGCTCCAGCAGGTGGCCCATTTTTTCCCGCTTGGTCCACAGGTAGAAATGGTCATGCTCCTGGGGTGCTGCCTCGATGGGTACTCGTTCGGTGATCTCCAGGCCGAAGCCGGACAGGCCGTAGATCTTGTCCGGATTATTGGTCAGAAGCCTCAGTTCCTTGACCCCCAGATCCCGGAGAATTTGAGCTCCGATCCAGTACTCCCGCAGGTCGGGGGCGAAGCCCAGCTTGATGTTGGCCTCCACCGTGTCATACCCCTGCTCCTGGAGGGTGTAGGTTTTCAGCTTATTGATGAGGCCGATGCCCCGGCCCTCCTGCCGCATATAGAGCACCACGCCACGGCCCTCTTTTTCGATGCGCTCCATGGCGGCGGTCAGCTGCTGGCCGCAGTCGCACCGCTGGGAGCCGAACACGTCTCCGGTAAGACACTCGGAGTGGACCCGGCACAGCACACCCATGCCGTCCCCAATATTGCCTTTGACCAGAGCCACATGGCTTTCGCCGGTAAGGTCGTTGGTGTAGCCGTAGATGGTGAAGTAGCCGTATTTGGTGGGCATTTTGGCCACCGCCTCCCGGACCACGTGCTTGTCGTGGAGGCGGCAGTAGTCCTGGAGATCCTTGATGGTGATGACCTTCACACCCCAGGCCTCTGCATTTTCCAGCAGCTCGGTGGTGCGCATCATGGTGCCGTCCTCCCGCATGATCTCGCAGCACAGGCCGCACTCAGCAAGGCCCGCGTGGCGGCACAGGTCCACCGTGGCCTCGGTGTGACCGTTGCGGGCCAGTACGCCTCCACGGCGAGCCACCAGGGGGAACACATGGCCGGGCCGCCGGAACTCCTCCGGTTTGGCGGTAGGGGAGGCGCACCGGCGGCAAGTAAAGCCCCGCTCCTCGGCGGAGATGCCGGTGGAGGTGTCCACATGGTCGATGGATACGGTAAAGGCGGTCTGGTGGTTGTCGGTGTTTACCTTTACCATCTGCTCCAGCCCCAGCCGGGCGGCTACCGCCTCCGACATGGGGGTGCAGATCAGGCCCTTGGCATGGACCGCCATAAAGTTTACGTTCTCGGTGGTGGCAAACTGGGCGGCGCAGATCAGATCGCCCTCATTTTCCCGGTCCGGGTCGTCGATGCACATAATGAGGTGACCGGCCCGCAGCTCCTCCAGGGCCTCCTCGATGGTGGCAAATCCCATGGTATGTATCCTCCTTTAAAATCCGTGTTGCGCCAGAAATTCCATAGTGATGCCGGAGGACTTGGGTGCCTCCCGGTCCAGCAGTCTGGCCACATATTTTCCTAAAATATCGGTCTCCAGATTGACGGCGTCTCCTGCTCTTCGGTTCAGCAGGGTGGTCTGGGCCCCGGTGTGGGGGATGATGGAGACAGAGAAGTCCCGGTCGGTGACGGCAGCTACCGTCAGGCTGATGCCGTCAATGGCGATGGAGCCCTTCTCCACGATGCCGGAGAGCAGTTCCGGGGCGGCGGAGATGGTGACCCACACCGCGTTGCCCTCCCGACGGAGGGAACTGACGGTACCGGTGCCGTCGATGTGGCCGGTGACAATGTGGCCGCCAAAACGTCCGTCTGCCGCCATGGCCCGCTCCAGATTGACCTGAGAGCCGGGATGCAGCAAGCCCAACCCGGTGCGCCGGAAGGTTTCGGGCATCACGTCGGCGGTAAAACCGGTGGGGGAGAGGGCGGTTACCGTTAGGCACACCCCATTTACCGCGATAGAGTCACCCAGTTTGGTTCCCTCCAGTACTATACGGGCGGCCAGTTCCAGGCTGCCTGCTCCCACTTTGCGGACGGTGCCCAGTTCTTCAATGATCCCTGTGAACATTCTGTATCACCTCATATTCCAGCAGCAGGTCCTCGCCCATGGGGGTGCAGGTGGGGGAAGAGAGCCGCCAGCAATCCTCCGGACAGTCTACCCCCCGGCCCTCCACCGGGCTTTTGGCCTCCGCTCCGCCGAACAGCTTGGGAGCCAGGTAACAGTATACTTTCTGTACCAGTCCCTGCCGCAGCATGGACTCATTGAGTCCGCCGCCCCCCTCCAGCAGCACGCCGTCGATCTCCTGTTTTCCCAGCTCTGCCATCAGGGCGGGCAGGTCCACCCGGCCGTCGGGGCCGGGCAGGTCCAGTACCGTGATCCCGTGGTCCTCCAGGGCAGCCCGCTTGTCCGGCATAGGGGAGGCACAGGCCATGATGGTGGGCACCTCCCTGGCGGTGCGGACCAAGTTGGAGGTGAGGGGGATGCGCAGCTGGGAGTCGCAGATGATGCGTACCGGATTCCGTCCACCTTCCATCCGGCAGGTGAGCCGAGGATCATCCTGAAGCACCGTGCCGATGCCTGCCAGAATGCCCCGGTATTGGTGCCGCAGAGTCTGGACATGAGCCCGGGTGGTCTCTCCGGTGACCCACTGGGATAGGCCGGTATGGCAGGCGATCTTGCCGTCGGCGGTCATGGCGTATTTCATGGCCACATAGGGGGTCTTGTGGGTGATGTAGTGGAAGAATACCGGGTTCAGGGTATCGCACTGGTCCCTCATGAAATCTTCTTCCACGTCTACTCCAGCTTGCCGCAGCAGGGTAGCCCCCTTGCCGTGGACCAGGGGGTTGGGGTCCCGGGAGCCGATGACCACCCGAACAATGCCTGCATCCAGAATGGCCTGAGTGCAGGGGGGCTGACGGCCCTGGTGGCAGCAGGGTTCCAGGGTGACGTACAGGGTGGCTCCTGTCGGGTCCTCTGTACAGGCAGCCAGAGCCTCCCGCTCGGCGTGAAGTCCGCCACAGCGGCGGTGCCATCCCTGGCCAATGATCCGGCCCTCCTTCACCAGCACCGCCCCTACCAAAGGATTGGGGCTGGTCCATCCGGTGCCCTGTTGGGCCAGCTTTATAGCCAGCGCCATGTAGTCAGTATCGTTCATATTCGCTTGTCCCTCCTTTTTCGGGACGAAAAAAGCGCCCCGAATTAACTTCGGGGCGCTGAGAAAGCAACTGCTGGGCAGGAAAAATGGTACCAAAAGAAAAAAGGGTACATCCATTCCCGCCGGCGTCTTCTTCCATCCAGACTTTAACTGTCGGTTTTGGAATTACACCAAATCCTGCGCTTGCGCGCTCGCGGACTTTACCGCCGATCGGGAATTTCACCCTGCCCTGAAGACTGCATATGAACTTGTTGGCCTTATCATAGCACTGCAAAAAAGTGTTGTCAACTACTTATCCACGCTGGGGATCTCGGTGGTATCCACCTCGTCCAGGTGATTCAGATAGTATTTGGTCTCTTTTGCAATGACGCCGGAGAGCAGAAGGACCGCTACCAGGTTGGGGATAGCCATGAAAGCGTTGAGGATATCGGCAATGGTCCACACCAGGTCCAGAGCCAGCACCGGGCCCACTACAACCACCGCCACAAAGAGGATCTTGTAGGGGAGAATGGCCTTTTTGCCCCACAGATACTGGGCGCACCGCTCACCGTAGTAGGACCAGCCCAGGATGGTGGACCAGGCAAAGGTGATGATGCCCACCACCAGGATCACCGGTCCCAGCACGGGGATCTGAGCAAAGGCCAGGGTGGTCAGCTGGCCGCCGTCTGCCACATCCGCCATGTTGATGGCAGGGTTTTTCATGATAGTGGATACCAGCACCAGACCGGTCATGAGGCAAACTACCACCGTGTCCCAAAAAGTGCCGGTGGCGGAGACCAGGGCCTGACGCACTGGGTTGCGGGTCTGGGCGGCGGAGGCCACCAGAGGAGCGGAGCCCAAGCCAGACTCATTGGAGAACAGGCCTCGGGCCACGCCGAAGCGCATGGCGATCATCAGACCCTGGCCCACCAGACCGCCGGCCACCGCGCCGGGGGTAAAGGCCAGATGGATAATAGCGTCGATGGCAGGGAGGATGAAGTCGTAGTTGAAGCCCAGAATGATGATACAGCCCAATACATAGAAGGCTGCCATGAAGGGCACCAGTTTTTCACAGACGCTGGCAATGGAGTTGATGCCGCCAATAATAACGATGGCAGTGAGCAGGCCGCCCACGAGGCCGATGATAATGGGCGGGATAGAGAAGGGAACGTTGTTCTGGATGACCTCGGCAATGGCGTTGATCTGGGTGCCGCAGCCGATGCCGAAGGAGGCCAGAGCGGCCAGGGCGGCAAAGAGGACGCCCAGCCATTTCAGGCCCAGGCCCCGCTCCAGGGCATACATGGCGCCGCCCTGCATCTTGCCGTCTGGGGTGCGCACCCGGTACTTCACGGCGATGAGGGACTCGGCGTACTTGGTGGCGATACCGAAGATGCCGGCGATCCAGCACCAGAATACCGCGCCTGGGCCGCCCAGAAAAATGGCGGTGCCCACACCGATGATGTTGCCGGTGCCGATGGTGGATGCCAGTGCAGTTGTGAGGGCCTGAAACTGGCTCACGTCGCCGGGGGAGTCGGGGTCACGGGTCACCGACAGGCGAATGCCCGTAAAGGTTTTGCGTTGGATAAAGCCGGTGCGTGCCGTCATAAACAGGTGGGTGCCGAAGAGCAGCACGATCATGGGAATGCCCCAGATAAAGTCGTCCAGCCAGTTGATGAAGGATACGATTACATCCATAGAAACCCCTCTTTTCTCTCTCGTTCTCTCTTATTTGTTCTGTTCCAGCCACTTTTTCAGCTGCTCGGCCATGGCGGAGCTGCCGCTGTCCTTCTGCTGCTCCTGCTGCTGGAGGTAGCGGCGCACATCTCCCTTGCCGGCGGATCTGCTCTCCCGCCGCTTCTTGAAGTCGCTGAGCCGCTCCCGGTAGCCGCACACGCAGGCGAAGAGCTGCTTATCCCCCTCGCCCCGCAGCTCCATCTTTTTGTGGCAGTTGGGGCAGCGGGCGTTGGTGGTCTGGGTGACCGAGCGGCGGTAGCCGCACTCACGGTCGGGACATACCAGCATCTTGCCCCGCTTACCCTTGACGCTGAGCAGGAACTTGCCGCAGTCGGGACACTTTTCCCGGGTCACATTATCGTGGGTATAGGTGGCGTCGCTGGACTTCACCTCGGCCACCAGATGGGAGGCGTAGCCCTTCATTTCACCCACGAAGGCGTCCTCCTTCTCCTTGCCCTGGGCGATGTCTCCCAACCGTTTTTCCCACTGGGCGGTGAGGGAGGCTGAGCGCAGGTCGGCGGGGGCCAGTCCCACCACCTGGACCCCCTTGGAGGTGGGTACCAGCTCTTTGCCGCGCCGCTCGATATAGAAGGAGGAGAACAGCTTTTCAATGATATCCGCCCGGGTGGCGGGGGTGCCCAGACCTCCGGTCTCCTCCAGGATCTTGCTCTGGTCCCGGTCCTGTACCTGAGCGGCGGGGTGCTCCATGGCGGTGAGCAGGGTGGCCTCGGTGTACCGCTTGGGAGGCGCGGTCTTGCCCACATTGGCCCGGACGGACAGCACAGGCAGCTTATCCCCCTGGCGCAGGTCGGGCAGAGACTGCTCCCGCTCCTCCTCGTCCTCCGGCTCCTCCAGATCGAAGGAGCGGTCATAGGCCGCCTTCCAACCGGGCTCCTTTACGATTTTACCCCGGGCATGGAAGGTCTCGCCGTCGATGGTCAGCTTGAGAGAGACCTCCTCATACTCGAAGGGGGGCAGCAGCACCGCCAGGAAGCGGCGGGCCACCAGGTCGAAGATGTTGCGCTCCGGACCGGACAGCCGCCACAGGTCCACCTGTTCCTCGGTGGGGATGATGGCGTGGTGGTCGCTCACCTTGGCGTTGTTCACCAGGTAGCGGGTCTGGAGGGGACGATGGCTCATGATCTGCCGGGCCAGAGGGGCGTATTCGTCGATCATCACGCTGCGCAGCCGCTCAGGCAGGGTGGGGACCACGTCGTCGGAGATATAGCGGGAGTCGGTGCGGGGATAGGTGAGGATCTTGTGGACCTCATAGAGGTTCTGCATGACGGACAGGGTCTCCTTGGCGGAGTAGGCGTACTTCTTGTTGGCGTCCCGCTGCAGCTCGGTCAGGTCGTAGGCGGCAGGGGGAGGCGTTTGCTTCCAGGTGCGCTTGACTTCGGTGAGCACGGCGGTCTTTCCTGTCAGTTTATTGACAAGGGAATCTGCTTGCTCCTTATTGAAAATACGGGCTTGTCCGTTTTTATCGCGCCATGTCGCTGTGAAGCCATTTAGCTTCACGGATACGGTGTAAAATTCCTTGGGCTGGAACTTGCGGATCTCCTCCTCCCGGTCCACAATGAGGGCCAGGGTGGGGGTCTGGACCCGTCCGGCGGACAGCTGAGCGTTGTATTTACAAGTGAGGGCCCGGGTGACGTTGAGACCCACCACCCAGTCGGCCACGCTGCGGGCCCGGGCGGAGTGGTACAGGTTGTCGTAGTCGGCGGCGGGACGCAGGTGGGCAAAGCCCTCCTTGATAGCCTTATCGGTCTGGGAGGAGATCCACAGCCGCTTGGCCGGCTTCTTCCAGCCCGCCTTCTCCATGATCCACCGGGCTACCAGCTCCCCCTCACGGCCGGCGTCGGTGGCGATGACCAGATCGCTGATGTCCCCCCGGCGCATCTGGGCCTGTACCGCCCGGAACTGCCGCCCGGATTGGGGAATGACCACCGTTTTCATTCTGTCAGGCAGCATGGGCAGAGTGAGCAGATCCCACTTGGCCCAGGCCTTGTCGTAGTCCTCCGGGGGCGCCAACTCCACCAGATGGCCCAGGGCCCAGGTGACGATGTAGTGTTCCCCCTCCAGAAAACCCTCGCCGGACTTTTTGCAGCCCAACACACGGGCCAATTCCCGCGCTACCGAGGGCTTTTCCGCCAATACCAATGTTTTAGCCATATAGATTCTCCTAACCGCCGGTAAACGGCGTTTTTGGGTGATTTTCAACGGTTGACTTTTGGATACCGCTCTGGTATGTTTAAGTCAGAAGGAATCCCCGTTACTGGTGCGACTGAGAAAGGAGTATCATATGCAAGGGTTAGGAATGACTGCTGCGTTTGCTATGATGCAGGCCAGGCTGAGCCAGAACCTTCCTCCTGACGACCGGATGAGCCATGCAGAAAAAGTCTGCCGCAGGCAGGCCAGGGACGCGGAATGGCAGTTCCGGGTGTCCAAGGGATACGAGAAGGATACCTTCTGGAACCGGGTCAAGTTCAATATGACCCACAAAGACTGAGTTTCTATCCAGCCGCGGGCAAATCCCGCGGCTTTTTTGTATTTAGAGGGAGATGCTCCAGTTGCCCAGCTGATCCAGAATGGGGATCAGCTGCTTGCAGGGCTCAGTGATGCTGTATTCCACCCGCACCGGTACCTCCAGATACTCTGTCCGGGTGACCAGCTTGTCCTCCTCCAGCTCCCGCAGGGCATTGGCCAGCACTGTGTTGGATACCCCGTCCAGCGTCTTTTTCAGTTGATTGTACCGGGTGGGGCCATTGTTGTACAGGGAGCACAGGATCTGCATCTTCCACTTGCCGCCGATAAGGGACAGGGCGTGGTTCAGCGGGCAGGTCTCCATGCAGGGACAGTTTTCATGTTCCACAGGTCAGTTCCTCCTTACCTGGTACGAAATTTCTGCGCTCTTGCGCTGGGGCAATATAGGTACTATAATACTACCAGGTTGTAAAAATGAAAAGCATTTTTTAGGAGGAATTTCCATGCCGCCCTATCTGACCGGTCTTGGCATTGGCCTGGCCTATGTGGCCCCCATCGGGATGCAGAACCTGTTTGTCATCAACTCGGCCCTGACCCAGCCAAGGCACAAGGCGCTGCTGACCGCCCTCATCGTGGTCTTCTTTGATGTGACCCTGGCGCTGGCCTGCTTCTTTGGCATTGGCGCGCTGATGGAGCACTTTACCTGGCTGCAGATGGTCATTCTGCTGGTAGGCGGCGCCATCGTGATCTGGATCGGGATCAGTCTGCTGCGGGATAAGCCCACCATGGACAACAATGTGGATGTAAACATCTCCCTGCCCCGTGTGGCGGCCAAGGCCTGCGTGGTGACCTGGTTCAACCCTCAGGCCATCATCGACGGCACCATGCTGTTCGGCGGCTTCCGGGCGGGCAACCCCGGCGGGGTGAGCACCCAGCTGATCCTGGGGTCCTCCACCGCCTCCTTCCTATGGTTCTTCGGCATCACGGTGCTGATCTCCCTCTTCTCCGCCCGCTTCAACGACAAGATCCTGCGGGTCATCAACATTGTCTGCGGCATTATCATTATTTTCTACGGCGGCAAGCTGATCTGGCAGTTCTTTCAGATGGTCATGTAAAAAAAGTCCCCTCCCAACGGAGGGGATTTTTTATGTCCAATCAGCGGCAGGAGAATCTGATACGGCGGCTGGAAATATGAACAGGTCTATGCTATGCTTAATAAAAGCAGTAAATCAGCACCCAGGAGGAGCGGATATCATGACAGATGTGCAGCAGAGGGCGGCGGCGAAGGAGTTTACAGCCTATTGGGCAGGCCGGGGCGACGAGAAGCAGGAGACCCAGCGTTTCTGGATCGACCTGCTTCGGAACGTCTACGGTGTGGCGGAGCCGGAGAAGGCCATTGAGTTTGAGTGTCCTGTGAAGCTGGACCACGTCAGCTTCATTGATGGATATATCAAGGATACCCGTGTCCTCATTGAGCAAAAGGGGGCGGACATCGACCTGCGGCGGGGCTACAAGCAGTCTGACGGCTCCATGCTGATCCCCTATCAGCAGGCCCGCCGTTACGCGGGCTATCTGCCCCACGACAAGAACCCCCGGTGGATCGTGGTATGCAATTTCCGGGAGTTCCACGTCCACGACATGAACCGCCCCAACGACGAGCCGGAAGTGGTGGCCCTGGCCGATCTGGAGAAGGAATATCACCGCCTGAATTTCCTGGTGGACACCGGAGACGAAAACAT
Organism: Flavonifractor porci; assembly: GCF_037572415.1. NCBI lineage: Bacteria > Bacillati > Bacillota > Clostridia > Eubacteriales > Oscillospiraceae > Flavonifractor > Flavonifractor porci. The sequence continues at coordinate 249,214 of NZ_JBBHLB010000004.1, forward strand.
CAGGAAGGAGATGGAGATCTCCTTGCAGGCCGGTGAGATCGTGGGTACCCTGTACGACGCGCTTTTGAAGCAGTACAAGGACCCGGAATCCCCGGAGACGCTGAAGAGCCTGAACGCCCTGTGCGTCCGGCTGGTGTTCTGCCTGTACGCCGAGGACGCGGAGATTTTCGGGGGCCACGGCAAGTTCCACGACTATATGCAGCGCCACCAGAGCGACGCCCGCCGTGCTCTGATGGATCTGTTCCAGGTGCTGGATACCAGGCCGGAGGACCGGGACCCCTATATGGACGACGATCTGGCTTCGTTTCCCTATGTCAACGGCGGGCTGTTTGCCGATGAGGCTATCATCATTCCCCGGCTGGACGAGACCATTGTGGACCTGATCCTCCAGCGGGCCAGCGCGGACTTTGACTGGTCCTCCATCAGTCCCACCATTTTCGGCGCTGTGTTTGAGAGCACCCTGAACCCGGAGACCCGGCGCTCCGGCGGGATGCACTATACCAGCATCGAGAATATCCACAAGGTCATTGACCCGCTGTTTCTGGACGATTTGAAGGGGGAGCTGGCGGAGATTCAGGCTGTGGCGGTGGAGACCACCCGGAAGCGCCGCCTGAAAGACTTCCAGCATAAGCTGGCGGGCCTGAAATTCCTGGACCCGGCCTGCGGCTCAGGCAACTTCCTGACGGAGACTTACATCTCCCTGCGCAAGCTGGAAAACGAGGCCCTGCGGTCCCTCTCCGACCAGATCACCATGGGGGATTTCACCAACCCCATTGAGGTCTCCATCGGCCAGTTCTACGGCATCGAGATCAACGACTTCGCCGTGACCGTGGCCAAGACGGCCCTGTGGATCGCGGAGAGCCAGATGATGAAGGAGACTGAGGACATTATCCATATGTCTTTGGATTTCCTGCCGCTGAAATCCTACGCCAACATCGTGGAGGGCAACGCCCTGCGGATGGACTGGGAGAGCGTGGTGCCCAAGCATGAGCTGGATTACATCATGGGCAACCCGCCGTTTGTGGGGTACTCCCTTCAAAGCAAGGAACAGAAACAGGATATTTTATCCATCTATATTGATGAAAAGGGAAAACCATATAAGACGGCAGGAAAAATCGACTATGTTTCAGGCTGGTATTTCAAAGCAGCAGTGTTTATGCAGAACTCAACCATACGCACCGCCTTTGTGTCCACAAATTCCATCACACAGGGTGAGCAGGTTGCGGGTGTTTGGAAGCCGCTGTATGACCGTTTCGGAATTCATATCGATTTTGCACACCGCACCTTCCGCTGGGACAGTGAAGCCAGCCTAAAAGCTCATGTTCATTGCGTAATAGTTGGATTTAGTGTTGCACCATATACGAGCCATCGCAAGCTCTACATTGCGGAGCGATGTCAGGAAGTTGAAAACATCAATGCTTATCTTATTGATGGTCCAGATGTTTTTATTGAAAGTAGAACCCGAGTTATTTGCAATGTTCCGGAAATGGTGTATGGAAATAAACCAACCGATGGCGGCTTCTTATTTTTAACACCAGAAGAATACCAAGAAGTAATTCAGGCGGAACCGGGAATTGAAAAATATATTAGACGGGTATATGGTGCAACCGAATATATCAACAATAAAACTCGCTATTGTTTATGGTTGGTTGGCGCTTCTCCTGCTGAACTGCGAAAGTCAAAATTTATTTTGGAAAGAGTAGAAGCAGTCCGAAAGTTTAGACAGGAAAGTACAAAGGAGGCTACTCGGAAAAGTGCTGATACACCAACTCTTTTCCAAGAAATTCGACATCCAGACACTCAATATATTATCATTCCTAGGCACTCTTCTGAAACGAGACGATATATTCCATTCGGTTTTGTATCGCCACAAGTGATAGTTAATGATGCAGTACAAATCATTCCAAATGCCGGACTTTTCCATTTTGGAGTATTGATGTCTAATGTTCATATGGCCTGGACAAGAGCTGTATGTGGGCGGATTAAGAGTGACTACCGTTATTCCAAGGATGTGGTTTACAACAACTTCCCCTGGCCCACGCCTACCGACGAACAGAAGGCCAAGATCGAGGAGACCGCCCAGGCCATTCTGGACGCCCGGGCCCTCTATCCCGATTCCAGCCTGGCCGATCTCTACGACGAGACCACCATGCCCCCGGAGCTGCGGAAAGCCCACCAGCAGAACGACAAGGCCGTCATGCGGGCCTACGGCTTCGACATCAAGACCACCACCGAGACCACCTGCGTGGCGGAGCTGATGAAGCTGTATCAGAAATTGACGGAAGCCACGGGCAAATAAAACGAAAGGGCCATAAAAACAGCGCCGTCTGCTGAGCAGACGGCGCTGTTTTGCGCTTGTTCAGGCCTTCACCAGATGGACCAGTACATCGGTCATCTTGTGCAGGGCGTCCACCGGGATATACTCGTGGACCCCGTGGAAGTTGACGCCGCCGGTACACAGATTGGGACAGGGGAGTCCCATGTAGCTGAGCCGGGCGCCGTCGGTGCCGCCGCGGATAGGCACCTCCAGCGGTTCGATGCCAATGGCCTCCATAGCCGCCCGGGCGCGGTGGATCAGGTACATATGAGGCTCGATCTGCTCCAGCATATTGTAGTAGGAGTCCTTCAGATCCAGTTCCACGGTACCGGCGCCGTATTTGGCGTTGAGATAGTCCACAACACGGGTCAGGAAGGCCTTGCGGTCCTCAAACTTGGCACGGTCGTGGTCCCGGATGATATAGGAGAGGGTGGCGGTGGTCTCATCGCCGGACATCTCGCACAGGTGGTAGAAGCCCTCCCGGCCCTCGGTGTGGGCGGGAGTCTCGGCGGGGGGCAGCAGGTTGACCAGCTCCACGGCCATGAGGATGGCGCTCTTCATCTTGTTTTTGGCAGAGCCGGGGTGGATGTTCACGCCATGAATGGTGATCTGAGCGCTGGCGGCGTTGAAGTTTTCATACTCCAGCTCGCCCAGCTCGCCGCCGTCCACGGTGTAGGCCACCGCCGCGCCAAAACCGGCCACGTCGAAGTGATCAGCGCCGTTGCCCACCTCCTCGTCGGGGGTGAAGGCGACGGCAATGCGACCGTGGGGGATCTCGGGGTGGAGGGTGAGATATTCCACGGCGGACATGATCTCCGCCACGCCGGCCTTATCGTCGGCGCCCAGCAGGGTGGTACCGTCGGTGACGATCAGGTCCTGGCCCACATAGTTGGACAGGCTTTCAAACTCGGCGGCCTTCATTACAATTTGCTTTTCCTCGTTGAGAACGATGTCGCCCCCCTCATAGTGGACGATGCGGGGCTTTACATCGGCGCCGGGGGCGCTGGGGGCGGTGTCCATATGGGCGATGAGGCCCATGCAGGGGATGCCCTCACATCCCGGAGTGGCGGGCAGCCAGCCGTAGACGTAGCCATACTCGTCCATGTGGGCGTTGTGCAGGCCCAGCTGGTTCAGCTCCTCCGCCAGAACGGCCCCCAGCACCTTTTGCTTTTCGGTGGAGGGTGTGGTCTGGCTGTGTTCGTCCGACTGGGTATCATAGGTGACGTACTTTAAAAAACGTTCCACAGCGTTCATGTTCTGCGTCCTTTCTCCCGGTTTCCGTTCCTTGCTCTTGACGGATACCGGGCAATGGAATAGACTAAACTAAATAGCATCCGATATTATACCATGGCTGCAAGCCGCTCCGGCTTGCGCACCGCAGAGCGGCGAAAACCGGCGCAGCCGGTTTCGGCCATGGTGTAACAAGCGCAGTGCGCGGCGGTTCGCCGCGCCTAGCCGCCTGAAAGGCGGCCCCAAACAGCTCGGCTGTTTGGACTGCGGTTATTATAACATAAGAGGAGCTAGATTTCTATGGTAACGACGCAGGAATTTACCTTCCCCTCCAGCGACGGCGTTCATCTGGTGGGAGCCACCTGGTGGAAAGGGGAGGCGGAGCGGCCCAGAGCCATTGTGCAGCTGGTCCACGGAATTTCGGAATATATCGGCCGGTACGATGATTTTGCCCGGTTCCTGGCGGAGCATGGCTACTGGGTGGTGGGTCACGACCACCTGGGCCACGGCCGTACGGCGGCGGACCCCTCGGAGTACGGCTGGTTTGCCGACAAGGATGGGTGGAAGTATGTGCTCAAGGATACCCGCACCCTGCGGCGGCTGGCGGGGGAGGCCTGTCCGGAGGTACCCTATTTTATCATGGGCCATTCCATGGGCTCCTTTGTGGTGCGGGGTTACCTCAGCTACTGGCCGGGTACGGTGGACGGGGCCATCCTGTCGGGTACAGGCCAGGAGGCACCCGCCAAGGTGAACGCGGGGCTGGCCCTCTCCGGCCTGCTGCTGAAAACCAAAGGCCCCAGAGCGCACAGCAAACTGCTGGATAACCTGTCGGTTGGGGCTTACAACAAGCAGTTCAAGCCCACCCGCACCGGGGCGGACTGGATATCCCGGGATCAGGCGGTGGTGGACGCCTACTGCGCCGACCCTCTATGCCAGTTCCTGCCCTCGGTGAGTATGTTCCACGACATGATGCACGGCCTTAATCTGCTGGCCCGGAAGAGCACCCTGGCCCGGCTGGACCCGAATACGCCGGTGTACTTCTTTGCCGGAGACCGGGACCCGGTGGGCCAGCAGGGTAAGGGTGTCAAAAAAGTGGCCCGCTGGTTCAGAGAGGCGGGGGTGAAGGACGTTGCCCTCAAGCTCTACCCGGAGGGACGCCACGAGATGCTCAATGAGACCAACCGTCAGCAGGTCTATGAGGATGTGCTGGCCTGGCTGGAGGGGCATTTAACCAGAAAAGAGGCATGACAAAAGCGGCCGCGCGCAGCGCGGCCGCTTTTCCTTTGGGGGATCAGCCCGGAGGCCAGGTCATGTCCCGGCCCGCCAGCACATGGAAGTGCAGGTGGTGGACCGACTGGCCCGCCTGCTCCCCGCAATTGGACACCACCCGGAAGTCGGTGATGCCCAGCTGGGCGGTCACATTGGAGATGACCTCAAAGATATGGGCCACCACGCCGGCATTGTCGGCGGTGATCTCACCGCAGGAGCCGATGTGGGCCTTGGGGATCACCAGGAAATGGGTGGGCGCCTGGGGATCGATGTCATAGAAGGCAAAGACCTGATCGTCCTCGTAGACCTTGTTGGACGGGATCTCCCCGGCGGCGATCTTACAGAACAGACAGTCGCTCATAGCAGGACCTCCTCATTTGTCAAGCTGGGTCCAGTATAGCACAGAAGGGTGGGATTGTCATGCCTGAAAGGGAAAAAGACAGGTCCATGCCGAGTGGTTTCTGAACTGGGAATACAACAGCAAAAGGAAACAAGAAAGCAGCTTTGCGGGTCTTGCTGCCTAACACCCAAGCGCAAGAATATACTTGAAGACCATATGATAAAATGATATAATATGACTGAAAAAGTAAATATAAAATGGTTGTATTTTATGCAAATTGCTTGGCGTAGGTGTTGCAAGTACCAGTGGCATAAAAATTGTAAATAATTAGAGATATGCAAAGCGCAAGTGGTTCTTACTTAGGTTTGGTTCTAATGGAATGTATTCAATAATAATGAGAAGGGATGATTCCGATGGGGTTACTATTGCAGTAGATCCTATATTTCGACGAAAGGAGAAACTGCTGTCGGATATCAATATCCAGAATTTGAATATGATGGCATTAAAGTGACGCCAAATGTTGTTCAGGGTAGCCGCATAATTTATTCTGTTCCTGCTGGATATGATAGCAATTTTAATGCGGTAAAAGCATATAATGATATTTATGCCAATACAAGTGCATACGTGATGTCTGTAGAAATTACTGGGATAGAAAGTAAGACCGTTTCCGATATTTCACCTGTTTGTCCGCAATTTCCGGCTCACATTACTTGATGCTGGGGTGAAAAATATGAAGAGGGTAGTGCGCATAGGGAATACACTTATTATTCTGGGAATGCTGTCCATGATTCTTTCGCTCTTTTGGAAGGCGGCCACGCCATTAGTGGGTATTTTGGGCCTTGTGATTGCGTGTGCAGGTTTCATATTTTTCTTCATTTTTTGGCGATGCCCTGCTTGTCATACGCATTTGCCCCTCCAGGGAATGATTGGAATGACTACCTGCCCATACTGTGGGCACCAAATCTATCATTAAAATTCTGGAATATGGGATTTGTGAAAAAGACGGAAAAGAGCTAACAGATGGAGCTTGTTGCTGCAAAATAAGCGTCAAATCTGCCGACGGTTTCACAATTCAAAAAAACAGCAGCATGATGCTAAGGCATCATGCTGCTGTTTTTTCAGGTATAAAAGACGCTGGTTTCTATTGGTCAATTACACAGCGCGGGTGACCTTACCCGAACGGAGGCATCTGGTGCACACATAAACGTGCTTGGGCGTGCCGTTGACGATCGCCTTGACGCGCTTCACATTGGGCTTCCAGGGGCGGTTGGTGCGGCGGTGAGAGTGGGACACCTTAATACCGAACACGACACCCTTGTCGCAAAATTCACATTTGGCCATTCGCTTATACCTCCTCGCTCGTCAGGATACGCTTATAAAAGCATCGAACGATATGATAGCAGAACTTTCGGAAAAATGCAAGTGCTTTTTTAAAAATGACTGGAATTTTTCTGTGGGACCTGTATACAGGTTCTTATGACACCGCTTCTTTTGACAAATTGCCTTCCCGGTTGCAAATCGGGAGAAGAGAATGGTATAATAATGTCTACTGAATAAACCGCGATGCGGTTTATTCGCGCGGAGGTAGCCGCGCAATTTCATAAAAACAGCTCGAAGTGGCCGTTTTTATGAAATTCAGCCATTGTTACAATGCGTATTTCCGTTGGCGCGTCTCAACGCACCAACGGAAAGTGCGAGTTTTTTTGGACGAGATCGTCCAAAACCCTTGCACTTGAACAAAGCCATTTGGCCTTGAAAACCTTGGTTTTCAAGGTTTGTGGCTTTGTTCAGTACGTATTATAATAAAACAAATCGCTTTGAAATGACCGGCGGGGGACAACCCGCCTTTATAGGAGGAAGAGCTATGGAAAGCTTGTACACCGTCAAACTGGGCGAATTGATCAAAAAGTTTAATCTGGAGGTCCTGCGTGGTGCGGAGGGCTATGAGGATCAGGCCATCTGCACCGAGGACGTGAATCGTCCCGGCCTGCAGCTTACCGGATTTTTCGACTACTTCGATCCCCACCGGCTCCAGGTCATCGGCAAGGTGGAAGATACCTACCTCTCCGGCCTGACGCCGGATCAGCGGCGGGAGAGCTTTGAGCTGCTGCTGAGCCAGGATATTCCCGCCCTCATCGTTTCCCGTGGCATTGATCCCTTCCCGGAGTGTATGGAGATGGCGGAGAAGTATGATCGGACGGTACTCCGCAGCCAGGATACTACCAGCGTACTGATGAGTACCATCATTGCCTCTCTGAAGTCCTACCTGGCCCCCCGCATCACCCGCCACGGTGTCTTGGTGGAGGTGTACGGCGAGGGCGTGCTGCTGCTGGGCGAGTCCGGTGTGGGTAAGAGCGAGACCGCCATTGAGCTGGTAAAGCGTGGCCACCGCCTCATTGCCGACGATGCGGTGGAGATCAAGCAGACGGTTACCGGCGGCCTGATGGGTACTGCCCCCGAGCTCATCCGCCACTATATTGAACTGCGGGGCATCGGTGTCATCGACGTACGCCGCCTGTTCGGTATGAGTGCTGTTAAGGAAGAGGCGGAGATCGACATGGTCATCAGCCTGGAGCAGTGGAAGGACGGGGCCATGTATGACCGGCTGGGCCTGGAGAACCTGTACACCACCATCCTGGACGTACAGGTGCCCTCTCTCACCATTCCGGTGAAGCCGGGCCGGAATCTGGCGGTCATCATCGAGGTGGCGGCCATGAACAACCGCCACAAGAAGATGGGCTACAACGCCGCTCTGGAGTTTACCAAGCAGATCAACGAGCACTTTGACCAGGCCATGAGCGCCCAGATGAACAAGTAATCCCTCAGATCACGGCCCGCCGAGGCGGACTTCGGAGCCAGAGGCCCCGGAGCAAAGCCCGGCGGGCTTTTTAAAGGATGTGACCGCTCTTGACCTTTTTATCCCTGCCCTTCTTCTGCTTCTTTCCGGTGACAGCGCTGGGTTATTTCCTGTTGCCCCGGAAGGTGCGGAACCTGTGGCTGCTGCTGGCCAGCTGGTTTTTCTATCTGTGCGCCAAGCCGGTCTATCTCACCCTGCTGCTCTTTGTGATTCTCACCTCCTATGGAGCGGGGATCGCCTTGGGAAAGAAGAAAAAACAATGGGTGTTGGCGCTCTGCCTGCTGACCGACGTGGTGCTGCTCTTCCTCTTTAAATATGTCAACTTCGCTCTCTCTATGGCGGGAGAAGTTCTTCACGGCATGGGGATTGCCTGGAATATGCCGGTACTGGACATTGTGCTGCCGGTGGGTATCTCCTTCTATCTCTTCCAGGCCATGGGCTATGTGATCGACGTATGGCGGGGTAAGACGGAGGCCCAGGGGAATTTTCTGCTCCACGCTCTGTTTCTCTCCTTCTTCCCTCAGGTGGTGTCCGGCCCGATCGGCCGGGCAGGGGAGCTTATTCCCCAGTTCCGGGAACCGCATCCCTTTGACTGGAACAAATTCCGGGAGGGGCTGGTGCGCTTTTTATGGGGCGCCTTTCAGAAAATGGTGCTGGCCGACCGGCTGGCGGTGCTGGTCAACACCATCTTCGGGGCGCCGGAGACCTTTGGCGCGGTGCAGGTGATGGGGGCGGCGGTGGCCTTTTCCCTTCAGATCTACTGTGATTTCTCCTCCTACACCGACATGGCCCTGGGCGTGGCCCACAGCATGGGCTTCACCCTGCGGGAAAACTTTGACACACCCTATTTTTCCCGGTCCATTGCGGAATTCTGGCGGCGGTGGCATATGTCCCTGTCCAACTGGTTCCGGGACTACCTCTACATCCCCTTGGGCGGCTCCCGGCGGGGCACTGCCCGGAAATATCTGAATGTACTCATCGTTTTTGCCGTCAGCGGCCTGTGGCACGGGGCGGCTATGACCTTTGTAGTGTGGGGCGTGCTCAACGGCCTCTATCAGGTGATGGGGGCGGTCACCGCACCCCTGCGGGACGGCGGGTACCGGCTGCTCCACATCAGGGAGGACGGTCCCTTCCGGCATGGGGCGCAGGTTCTGATCACCTTCCTGCTGGCTACGGTGGCCTGGGTGTTCTTCAAGGCCAGCTCCCTGTCCAACGCCCTGGCGGTATTGGGTGGGATGCTCCACGGTCCCCTGTGGGTGCGTCAGAGCATGGGCCTGGACCGGTGGGAGCTGCTGGTGGCCGCTGCGGGTCTGCTGCTGCTCTTGCTGGTGGATCTGTTGAGCAAGCGGTACAATCTGTGGAAGGCCTATCTGCAACAGCCCCGGATGGTACGGTGGTGCATCTTATGGGTGCTCCTCTTTGGCTGCCTGATCTTCGGCAGCTATGGAGCGGGGTACGACGCCCAGGATTTTATGTATGGATTCAGTTTTTAAGGAGGGGATACACCAATGAAGCGCCTGAACAAGGGGAAAGAGTGCTTCTTTGCCCTCCTCTTCCTGCTGCTGGCGGCAGTGATGGTCAATTTTGTCTCCGATGTTCTTCGGCCCGCCCAGACCATGTACGGTGCCACCTGGAGTTCCTTTCGGGCGGAACCGGAGAACAGCCTGGACGTGATTTATCTGGGCAGCTCCTTTGCCTACTGCGATTTCAACCCCTCGGTGGTGTATGATGCCTCCGGCCTGACGGGGTATGTGATGGCGGGCTCGGAACAGCCTCTGTCCATTACCTATTGGTATTTGAAAGAGATTTTCCGCACGCAGTCTCCATCCGCCGTGGTGCTGGAGGGTACCTCTCTGTACTTTAAGCAGTACCAGAACTATACCCAGCAGAATGTGAGCCAGATGCCCTTCTCGGTCAACAAGCTGGGCGCCATCTTTACGGCGTCTGAGGAAAACCTGCGGACCGGACTGCTCTTTGACCTGTCTCTCTACCACAGCCGTTGGAAGGAGATGGGCAAAAGCGATCTGAAAAAAGCAGCGGTCCCGGTACAGGGGGACCACTACAAGGGCTTTACGCCGGTGGATCAGGTGATGGACGGCGTGGGAGAAACCGTGGTGGAGGGCAACCGCACGGTGTCGGAGGAGGACTACGCCGCCAACCTGGTATGGCTGGGCAGGATCCTGGACCTCTGCCGGGAGCACGGCGCCCAGCCCATTGTTACATTCAATCCAAGCTATACCCGCTGTACTCAGGAGCAGTACGCCCGCAATACGGCAGACATTCTGGCCCTGGATGGGGAGGCACTGGTATACAACTGGTCGGACAGCTTCGAGGAGATGGGGCTGATCCCCACAGAGCATCTCTATGACGGCGGCCACCTGAACCAGGACGGAGCGGCCATTTTCTCCGCCTGGCTGGGCCGGTTCCTGACCGACGAGGTGGGGCTGGTCCCCAGAACACAGACTGCGGAAAATACCGCTGCCTGGGAGGAATCTGCCGCCTGGTGGCGGGAGAAAAACCAGAGCTGACTTGAAAAACCTCCGGCTTCGGCCGGAGGTTTTGTCACGTTTGGCTTTGCCCAGGTGTATTCCAGGTGAACGCGTTCCAATCCACAAGGCAAGAAGGAGGGAGGAGCATGGAAGGACAGGACAGGGAGGCGCTGGCCCGACGGCTGGTGGACACTTATTCCGACCAGCTGCTGCGGCTGGCCTATTCGCTGCTGAACAATGTGCCGGACGCACAGGACGTGTGCCAGGAGGCGCTGCTTAAGGGGCTGGACCACGCCCATGACTTTGAAAGCCGGGAGCACGAGCGGGCGTGGCTTATCCGTGTGACTGTCAATCTGTGTAAAAACTTGCGGCGAAGTCCCTGGCGCACCCGGACGGTGGGGCTGGATACGGTGGCTGAACAGGCGGCCTTCCAACCGGAAGAGGGGGGCGTGCTGGAGGAGGTCCAGCGGCTGCCCGCCAAATACCGGGAAGTATTGGTGCTCTATTACTATATGGGCTATAACACCAATGAAATCGCGGAGATCCTGGGTATCCGGGCGGATGCGGTACGGGCCCGGATGAGCCGGGCCAGACAGAAGCTGAGACTGGGATTGGAGGTACAGGGCTATGGCAAGCTATCGAGATGAACTGGACCGGCTGAAATTCTCGCCGGAGGAAAAGGATGAACTGACCCGACGCCTGACGGCGGAGCGCGCGGCCACAACGGCGCGGCGGATGTGCCTGCCCTACCGGGGACTGGTGGCTGCGGTAGCGGCTATCTCCCTGCTGGTGGGGGCGGTGGGCGCGGCATCCCTGGCGGGGGTATCTCCTGCCTTCCGGGAACTGTTTGGTATCACCGATGATGCGCAGGCCCTGCAGCTGGGCGCGGAACAGTTGAATCTGGTCTTTGAGGATCAAAATGGCTCCGGCGCCTCCATCGCCGTCAAAGAGGTGGTCAAGGATCAGGAGCGGGTCTATGTGCTGCTGGACTTTACCGCTCCGGCAGGGGTAGCGCTTCCCACACCGGAGGAGACTGCGGACGGACGGAACTTCTGGCTGGGGGAGGAAGAGGAAGACTGCTCCGCCGCCTTCTATGGAGATGAAAACTGTACCCAGCGGGTGGACCCCCGCAGCTGGGGCTGGGGGTTCCGAGCGGTGGACGACCCGGATACCACCGACCAGGTGATCCCCCTGATGCTCCAGATCACCTGCGATGAGACCCTGCCGGAGGAGGCGGCATGGCTAAAGGTCACCCACTTGTCCAACCTGTGGGCACTGGAAAACGGGAAAGAGACCCGTGTGCTGTCCGGAATGGACTTTACCCTCGCCATTCCCATTGAGACCACGGCGGAGATCTATTCTTTTGAAGGGCGCTGCGGCGTAAATCTGAACGGCGTCACGCTGGCCACGGCGGAAAACCTGACCATCTCCCCGGTCAGTGTGGCCATGGATCTGGTAATCCCAGATGGGGCGGCCTACGATGCCGCCTTCGAGGCCCAGGGCCCCTGGCAGGTGTATGTGCTGCTGGAGGACGGCACCCGGGTGTGGACCGAGTTTGAGCAGGGAAGCGGTGTTCATGATGTGTTCCAGGATGACGCGGGGCAGACCTTCTTCCGGGCTGACCATGTCCGCTTTGAGCTGGACTCCCCCATTGATGTGGCCCAGATCAAAGATATCGTCTTTGTGGGGGACAACAGCCTGGCGTATGGGGAAGAGAAGCATGAGGCGGTGATCCACTTCAGCTTTACCCCCCATTATTTCCGTAATGAGACCTACTGGAATCAGGTCAACCAACATTAAAAAAGTTGCTGCATTCAGGCGTAAAAGAGCCCGGGGTACTCCGGGTTCTTTTTTGTTTTTTTGAGGTGAAAAAATCCTTGCAAAACTGGAAACACTGTGATATTATATTCGGGCATGATTACGCACACCCGCGGACGGGGGGCCAGGTGCTTCCGCTTGGAGGTTGGCCGGCTCCGAATGAAACGGGTGGAGGAATCAACAATTAAAGGAGGAATTTTATCATGGCAGTCGTATCTATGAAGCAGCTTCTCGAGGCGGGCGTCCACTTCGGTCACCAGACCCGTCGTTGGAACCCCAAAATGGCCACCTATATCTACACCGAGCGCAACGGCATCTATATCATCGACCTGCAGAAGACCGTGAAGAAGCTGGAGGAGGCCTACAACTTCGTCCGTTCTCTGGGCGAGTCCGGCCAGACCCTGCTGTTTGTGGGCACCAAGAAGCAGGCTCAGGAGGCTATTAAGGAAGAGGCTGAGCGTGTTGGTATGTACTATGTGAACGCCCGTTGGCTGGGAGGCATGCTCACCAACTTCAAGACCATGCGCGGCCGCGTGGAGCGTCTGAACCAGCTGAAGAAGATGCAGGAGGACGGCACCTTCGATATGCTGCCCAAGAAGGAAGTCATGAAGCACCTGGGCGAGATCGCCAAGCTGGAGAAGTACCTGGGCGGCGTTGTGGAGATGAAGAAGCTCCCCGGCGCTCTGTTCGTGGTCGATCCCCGCAAGGAGCGCAACGCCATCAACGAGGCCCGCAAGCTGAACATCCCCATCGTGGCTATCGTGGACACCAACTGCGACCCCGACGAGATCGACTATGTGATCCCCGGCAACGATGACGCCATCCGCGCCATTAAGCTGATCTCCGGTGTGATGGCCAACGCCATCCAGGAGGGCAAGCAGGGCCAGGACGCCGCTGAGGAGACCGAGAAGACCGAGGCCGCTGAGTAATTTACCCGAATGAATGACAGGAGCGCCCGCCCGCGCGGGCGGACGCTCTTTTTTATAATTGAGATGGAGGTAATGTGATCATGGCAATCACTGCAAAAGACGTACAGGCCCTGCGCGAGATGACCGGCGTGGGCATGATGGACTGCAAGAAGGCCCTCACTGAGGCCGAGGGCAACATGGACAAAGCTGTTGAGATCCTGCGCGAGAAGGGTCTGGCCGCTTCCCAGAAGAAGGCCGGCCGCATTGCTGCCGAGGGTATGGCTTATGCCGCTGTTATCGACGGCATGGGTGTGGTGGTCGAGGTCAACGCCGAGACCGACTTCGTGGGCAAGAACGAGAAGTTCGTGGACTTCGTGAAGGGCGTGGCTGCTGTTGTGGCCGCCAACAAGCCCGCTGACCTGGATGCTCTGCTGGCTCTGCCTTACGGCAACGGCCACACCGTGCAGGAGGAGCAGCAGGAGATGGTGCTGGTCATCGGCGAGAACATCAAGGTTCGCCGCTTTGCCTTCTTCGCTGAGGGCATTTCCGTGCCCTATATCCATGCTGGCGGCAAGATCGGCGTGCTGGTCAACCTGGAGACCGATCTGTCCGCTGAGCAGGTGGAGACCATCGGTAAGGACGTGGCCATGCAGATCGCCGCTCTGAATCCCCGCTTCTGGGATAAGAGCCAGGTCGACCAGGCTACTCTGGACGAGGAGAAGAAGATCCTGCTGGTTCAGATGGAGAACGATCCCAAGATGGCTTCCAAGCCTGAGAAGGTGAAGGAAGGCATTGTGGCCGGCAAGATGGGCAAGTTCTACAAGGAGAACTGCCTGCTGCAGCAGGAGTTCGTGAAGGACGGCTCCATGACCGTGGAGCAGTATATTGCTTCCGCTGCCAAGGCTCTGGGCGGCGCTGTGAGCTTCAAGAACGCTGTTCGCTTTGAGAAGGGCGAGGGCATCGAGAAGAAGCAGGAGAACTTCGCTGAGGAGATCGCCAAGCAGCTGGGCAAGTAATTGTGTACTTGTCCCCCCGCAAACAAGCACATTGTCCCGAAATAATGACTCACAAAAGAGTCCGAGGAAATTCGTTTCCCCGGGCTCTTTTTTTGTTTCTTTTTTACTCTTTGTCCGGTTTTTGGCTTGATTTAGAACTAATTTAGAATTTTTTGAGAAAGAGATTGGGCGAGCAACTGGTGGTCAAAATGGTTGGACAAACGACCGTTTTGGAAGGAACGACCACAAATTGCATTCAGAGAAACGAAGCGCCGGGCACGGAAGTATCCGGCGCTTTTTCATGCCGATGAAGTTCTCCTGTGCCTGCCCTGAACTTGACGCAGTCGGGAAAAGCCCCTATAATGAAGGCGTTCCAACAGGCAAAGTACAGATAGGAGGGCTGTCATGGCGGAAGAGATCAAGATTCTGAATCTGGCCGATGTGCCGGAGTACATGGAGGAAGTTTCCCAATGGCTGTGGCTGGAGTGGGCCAAGGCCGACGGGTATTCTCTGGAGGAGATCATTTATCGCACAAAGTATGCTTCCCAGCGGGATACAGTGCCTCAGATGCTGGTGGCAGTCATGGGAGACAAGCCGGTGGGTGTGGTGTCCCTGTGGCTCAACGATGCCAAGACCAGACAGGACCTGTCGCCCTGGATGGCTACCCTGTATGTGAAGGATGAGTACCGCAATCTCCACATTGGACAGCGTCTCCAGGCGGCCAGCATTGAGGCCGTTAGAGTGCTGAAGCGCTACCCCTGCCTTTATCTGATTACCAAGTTGGAAAACTACTACGAGAAGATCGGATGGAAGTTTGTGGACTACATCCCAGTGGGCGAGGGCGCCACGGAAAAAGTATATCGTTACGATCTCTAAACCTAAAAATCAAGTGAAACGGGCCTGTCGCATCTGCGGCGGGCCCGTTTCTGATTTAGGGGCAAGACAGAGCGGAGGAGTCCTGCGTGAGGGTGAAGCGGTTTCTATCCACCAGAAGTAATCCATCCCGCT
This sequence comes from Flavonifractor porci, assembly GCF_037572415.1. Taxonomy (NCBI): domain Bacteria; kingdom Bacillati; phylum Bacillota; class Clostridia; order Eubacteriales; family Oscillospiraceae; genus Flavonifractor; species Flavonifractor porci. Next base: position 264,445 of record NZ_JBBHLB010000004.1, read on the forward strand.
GCATTTTGCCCAACTCATTGGACAGGGCGCTGCGCTCCACATTGAGGTAGTCGGCCAGCTGCTGCCGGTTGAAAGGAATCGTAAAGCTGGGGCTGCCGCTCCGGCGGGCCTGGTAGGATAGATAGGAGAGCAGACGGCCCCGGATGGTTTTGGAAAAGGTATGGAAGATTTTTCGGGACAAATTCAGATTTTTCTGGGCGGACAAAAGCAGCAGGTTGCGGATCAGCTTGCTGTGGTGGGCACAGGTGTGGGAGCATACCTGCAGCACCCGATCCACATTGAGGAAGAGGACCTGTGTTCCCTCTGCAGCCACCACATCCACCATCAGCGGTTCTCCGGGCACACAGGCGTAAGTCTCGGCAAAAATCTGGCCGGGGCCAGCTCTGTCCAGCATGGTGGTGTTGCCCCACAAATCGTCAGTCTGAATCAGAACGCTGCCTGAGAGCACCATGCCCAGATCGGTCACATAATCCCCGCTGCGGTAAATTCGATCCCCTTTGGAAAACCCCTTCTCCACTGCCCCCAGGCAGTTCAGCATAGCCTCCGCCTCCTGGGGAGAAGTGCCTCGGAATAAGGCGGTATTCGCCAGTAAGGTGCCGTTCATCTTTCCCTCCTGAGTGTTGTTATAACAACAGACTTGTTGCTATCATTATACTATACTAGGCCTACAACGGCAAGCAACCGTGCAAAACCAGGAGGGCTTATCAATGGAACACAATATGTTTTGCTATCAGTGCCAGGAGACAGTCGGCTGCACTGGCTGTACCAAAGTGGGTGTCTGTGGAAAGACCGCCGATGTGGCGGTCATGCAGGATTTGCTGGTCTATGTGACAAAGGGACTGGCTGCGGTGACTACCGCTCTGCGGACTCAGAACGTGCCGGTGGAGAGGGCGATCAATCACCTCATTACCCTGAATTTGTTTACCACCATTACCAACGCTAATTTTGATCAGGAGGCCATTGAGGCCCGCATTAGCGCCACATTGGAGGTCAAGGCCAATCTGCTGGCCCAGGTGGAGGGGAAGGAATCCTTGCCTGAGGCTGCTCTTTGGGACGGCTCCGGGGACTGGGCGGCCAAGGCTGCCCAGGTAGGGGTGCGGTCCACTGAAAATGAGGACATTCGCTCTCTGCGGGAGCTGATCACCTACGGCCTCAAAGGCCTGTCCGCCTACTCCAAGCACGCCAATGCACTGATGCAGGATGATGACGAGGCGGACGCCTTCCTCCAGAAGGCGCTGGCGGCTACCCTGGATGACAGCCTCACCGCTGATGAGCTGGTTGCCCTGACTCTGGAGACCGGCAAGTATGGCGTCCAGGGTATGGCTCTGCTGGACCAGGCCAACACCGGGGCCTATGGCAATCCGGAGATCACCAGGGTCAATATTGGCGTGGGCAAGAATCCCGGTATCCTGGTATCTGGTCATGACCTGCGGGACCTGGAACAGATGCTGGAGCAGACCCAGGGCACCGGCGTGGACGTGTACACCCACTCCGAGATGCTGCCTGCCCACTACTACCCCGCATTCAAGAAGTACCCCAATTTTGTAGGCAACTACGGCAATGCCTGGTGGAAGCAGAAGGAGGAGTTTGAGTCCTTCCACGGCCCCATCCTCATGACTACCAACTGCATCGTGCCCCCCAAGGAGAGCTACAAGGACCGGCTGTACACCACCGGGGCCGCCGGATTCCCCGGCTGCAAGCACATCTCCGGCGGGGTAGGAGAGAAGAAGGACTTTTCCGCCCTCATCGAGCACGCAAAGCGCTGCGCTCCTCCTGAGGAGATAGAGACCGGCGAGATCGTGGGGGGCTTTGCCCATGCCCAGGTGCTGGCTCTGGCCGACCAGGTGGTGGAGGCAGTTAAGAGCGGCGCTATTCAGAAGTTTGTAGTCATGGCGGGCTGTGACGGCCGGGCCAAGAGTCGGAACTACTATACCGAGTTTGCCAAGGCCCTGCCTCGGGATACGGTAATCCTTACCGCCGGCTGCGCAAAGTACAAGTACAACAAGCTGGATCTGGGCGACATTGGCGGTATTCCCCGGGTGCTGGATGCAGGTCAGTGCAACGACTCCTACTCTCTGGCGGTGGTCGCGCTAAAGCTGAAGGAGGTCTTTGGGCTGGCGGACATCAACGATCTGCCCATCGTGTACAATATTGCCTGGTATGAGCAGAAGGCGGTCATCGTGCTGCTGGCGCTGCTGTACCTGGGGGTCAAGAATATCCACCTGGGGCCCACTCTTCCCGCTTTCCTCAGCCCCAACGTGGCCAAGGTGCTGGTGGAGAACTTCGGTATCGCCGGCATTGGCACTGTGGAAGAGGACATGAAGCTGTTTTTCGGTGAGAACGCATAAATCAAAAATCCGGCAGGCACAGCCTGCCGGATTTTTTTATCGGTTAAGATACCAGACGCCCAGATTGAGGTAGGCGGCAAAGCTCACCCATAGCAGGTAGGGAAGCAGCAACCAGGCGGCAATCGGGTCGATCTTGCGGAAGGTGAGGAGGGTCCAGAGGATCAGTCCCCACAGTGCCGCCAGCCAGAGCAGGGCAACGCCGAAGGCCTGGAGGTTAAAAAACAGAATGCTCCAGAAGAAATTGAAGGCCAGCTGTACAAAATAGAGCACAAGCCCCCGGGTGCGGATGTCGGATGGGGGAGAAAGCCAGATCCGGGCGGCGGCTATGGCCATCAGGGCAAAGAGAATGCCCCAGACAATGGGAAAGACTACGGCGGGCGGGGATAGAGGCGGCTGTACAATGGACTGGCTGTAGGCTTTGGCCCCGTCCCGGGTGAGCCAGCCGGAGAGAAAGCCTACTCCCTCTGTGATGAGGATAAACAGGGCATAGATTTTCCAGGGAAATTGTTTCATACCATATCACCTGGAGTCAGTATATACACAGAGGCGCTTTCGTATACGTTACTGTCCTTCGACTTCCATGGTTGCCATCTGGGGCTGGGAGTTCCCGAATTGCGCACCTCGGCTCAGCCAGTACTTATTAGCGGCCCGCAGGAACATACCTCCGGTCAGCGGCAGGGTGATGGAGAGTTGAGCGGGGCGGCCTTTTTGAATGGAACGGGCCAGCTTTTGGACCTTTCGACGGGCCATTCCCATAAACGGAGTGTTGGGGAAGGCCTCGCCGCAGCCCATCCGCAGGACACCGCCCATCTTATGTCCGCCCCGCTTGCAGAAGAGACGGATCATGTCCACTGCCACATCGTTCTGATGCGGCTCCCGAAAACCGCAGTTGATAATAACATGGACGGTGAGGGGAGCGGTGTGCTGCTCTAACATGGCCTTTAAAAATTCCATCAGACCAGTGGGCAGGCCGTCGGTATAAAGAGGGAAAACCAGCAGCAGATCGGAACATTCCTTGAGCTGTTCCAGACAGGCGGTATGCTGCCGTTGGAGCACACTGTATTGCTCATATTCGCCAGACCAGGCGGACAAAAAGGCCTGGATATACAGTTTGGAGTTGGATTTTGGCGCCCGGGGGCTGCCGTTAACGATCATCAGTTTGCCCATGCTTGTACCACCTTTCCAGCCAGATCTTCCACCTGAGCCTCCGAGTCTGCAAAATGGATGGTGTAGTGCTCTGTCAGGGTGTTCAGGGAATTGCGGGCCAGCCATCGGTCAAAAATGGTCCGCTCCTCCTCATCCTGAGCGCCATAGGCTACCACAGTCAGTTCCTTGGGCTTGACTGCACGCTGGAAGTGGTGGCACTCTCCGTGGTGGAGGCGGATAAAAGCCTGCTGACTGGGGATGGAACGCTCCACCAGGCGTTTTATGGGCAGATCATAGCAGCCAAGAAACAGGCGGCTAACGACCAACAGCCGCTCGCAGCGGGCTATATCAGGGTAGATAGCCGGGGCGTCATCCCGGATGACACAGCGGCCCGGTGTCTTGACCCAGCAGCCAAAGCAGCCCACACAGTTAGCGATCTTCTGTTCGGCTACGTTGATCAGCCGCAGATTACTGGCTGAGGGCAAGGAAGAGAGAGGGTGGTCTGTTAATATCAGGTCCATAGGTATGCTACACTCCTTTTTTCTGTTGGTAAACGACATCTAACAGTATATCATAGATAAAACAAAAATCCTAGTAAAATAATATGAATAAAGAAAAAAGACAGACCTGCTACCGGGAGGGTGGCAGGTCTGTGGGGCAGATAATTCAGAGGGCGGCGCACTGGGCCTCAATGGAGGCCTCACAGTCCTTCATAGCCTGGAGGGTGCGCTCCAACAGGTCGTTCAGTTCCCAGCCAAGCAGCTGAGCGCCCTGGGCAATGGTCTCCCGGGAACAGCCAGCGGCAAAACGCTTATCCTTATACTTCTTTTTCAGACTGGACAGCTCCATATCCTGAACGCTCTTTGAGGGACGCATGAGGGCGGCGGCGCCGATCAGGCCGGTAAGCTCGTCCACGGCAAAGAGAACCTTTTCCATCTGATGCTCCGGCACCGCATTGCCCTCGGTCATGCCCCAGCCGTGGCTGACCACCGCATGGATAAGAGCGGGGTCCAGACCTTGCTCCTCCATGATCTCCCGGACTTTGACACAGTGTTCATCGGGATACAGCTCAAAATCCAGGTCGTGGAGCAGTCCTGCGGTGGCCCAGAAGTCAGCCTCCGCTTCATATCCGAACTGACGGGCAAACCAGTCCATGACCGCCTCTACGGTGAAGGCGTGACGGAGATGGAAAGGCTCTTTGTTATATGTCTTCAGCAGAGCCAGAGCCTGCGCACGGGTCAATTTCATAATAAGGGCCTCCTTTTGTGCTTTTCCACATTATAGCACAGAAGAAGTTCCGATGCAAAAGGATTGCGGTCCTATGGCTGCGTCGGAGGAGGGAGGAAGGTGAGACCTCCGATGCCCTCCAGCGGAAAGAGCGGCGCATGACAGCGGGCGGCAAAGCGTTCCAGCTGGTCCATGGAGTCGATCTGGCGGTATTGAGCGCTGATGACGTCCTGTACATGGGCGGGCAGGTGGTCGAAGTATTCCCGTGCTCTGGCGTCATGGCGAAACAGGACGTAAAGGTCCCTGTAATATGCTTTCATGGTATCACCCCGGAATTAGGATGTACTGCGACAGAGTGACTTATAGACGGAAAATGAAGGAACTTCTGCAAAAAATAGTTCGTCAATTTAGCTGCGGGGAAAAATGGGAAAAATAAGCTGCAAAAATGATTATCTGCATTTGAGTAAAAACAGAGAAAAACGGCACCTGCCAGGTAGAATGGGAGTGAAGAAAGTTTACATAAAGTGAGATTTTGAAGGTGGAAGTTAATGTCTTTGTAATAGAAATGCTTAAAATGCGGTTAAAATTGTCCACATATCCACAGAGATATCCACATTGGGGGGAGAGTGAAAGGGAAACTGACTGGTTTTCGGTAACATAATGTAAAGACGGGGAGAAAATGAAAGAAAAGAAGCAATGCCCTTCAACGTGCGCTGGTCCAAAGGGCGTACAAAAGAAAAGCACTTGCGGTTCCCGGGAAACCGGTATAAAATAAGTTGAATCAACATTACAGTGTAAACCGGGAGGAATGTTACACCTATGGAACAGGCAAAGGTATATTACTCTGACCTGCGTTGTCGGCCTGGGAAAAATTTGCTGAATAAGCTGGAAAAGCTGATCCGCACCGCGGGGATCGGGGAAATCGACTTTGACCACAAGCTGGTGGCCATCAAGATGCACTTTGGAGAGCCGGGCAATCTGGCCTTCCTGCGGCCCAACTATGCCAAGGTGGTAGCCGATGTGGTAAAGAGTCTGGGTGGTGTGCCCTTCCTGACCGACTGCAACACCCTGTATCCCGGACGGCGGAAGAACGCCTTGGAGCATCTGGATGCCGCTTTTGAGAATGGTTTTTCTCCGCTGTCCACTGGCTGCCAGATCATCATCGGCGACGGTCTGCGTGGCAACGACGACGTAGAGGTGCCGGTGGAGGGCGCGGAGCATATTACCACCGCCAAGATTGGTAAGGCCATCATGGAAGCCGACGTGATCATCTCCCTGTCCCACTTCAAGGGACATGAGCAGACCGGCTTCGGCGGCGCGATCAAGAATCTGGGTATGGGCTGCGGTTCCCGCCGGGGTAAGATGGAGCAGCATGCTCAGGGTAAACCGGTGGTCAGTGAGAAGCGCTGCGTCGGCTGTGGGAAGTGCTCCATGCAGTGCGCCCATGACGCCATCTCTTATGGGGAGGATCGCAAGGCCTCCATTGATCAGAATAAGTGCGTAGGCTGTGGCCGCTGCATTGCGGTATGTAATGTGGACGCCATCCACACCGGCTATGACGCCGCTATGGAAGAGTTGAGCTGCCGTATGGCGGAATACACCAAGGCGGTGGTGGATGGCCGTCCTCAGTTCCATATCAGCCTGGTCATTGATGTGTCTCCTTATTGTGATTGTCACGGCGAGAACGACCTGCCTATCCTGCCCGACGTAGGTATGTTCGCCTCCTTTGACGCTGTGGCGCTGGACCAGGCCTGCGCCGATGCCTGCCTGCGCCAGGCTCCCATCCCCGGTTCCGCCCTGGATGATCAGATGCACCGTCCCGGTTTCTGTGATCACCACGATCACTTTATCAACAGTATGCCGGAAACTGATTGGAAGGTATGTCTGGCCCACTGCGAGAAGATCGGTGTGGGCACCCGTTCCTATGAGTTGATCAAGGTAAAATAACGCCCAAAGAAAGGAAGATTTGATATGGACGTAAAGGAGATTCTGGCCCGCTGTGACCACACCCTGCTCAAACAGGAGTCTACTTGGGAACAGATCAAAGCAGTTTGTGACGACGGTCTGAAGTACGACTGTGCTTCTGTTTGTATTCCCGCCTCCTTTGTGAAGCAGGCGGCCGACTATGTGGGGAACGACCTGAAGGTCTGCACCGTGATCGGGTTCCCCAACGGTTATTCCACCACCGCTGTTAAGGTCTTTGAAACAGAGGATGCCATCCGCAACGGCGCGGATGAGATCGATATGGTTATTAACATTGGCTGGGTGAAGGACCAGCGGTGGAATGATCTGCTGGAGGAGATCAAAGCCATCAAGGCCTCCTGTCAGGGGCGTATTCTGAAGGTCATCGTGGAGACCTGCCTGCTGACCCAGGATGAGAAGGTCAAGATGTGCCAGATCGTTACCGAGGCGGGAGCCGACTATATCAAGACCTCCACCGGATTCTCCACCGGCGGCGCTACCCGTGAAGATGTGGCTCTCTTCAAGGCTAATGTGGGGGCTGAAGTGCGTATCAAGGCTGCCGGCGGCATCCGTACGCTTCAGGACGCCGAGGATTTTATCAACCTGGGCGCCGACCGCCTGGGTACTTCCGCTATTGTTAAACTGGTGAAGGGGCAGACACCCCAGGGATACTGAGCGCTGAGGGGTCGGCGCCCAGGACCCGCCGCAGGCAGGACGCCGCCAATGCGGCGCAGGCCGGGGGAATTCAGTTTCCCCGGCCGCAAATAAAAAGAGGGGTCCCCATGAGATTGTATCTCATGGGGTAGCCGACCGCCTGGGTACTTCCGCTATTGTTAAACTGGTGAAGGGGCAGACACCCCAGGGATACTAATTCAAACAAGATATAACAAGGCCCTCCGGCACTGCCGGAGGGCCTTGTTGTTTTATGAGAAGCAGTCCTTTGTCGCAGACTGAAGATAACCCTCCACGGCGGAGGCGGTGGACAGACCCATGGCCTCCTGAGTGACCTGGGCTGCCTGGGCGGCGTACCAGTGGTGGATCTGGGCGCGGGTTGCCAGCACGGCGGAGGAGCTGACGGAGAACTCATCCAGGCCCCAGGTCATGAGCAGGGGAATGAGCCGGGGATCGGCGGCGGCTTCGCCGCACATACCTACCGGAATGCCGGCTTCCTTGGCGGAGGTGATCACGCTGCGGATGGAGCGGAGCACAGCGGGGTGGAAGGTGGTGTACAGATTTTCCACCTGGGCGTTGCCACGGTCTACCGCCATGGTGTACTGGGTCAGGTCGTTGGTGCCAATGGAGAAGAAGTCGCACTCCCGAGCCAGCAGGTCGGCAATAAGGGCGGCGGCAGGAGTCTCCACCATGATGCCCAGGGGGATGTCCTTGTGGTAGGGCAGCCCCTCAGCCTCCAGCTCGGCCTTACAGGCCTCCAGCAGAGCCCGGGCGCCGCGGATCTCCTCCAGAGAGGTGACCAGGGGCAGCATGATCTTGATGTTCTTCTCCTCGGCGCCTGCCCGGAGCAGGGCCCGGAGCTGTACCTTGTACAGGTCGGGGTTGTCCAGGCAGTAGCGGATGGCCCGGTGGCCCAGGAAGGGGTTGTCCTCGTAAGCCATGCCCAGGTACTCCACAGCCTTGTCGCCGCCTACATCCAGGGTGCGGATGATGACCTCCTTGCCCGCCATGATGCGGGAGACAGCCAGGTAGGCCTCATACTGCTCGGTCTCGGTGGGCACGCTGGTCCGGTCCATGAACAGGAACTCAGTGCGGAACAGGCCGATGCCCTCGGCCCCTGCCTCAGCGGCGGCGCCGGCCTCTGTGGGGGAGCCGATGTTGGCGTACAGGGCGTAGCGTTTGCCCTCAGCATCCACGGTCTCCCGGCCCCGATAGACGGCCAGCAGGGCCTTTCTGCGGAGAAACTCCTCCTGCTTGGCCAGATACTCGGCCAAAGTGCGCTGGTCCGGGTTGACCATAGCGGTCCCCTCGCTGCCGTCCACAATGACGCTGTCCCCGTCCTTCAGCTGCTCCATGGCCCGGGGCACACTGAGTACGGCGGGAAGTTCCAGCGCTCGGGCCAGGATAGCGGAGTGGCTGGTACGGCCTCCGACTTCGGTAAGGATGGCGGCAACGTGTTCCCTGTCCAGCCCCACCGTCATGGAGGGCGTCAGGTCGTTGGCCACCAGCACGCTGCCTGCGGGCAGATGGCTCACATCCACGCCGGTGACCCCCAGCAGGATGGCAAGCATCCGGCTGCGGATATCACGCACGTCGGTGGCTCGCTGGCGCATGAGCTCGTCGTCCACCCCGGCGAACATCTCGGCGTACATGGTGCACACCTGATCCACCGCCGCCTCGGCGCACTGGCCGGCGTCAATGACTTCCCCCATCTGGCTCTGCATGAAGGGGTCGCCCAGCATCATGATCTGGCCGGTGAGGATCTCGGATTCCTTTTCTCCCACCTGGGCCCGAATGTGGTCGGCCATGGCGGTGGTTTTTTCGTTGAACTGTGTGATAGCGGCCTGGAGCCGTTCCTTCTCTACCTCTTTGCCGCCGTATTTCACAGCGGAGTAATCCAGACTCTGCTCCCGGACGCAGACGGCTTTGCCGATGCCGATTCCGTCTGAAGCGGCGATGCCCCGTAAGATCATAGCGGTTTCCTCCTATTTATCGGTTCGGGGGTCTGAGCGATCACTCGCCCAGACCGGATTCCACCAGCTCCACGGCGGCCTTCAGGGCGTCGGCCTCCTGCTCGCCGCTGCACTGGATCTCGATCTCGCTGCCCTGCTTGATGCAGGCGGCCATCAAGTGCATGATGCTCTTGGCGTTGATTTCCTTGCCGTTGAAAACGATGGTAACATCGCTCTTGTACTTGGCCATGGTGTTGACAAAGAGTTGGGCAGGACGCATATGCATACCCTGAGGATTGATGATTTTGGTCTTGGCGATAACCATAATGATACTTCCTTTCTGAGTTCGATCAAGTATTGTGTGTAGGATATACGTTTTATTAGATCTTTTTCTTTTTCAGCAGGCCCAGCAGGATCATACCCACCAGAGAACCTGCGGCCAGGGCAATGACATAGCCCAGTACATTGGTCATGACGGGGAAGACGAAGATGCCGCCGTGAGGGGCGGGGAGGGCGCAGCCGAAGGCCATGGACAGAGCGCCGGCCACGCCGGAGCCCACGATGCAGGCGGGCAGGACACGGAGAGGATCGCCGGCGGCAAAGGGGATGGCGCCCTCGGTAATGAAACACAGGCCCATGATGTAATTGACTACGCCCGACTTGCGTTCATCCTCGGTGAAGCGGTTGCGGAAGAAGCTGGTGGCCAGCGCAATGGCGATGGGGGGCACCATACCGCCAATCATGACGGCGGCCATGATGTCGGAACCCTGCCCGGCGGCCATGGTGGCCAGAGTGGAGGTTCCAAACACGTAGGCGGCTTTGTTGAAGGGACCGCCCATATCCACGGCCATCATACCGGCCAGCACGATGCCGAGAACGATCTTGCTGCCCTCGCCCATGGCCTCCAGGCCGGAGTAAAGGGCGGTGTTGATGGCGCCCACAATGGGATTGATGAGGCACATAAACAGGCCGATGATGAGAAGCCCCACCACGGGGTAGATCAGGATGGGTTTGAGGCCCTCCAGTGCCCGGGGCAGCTTGTCGCAGATCTTCCGCATACCCAGCATCAGGTAGCCGCCAGCGAAACCGGCGATGAGAGCGCCCAGGAAACCGGCAGAGACAGCGGTACCGGAGGGGGAGGCGAAGGTGGCGCCGGACACGGCCAGCGCGCCGCCTACAAAGCCCACCATCAGACCGGGCCGGTCGGCAATGGACATGGCGATGTAGCCGGCCAGGATGGGCAGCATAAAGTTGAAGGCTACACCGCCGATGTTTTTGAACCAGGCGGCAATGGGGGTGTTGGTGCCGAAATTGGCATAGTCAATGGAGGCGTCGTCCAGCAGGAAGGCCAGAGCGATGAGGATGCCGCCGCCGATGACGAAGGGGAGCATATGGCTGACGCCGTTCATCAGCTGCTTGTACAGCTTTCGGCCGATGCTTTCGTTGGAGGTCTCCTGCACCACCTGACCGGCGTGATGGTAGATGGGGGCGCTGGGGGCCTGACGAATGAGTTCCTCGGGTTTATGGATGCCGTCAGAGACCGGGACCCTCAGCACCGGTTTGCCGTCAAACCGGGCCAGATCGACCTCTTTGTCAGCGGCGATGATAATGCCGTCACAGGCATCGATCTCCTTCCGTGTCAGGATGTTTTTGGCGCCGCCGGAACCCTGGGTCTCAATTTTAACGGAAATGCCCAGTTCCTTGCCCTTTTTCTCCAGAGCCTCGGCGGCCATGTAGGTGTGGGCAATGCCGGTGGGGCAGGCGGTGACTGCCAGGATACGGGGACCAGCGGCAGGACTCTCGACAGTGGATGCAGGAGATTCTGCGGGGGCTTCCTCGGGGAATTTGGCGGCCTCGTACTTATCGATGACATCCATAAAGGTTTTGGCATCGGAGGCTGCCCGCAGTTCGCTGATGAAGTTGAAATCCATCAGCAGCACCATCAGGTGGGACAGGATCTCCAGGTGCAGATCCCCATCCATGGGGGCGGCGATCATGAAGAAGAGGTCAGAGGGCTGGCCGTCCATAGCGCCGTAATCCACGCCTTCTTTCAGAATGCACGCGGCAAGACTGGGGGATTTGACGCAGGCGCTTTTGGCGTGGGGGACGGCGATCCCCATCTCAATGGCTGTGCTGGTCTGAGATTCCCGGGCCAGGATAGCCTGCTTATAGGCTTCCCGGCCAGTGAGACAGCCGCTCTTGTTTTGCAGGTCCACCAACAGATCGATGGCGGCCTCCTTATCGGTGGCGGCGGCGCCCAGCGCGATTTTTGCCGGGCTCAGCAGATCGACAATGCGCATGGTAGGAAACTCCTTTCTGAATTAGAAGGTATGGATCAGTGCCATGATTTCTTCTTTCGTGGCCAGTCCGTCAGCAAAGGCGGTAGCGGAACCGGCGGCGGCGCCCAGGCGCTGGGCGTAGGCGTAGTCGCCTCTCTCCAGCCAACCAGCCAGGAAACCGGCCACCATGGAGTCGCCGGCACCTACCGAGTTGCGGACGATGCCCTTGGGTACGCCCAGCCGGTGGCAGCCGCCTCGCTCGTCCAGCAGCAGGGAACCCTCCCCGGCCATAGAGACCAGTACGTTGCGGGCGCCCCTGGCCTGCAGCTCTACGGCACAGGACCAGATGTCCTCATCGCTTTCCAGGGTACGGCCAAACAGCTCGCCCAGTTCCAGATCGTTGGGTTTGATGAGGAAGGGATGATAGGGGAGGGCGCTGCATAGCAGATCCCGGGTGGTATCTACCACAAACTGGATGCCCCGATCCTCCAGACGGGCCAGGATCTGTTCATATACATCGTGAGACAAAGCAGCGGGTACAGAACCGGAGATCACCAGAAAGTCTCCGGCCTCCAGCCGGTCCAGCTTGTTCTGAAGGGCCCGTAGGGCGACTGGACCCACGGTGGGACCCTGGCCGTTGATTTCAGTCTCATCGCCGCCCTTAACCTTGACGTTGATGCGGGTCAGTCCATCGGGGAGCCAGATAAAATCGGTGCGGATTCCGCGGCTCCGCAGGCCCTCCTCCAGCGCCCGGCCGGTGAATCCGGCCAGAAAGCCCAGTGCTACATTTTCTACACCCAGCGCGGACAAAACAGTGGATACGTTGATGCCCTTGCCGCCATACTGGATTTCCTCGCTCTGGGTGCGGTTGATCTGGCCGGGACGCAGAGCATCCATCCAAACCACATAATCCAGGGCGGGATTAAAGGTTACTGTGTAGATCATACGGATACCTCCTTGATGACCGTGTGCTCCAGATAACTGGGGTCGGAGAGATGCTCGGTAATAATAGTGGCCTTCTCCAGCGGCAGCACGGTCACGGTGGATACCAATTCAAATTTGCTGCTGTCGGCCAGCACAAAGGTGAGGTAGGACTGCTCAGCGGCTTTGGTCTTAATGGCCGCCTCCTCCGGGTCTGGGGTGGTGAAACCCTGGCGGATGGTGATGCCGTTGATACCCAGGAAAGCTTTGGTGAAGTTATACTTGCCGAGCTCCTCCAGTGCGCCGGTACCTACTACAGCCCAAGTGCCAGGCTTGAGGTAGCCGCCCAGCACGTAACCACGCAGTCCCAGCTCCATCAGCCGCTGGGCGCAGGCGATACCGTTGGTGACAAAGGTAGCACGGGAGCCCTTTAAGTACTCCACCATCCGTACCGTGGTGGTACCTGCGTCCAGATATACCACATCATCGTCATTGATGAGTCCGGCAGCGTAGTGGGCAATGGAGTCCTTTTCGTCCCGATGAAGCAGGGATTTGGTGGTTACGTCAGGCTCCTCACCCTGAAAGGTGCTGTCGGTCAGAACCGCTCCGCCGTGCACTTTGTTCAGCCTGCCCTGTCGGGCCAGGATGGTCAAGTCCCGCCGGATGGTGGCTTCAGAGGCGCCGGTGAGTTCGCACAGATGGGTTACACTGGCTGCCCGACTGTTGGTCAGTTCCTGCAGGATGGTTTCGAAACGCTGCTCTGCCAACATGGAGGACCTCTCCTTTCTGCTTTGTTTTGATTGAAAATGACTGATCTTTTTTGCAACTCAAATATAGCACCAATATCAATCACAGTCAATCACAAACAGTCAAGTCCGCGCACAAAAAAGCAGACTGCTTTTTGGACAGTCTGACGAACTACCATGGGGAGGTTTTGGAAAAATCCGGTGAAAAAAGAAAGTACAAAATATGAAATACGCAAAAACGATCAAAAAAGTGCGCCGGTGGCCAAAGCACACCGGCGCATGATTTTACTGGAGCAGCCCCGTGATTATGGTTGCGATTCCAGCAACCAGAAAAACGGCTCCGCCTATTTTTGTGGTGATACTGGAACGCATCCTTCGAAAAACAGTCTTAAGCTTTTCAAAGGGGATCAATAGGAAAATCAGGCCGAGAATGAGGAACAGTGCACCCAGGGAGAAGTAGACCGACATGGTTTCACCCACCGTTTCTTATGTAGTAGTTCCATCTTACCAGTTCTGTACGGCTATTGCAAGAGTTCCTTGTATTTCGGGGAGACATCTGGTAGGATAACAGAGAAATAGGACAAGGAGCCGAGAACTTCAATGGAGGGCATCCATGCGGGAATATGAGGGAGCGCTGCGTCGGACGGCGCTGTTTCGGGGAATGGAAGAGGAGGAGCTGTTTGCCCTGCTGGACTGTATGGGCGGGGGTGTGCGGCGGTATCCGCGGGGGACTGCGGTGCTTCGAGCGGGAGATCCTGCGACCCATTTGGGTGTGGTACTGGCGGGGCAGGTGCAGGTAAGCCGCATCCGATCTGATGGGCAGCGGATCGTGATGGGAGAGATGGGACCGGGGCGGCTTTTTGCAGAATCCTATGCTTGTGCCGGAGCCGAGAACCTTCCGGTTACCGTTACCGCAATGGCGGATACGGCGGTGCTGCTGCTGGACTGCCGGCGGCTGTCCATGCCCTGTGCCGCTGCCTGTGGAGCCCATGGAAAGCTGATTCATAATCTGTTGTGGGTGTTGGCTGAGAAGAATCTGTTTCTTACCGGAAAGCTGGACCACCTCTCTGGCCGTACCATTCGGGAGCGGCTGCTCTCCTATCTGGAGGAGGAGGCAGCCCGCACCGGTCGGGCTACGGTGGTGGTTCCCTTTGACCGCCAGAGTTTGGCAGACTACCTCTGCGTGGATCGCAGCGCACTGTCCCGCACCATCGGCCAGCTGCAAAAGGAAGGGGTGCTGGAGGCCGACCGCCGGCGATTCCACCTGAAGGTTCTGCCGGAGTCTATGGAATAACAAAAAGCGGGCATACTGCAATGCAGTACGCCCGCTTTTTGTTTGTAGATCAGTTCAGGAAGTCCTTCAGCTTCTTGGAGCGGGAAGGATGACGCAGTTTACGCAGGGCCTTGGCCTCGATCTGACGAATACGCTCACGGGTCACCTTGAACTCCTTGCCGACCTCCTCCAGAGTGCGGGTGCGGCCGTCCTCGATGCCGAAACGCAGCTTGAGGACCTTCTCCTCGCGTTCGGTGAGGGTGCCCAGCACGGAAACCAGCTGCTCCTTCAGCAGGGTGAAGGAAGCGGCCTCAGAGGGCTCGGAGGCGTCCTCGTCGGGGATAAAGTCGCCCAGATGGGAGTCTTCCTCCTCGCCGATGGGGGTCTCCAGGGAGACAGGCTCCTGGGCGATCTTCAGGATCTCCCGAACCTTATCCACCGGCATATTCATCTCCTCGGAGATCTCCTCGGGGGTGGGATCATGGCCCAGCTCCTGGAGGAGCTGACGGGAGACACGGATGACCTTATTGATGGTCTCCACCATATGGACGGGGATACGGATGGTACGGGCCTGGTCGGCGATGGCACGGGTGATGGCCTGCCGGATCCACCAGGTGGCGTAGGTGGAGAACTTGTAGCCCTTGGTGTAGTCAAACTTCTCCACAGCCTTGATGAGGCCCAGATTACCCTCCTGGATCAGGTCCAGGAAGAGCATGCCACGGCCCACATACCGCTTGGCAATGGACACCACCAGACGGAGGTTGGCCTCGGCCAGGCGCTGCTTGGCGGCCTCGCCCCGCTTTACCAGCCGGCGCAGTTCTTTGATATCATCCTCGGACAGCATGACCTCTTCGCCGGCTTCTTTTGCCCGCTCTATCTCCTCCAGCTGCTCCTTGGCGGCATCGCCGGCGCCCATATCCTGGGCCAGCTGGACCTCTTCATCGGGGGTGAGCAGGTTGACCTTACCGATCTCCTTCAGGTACATCCGCACCGGATCGTCGATGCCGAAGGAGTCCACCAGAGTATTGGGGTCTACGATCTCCTCTTCGGGCAGATCTTCGATTTCGTTGAGTTCCTCCAGAGGAGGCATGGTATCGTCAGCCAGCTCGGGCAGATAATCGTCGCCCACAGTGTCGATGCCCAGGTTCTCCAGGGTATCGTAGATCTTGTCCATCTGCTCGCTTTCCAGGTCCATGTTCTCCAGCACGTCCATCAGTTCGCTGGAGGAAAGCTTGCCGTTTTTCTTACCCCGCTCGATCAGTTCGGCCAGTTTTTCAGAGCCCTGGACGCCTTCCACCACCTTCATGACCTCAATCTTGCCCTGCTCCATCTTCTTGGCGTTGTCGCGGGCCAGCTTGGCCTGATCCTCCAGGGTCAGGGTGAGCTCTTTTTTACCGGTGGTCTTCTTTTCACTCATGCGGTTGTCCTCCATATGATTTTTTCTCTCTGAATTTATCCCGGGCTGCCAGCAGCGGGTCCAGTCCGGCGCCGCCCCGTTTGGCGGCTTCTGTTTCGATGATCTCTAAGTAGTCGCGCAACGCTTGGCTGCGATTGGAACGGGTCTCCGGTTGTTCCAAAAGCCCGGTGATGTGACTCATCTCCTCCGGGTCCAGCGATCCGGACAGCGCGCCCAGCTGTAAGCTGAGCCCCTGGCTGTGCCGCTGCTTGAGCAGCACATAGAGCTTGGCCAGCAGGGGAGAGGAGAATTGGGAGGGGTCCAGCCCCTCTGTCTCAGGCAGCAGACTTGAGTCCAGCAGCAGCAGCCGGATTACACCCTCCTCCGCCCGGGCGGAGCGGATGTTCTCGTAGCGCAGCTGCCTGGATTTGGGCTGGAGCTGGACGGCAGGGGTCAGGTCCTTTTTTGCCTGGACCTTTCTAGCCCGCCAGGCCCGGTCCTTTCGGAAACGAGCCACCTCCTGGGCCATGGCGGTTCCGGAAATGCCTGCTACTGCCGCTGCCTTGTTGCCGTAGATCTCCCGTTCAATGGGGCTTTGAAGGGCGGCGATGGTGGCTACTGCTTCCTTTAGGTAGGCCAGCCTGCCCTCCTCGCTTGACAGGTCATGCTTTGACTGAAGGCTGTCCAGCCGGTAGTCGTTCTGGCCGGCACTGCCGTTGAGGCATTTCTCAAAGGCAGTGGGCCCAAACTTTTTAACAAAATCATCCGGGTCCTGTTTGATGGGCTTGCCTTCGGCGTCAAAGGCGTTGGGCAGCTGAAGTACCCGGACGGTGAGGTTGGCATTTTTTAAAATGTTGAGCACCCGGTCGGTGGACTGCTTGCCGGCGGCATCATTGTCGTAGCACAGCACCAGTTCCTTGGTGTACCGGGCCAAAATGCGGGCGTGTTCTTCGGTGAGAGCGGTACCCATGGTGGCTACCACATTATCAAAGCCCGCTTGGTGCAGGGTGATCACGTCGATGTTGCCTTCCACCAGCACCAGATTGGGGCGCTTGGTATTCTTGGCAAAGTTGAGGGCATAAATGAGCCGGCCTTTTTTGAAGAGTACCGTCTCTGGGGTGTTCAGATACTTGGCGCCCTCCAGTCCGGGGAGCAGGCGGCTGGTGAAACCCACCACTTCGCCCCGCACGTCAATAACCGGGAGCATGAGCCGGGACCGGAACTTGTCATAAATGCCACCGTTCTTCCCGGCCACCGCAAGACCGGCGTCGATGAGTTCCATCTTGGTGTACCCCTTGGCGGTCATGGCCTTGGTGAGGGCGTCCCACTGGTCGGGAGCGGCCCCTAGACCGAACCGGGTAGCGGTACGGGGAGAGATTTGCCGCTGAGCGATGTAGTCCCGCACCTGTTGGCCGCCGGGACTGGTAAGGTAGTCATGATAGAAGCGGGCCGCGTCTCTGGACAGCTCCAACAGCCGGGTTCGCTTTTTGCGGTAGGCCTCGTTTTCTCCGGCCTCAGGCACCTCCAGTCCTGCCCGCTTGGCCAGCAGCTTTACCGCGTCAAGAAAAGGAAGGTTCTCCATCTCCATGACAAAAGAGATCACGCCGCCACCCTTGCCGCAGCCGAAACAGTGATAGATCTGCTTATCGGGAGAGACGGAGAAGGAGGGGGTCTTTTCATTGTGGAAGGGACACAGGCCCCATAGATTGCTTCCTTTTTTTGTGAGGTGGACGTAAGAAGAGACCACATCGGCGATGTCGCTGCGGGCCACCAGATCGTCAATAAATTGTTCTGGTATCGCCACAGGCATCCTCCTTCCGACTATGTTTTCCAATCAATGCCATTTTCATACGCGAACATGTGTAAAGTCAAATAACCTTACAAAATGAACTCCCGATAAGAGGGGAAGTAACGAGTTGGAATAATCAAAACCCTTTAAAATCAAGAAGTATAAAGTGAGATTACTTTACGCTCCAGGACTTCGGGATAAAAGCGTCGCTGAACTGATCTACGGCATATTTATCGGTCATACCGGAGATATAGTCGCATACGGCACGCTCCACACCCTCCTCCACACGGATATCCTGATATTCCGGAGGCAGCTTGTCCGGGTCCTTCACATAGAACTCAAACAGACGGCGGATCATGTCCTGAGCCTTTCCCTCTTCTCCTTTGGCCACCGGGCTGCGGTAGACATATTCAAACATGAACTCCCGCAGTTCATTCATAGCGTCCCGGCAGGCGGGGGACTGGACAATGTCGTTCTTTCCGGCGGACTGGGTGATGATGTCCACTGTCAAAGTGTTGATTCGCTCAGAGTGGGTGAAGCCCAGCACCTGGGACACCGAGAGGGGCAGGTCCATGGGGTAGATGATCTTGCCCCGCATGGCGTCGTCAATGTCGTGATTGATGTAGGCGATCTTGTCGGCCAGCCGCAGCAGACGGCCCTCCAGGGTCTCAGCCTGGTCGGGGCCGGTGTGGCAGAGGATGCCCCGGCGCACCTCGTAGGTCAGGTTGAGTCCCTCGCCCTCCCGTTCCAGGCGGTCCACCACCCGCAGAGACTGCTCATTGTGGGCAAAGCCGCCGGGCATGATCTCGTTGAGGACCCGCTCTCCAGCATGGCCGAAGGGGGTGTGGCCCAGATCGTGGCCGTAGGCTGCCGCTTCCGCCAGATCCTCGTTGAGGCGTAAGCCACGGGCGATGGTGCGGGCGATGCGGCTGACCTCGATGGTGTGGGTCATGCGGGTACGGTAGTGGTCCCCCTCCGGCTCCAGAAAGACCTGGGTCTTGTGCTTGAGCCGCCGGAAGGCCTTGGAGTGGACGATCCGGTCGATGTCCCGCTGAAAGCAGGTCCGGGTGGGGCAGGGCTCCAGAGGGACCAGACGTCCCCGGGAGTGGGCGGACAGGCAGGCATAGGGGGAGAGCAGGGCCGACTCGGCGGCTTCGGTCTGTTCACGCAGTACCATGGTCGCTCACCAGCCTCTCAGCAAATTTCAACCTTTATTCTTTATACGCCGCAGCCTGGATAAAACCCTTCTTTTTTTGCGGATTTTCTATTATGCTCACAAATTCCCTTGAGGAAGGTGGAGAAATTCGTCACTTTGCTTGCCGGTGAGCAGGGCCAGCAGAGAATCAGGGGTGGAGATGATCTGCTGTGCGCCCTGTCCGGTCAGAAATTGTGGATCACGGAAGCCCCAGCTCACGGACAGGCAGGGCAGACCGGCGTTGCGGGCGGTCTGGATATCCACCTCGGAGTCGCCTACATAGACGGCCTCTTCGGCATGGGCGCCCAGCTCTTTCAGGGCGCGAAACACAGTATCAGGGGCGGGCTTGCGGGCAATGCCCTGGGATTCACCGATGGCCACCTTCACCCGATCTCCAAAGTAAGTCTGACACAGACCTTTGACAGCGCCGTCAAATTTATTGGACACCACTGCCAGTTTGATCCCGGCCTGATTCAGACCGTCCAGCAGTTCCAGCACACCGGCGTAGGGGGCGGTGCGGTGTTCCATGTTCAGCAGGTAGTGGGCCCGGAAATCGGCCAGACATTGCGCCTCCAGTTCTTCGGGAGTGCCCCCGGGCACGGCGCGGTGGATGAGCAGCCCAACTCCGTTGCCCACAAAGCGGCGTACCTCATCCAAAGAGCGGGTGGGCAGTTTGTGGAGCGCCAGAGCGTAGTTGGTACTGTCGGCCAGATCCTGAAGGGTATCCAGCAGGGTGCCGTCCAGATCGAAGATTACAGTGGAATAGGGGATCATAACAAGCCTCCTTATCAGCAATGGCAGGAAATGCGGGCGGTCTGTGGGACCGCCCGCATTGTGGGTCAGTAAAGTCCGTTGGCAGAGAGGATCTGGGCAACCTGCATAGCCCGGTTGGACCAGGCGGCGGCGGCTCCGTGTTCCCGCCGGCGGGCGGCAGGCCAGCCTGCCGGCTCCTCCAGAGCGCGGATGCACAGCCGCGCAAACTCGCCGGGGCTGTGGGCGGCGTAGATCACATCGGGAAAGTGCTCCACATGGTCAGGGAAGAACATGGCAACAATGGGCTTGCCGGAAGAGAGATATTCATAGATCCGGCTGGGTACCACATCCGCGCCATAGTCGGATTGGCGTAGCAGATGGAGGCACACGTCGAAACGGGACAGATAGTCGGGAATATCCACCGGCAGTTGGCGGCCCAGCAGACGGACGTTGGGCAGGGACTCCAGAGTGCGCAACTGGGGATTGTAGGGTTCTGCCCGACCAACAAAAACAAAGGTACACCGGGGCAGGGCGCGGGCGGCCTGGATGGCTGGCGTCAAGTCCAGATCTTCCCAGATCGTGCCCACAAAACCCAGTACCGGGCCGGCAAGGTCGGCCAGGGGAGCGGGGCACTCTGTACTGGCACGGGAAAACATGGGATAACTGACTCCGTTGGGAAGCAAGGCAATGTTGTCACTGCAGGGGGAAAGATGGTCGGCCAACCCCTCGGAGGCGGCAAAGATCACGTCGGCGGCCAGGGCCAGGTCGCTCTCCCACTCAGGCGGGGTGTCCAGCCAGTCCTGAGCGCAGTCATATACCAGCCCCTGATGAGGAATGGCGTCCAGCAGGTGGACCTGCTCCGGAGAAGTACACCAGAGCAGAGGTTCCCGAAACCGGTGCATATCCATCAGTTTGAGGATGTGGCGGGTCAGCTTGCGGTCCCGGACGAACCGGAGCAGCCGCTGATCCTCGGCGGCCTCAGGCGCGGGCGGGAGGGCGTATACAGTTAAACCGGGGCGCACCTTCCGGCCAGGCTTGCGGTAGCTGCGGGAAGGAGGCTCCAGAAAGAGAATTTTGGCATCCTTCAGCCGGGTCA
This sequence comes from Flavonifractor porci, assembly GCF_037572415.1. NCBI lineage: Bacteria > Bacillati > Bacillota > Clostridia > Eubacteriales > Oscillospiraceae > Flavonifractor > Flavonifractor porci. Next base: position 285,200 of record NZ_JBBHLB010000004.1, read on the forward strand.
TCAGCTGCTGGGTGCGGGTGGGAATGGTGCTCCAGGGCTGGGAGGAGAGACACAGGATCTGTTTCAACGGGACACACCCTCCAAAAGCTGGCGAGCGGTCTCCTGATTGCGTTCCTCCACCTGGCGCAGGCGTTCTACGCCGCCGGACAGGAATTCGGTGTCTCCGATCCGGGTATAAACCGCGTCGATATAGCCGCACAGGGATTCCACCGTCACCTTATCCAGATCGGTATATAGATCCTGGCCGATATAGGAGAGGAAGGAACTGATTTTCTGGTCGTATACCACGCCCACCAGGGGTACACCCTGACCGGCGGAAAAGACCAGGGCGTGAAGCCGCATAGAGATAACCGCCTGCATCCGGGCAAACAGACCGATGGTGTGATCGGAACTGCCGGTATGGGTGAGAATGTGGTGGGGGGCTTTCATATACTTTGCAGCCAGCTTGGCGGCATCCACGTCCAGACGGCGCTCAATAGGCAGAAAGACGGGAGTCAGGCCGTATTTTTCATAGGCGTAGTCGGCGGCGGCAGCAAAAACGGGGGCCTTGGCCTCGAAGCCCGGCCAGGGCCGCAGGGCAAACCCGATATATTTGCCGTTGGGGTCGATACCCTGGCTCTCCAGAATACCGTCCACCACGGGCGCGGGAGCGGCGGGCAGGATGACCGTGGGGTCGGCGGAGAGGATGATCTCCGGGTGGGTGACCTTCATGTCGGTCAGTTCTTCACGGGAGTGAGTGTCCCGCAGGGTGATGGCGTCCACGCTCTTCTGGAGCACCTTGGACGCCCGTTTCCGGTTGGCAGGGGAGTGGATGGGACCAATGCCGCAGCCGTACATCATAACCTGATTGCCCAGCCGTTTGGCCCAGGAGATGGTGAAGAGATAGAACCACAGGGAGCGGTGGCTGGTTACGTCCTGCATCAGGGAACCGCCGCCGTTGATATACAGCTTGGTTTTTCGCATCCGCCACAGGAACTTGGGGAAGGCGAAGGTATAGATGGAGTTGACGCGATAGGTGCGCCGGGTATCCTCCGGACTGCGGGAGAGCACCCAGATGGGCAGGTCGGGGTCTACCTGCCGCAGCTCGGTGACGATGGCCTCCAAAATGGCGTCGTCACCGGCGTTGCCCCGGCCATAGGCTCCGCATACCAGGGCGCCGTCCCGCCGGCCGGTCTTGCGGTCCTGGCGGCGGAGAATGGTGTCGTAAATGGAGAGCTGCCGCTGCAGGGTGCTCTCCAGGGAATAGTCCTCCTTGGCCCGCTGATAGAGCCGCTGGCCCATATGCTGGCGCAGTTCCCGATCCTGGGCCAGCGCAATGAGGTGGCGGGAGAGTCCCTCGGCGTCCCCTGCCTCAAAGAGGAAGCCGTGAATACCATGCTCGATCAGGTAAGGTACGCCGCCCACTCGGCTGGCTACTGTGGGCAGGCCCGCCCGGGCGCCCTCGGTGAGGGAGTAGGGGAAGGTTTCGGAAAGAGAGGTGAGGGTATTGATGTCCAGGGCATTGTAGAAGCTGTCGGTGTCGGACACCCAACCGGCAAAGCAGACCTGCTTGGATACGCCAAGCTGGCTGGCCAGATCCTTCAGCATTCCCATCTGCTCGCCGTCACCGGCGATAAGCAGCCGCAGATGAGGGCAGACTTTATGGGCCAGCGCAAAGCCGCGGACCAGGGTGGCAATATCCTTGACGGGATTGAGGCGGGCGGCAATGCCCACCACAACGGACTCCTGGTCGGCATCCAGACCCACGCTCTTCCAGTATTCCTCCCGGGAGAGGGCGGGGGTACGGGGCGTAAAATCAATGCCGTTGTAGATGGTAAACAGCTTGTCCGGGTCAAAGCCCCGGGAGATGAGCAGATCGGTCATGGCGTCGGAAACGCCAATACGGTAGTCCAGCCTCCGAAGGGCGATGGTGTTGATGGTGCCGTAGGTGATGCGGGAGAAGGGACGGCCCAGGTAGTCCAGCCGATAATCGGAGTGGACGGTAGTGACCACGGGCAGGCCGGTGGCCTTCCGCAGCAGGGCGCCCATCAGGTTGCCCCGGGCGCCGTGACAGTGGAGGAGTTGATAGCCCCCCTCCACGATCATCTTTTTCAGGGTGCTGCGGGTCTTCAGCAGATTGTGTCCAGGCAGGACCACGGTGGGGATACCCAGTTCCCGGGCTTCCTGTGCAAAGGGACCTTCCATAAAACATACCATGGTAACATCAATGGTATGGGCAAGATTTTTCAGCAGGGAATGAACGTGAGTTTTGGCGCCGCCGCTGTCGCCGCCGGAGATGAGGTGCATGACCTTCATGAAATCAAAACCTCCAAAGAAAAAAGAAAGTACTTGTGTCTCGGTGGGGATCTATGATACAATAACCCGGTACCATTGTACCAAGTGCGACATGAATTTACAACCTCGGAGGCTGCAAAAAGATGATAGACGAAAAGGGAAGATTGTTTGGTAAAATCAACATCGTGGATCTGCTGGTGCTTCTGGTGATCATCATCGCGGCGGTGGTGTTGGGTATGAAATTCCTCAAACCCGGCAGCAGCGGCATTGTGGGCGGAGGCGCCACCACCACCCATGTGGAATATACCGTGTTGGTAGAGAACGTTCAGCCGGCGGTTTATGAGAGTATTAAGGAAAATTATATCCCTTCCACCCTGATGGCCTCCGGTGAACTGCTGGACGGCCAGGTCACCGGCGTAGAGGCCAAGCCTCACGGCGGAGATGTGACAGTGAGCACATCCGGCGATACGATCGCTTTTACTGCTGATAAGGGACTGCTGGACCTGACCTTCACCGTGGAGTGCAATGTGGCCAATCCCATTACCACAGAGCTTGGTACCCAGGAGGTGCGTGTGGGCAAGAACCACATTCTCAAAACCGATAAATTTGAGCTTAACGGTGTGGTTCTGGACTGCACCTGGAGCGAGAACGCCGAGTAAACCGGCTGAGATCGATCAAAATAGGGAGGGCGGCGGTCATAGTACCGCCGTCCTCTTTCCAATAGGAGGAACTTATTATGCCCCAATGGCTGCTGCAGATAGACGGCGGTATTCTGCTGTGGATCCAGAACTTCCTGCGCTGTGCTCTACTGGACCCTATCATGATCGTTTACACCCGGATGGGCGACGCTGGCATCCTGTGGATCGTGCTGTCGGTGGTGCTCCTCTGTATTCCCAGGACCCGCAAGGCGGGCTTTGTCAGCTTGATCGCCATGCTGCTGGGCCTGCTGTGTACCAATGTGGCGCTCAAACACCTGGTGGGCCGGGACCGGCCCTGGCTGGTGGTAGAGGGGCTGATCCCGCTGGTGGCCGAGCACGACCCCAATTCCTTCCCCTCGGGCCATACCTGCGCCGCCTTTGCGGCGGCCTCTGCCTGGTGCCGAACCCTGACCCGGCGGTGGATGAAGGTGATGTCCCTGGTGATGGCCGCTCTGATGGGCTTCTCCCGGCTCTATGTGGGCGTCCACTTCCCTACAGACGTGTTGGCCGGTATGGTGGTGGGTCTGCTGTGCGGCTGGCTGGCCTGGCTTATCTGGAAGGGGCTGGCCGCCTGGCGGGGCTGGGAGGCATAACCATGCGGGCAGAAGAGATGCAGACCACTCTGCGGAATGGAAGCCAGTGCCTGCTTCGCAGTCCCCGCCCGGAGGACGGAGAGATGGTGCTGCGCCATCTGCGCCGGGTGGCGGCGGAGAGCCCATTTACCGCTTTTCTGCCGGAGGAGATCAGCAATACCCTGCGGGAGGAACAGGCCTTCCTCAAACGGCAGCTGGCCAGCCCGGGCAGATTGATGCTGGCCGGATTTGTGGAGGGAAGGCTGATTGGACTGGGGGGTGTGGGCCCCGCAGCCGCCAACCGCAAATGTGGCCACCGGGCTGAGTTGGGGCTGTCTATCCGCCGCCGTTGGTGGGGCCAGGGCCTTGGCCGGGCACTGGTGGATGGACTGTGCCGGGAAGCTGGGCGCATGGGCTATGCCCGCATGGAGCTGTCTGTGATGGAGGACAATGCCCGGGCGGTAGCCCTCTATGAATGCTGTGGGTTTGAGCGTTTTGGCCTGCTGCCCGATGCCTACCGTACAGAGGGAGGCAGTCAGGCCGCCATTTTGATGAGTAAGCCATTATAAAACGGACGCCGGTCCCATAGGACCGGCGTCCGTTTTATCTGAGTTTATTCGGTGGTGTAGTTGTCGAAGTAGCCCTGGATGTAGACGATAGGAGTACCCTTGTCGCCGGAGCCGGAGGTCAGATCGCACAGAGAACCGATCAGATCGGTCAAACGGCGGGGGGTGGTGCCCTGAGCGGCCATCTTGCCCACCAGAGAGCCATCCTTTTTCTTGATCTCGCCCTTGATGGCCTCCCGCAGCGCCTCGCCGGACAGAGCGGCAAAGTCGTTGTCAGCCAGGTACTTCAGCTTCAGCTCATTGGGAGTACCCTCCAGACCGGCAGTGTAAGCGGGGGAGACCACCGGGTCGGCCAGCTCCCAGATCTTGCCCACAGGGTCCTTGAAGGCGCCGTCGCCGTAGACCATAACCTCCACGTGCTTGCCAGTGGCTTTCAGCAGTCGGGCCTGGACTTCCTCAACCAGATCCTGGCAAGGACGGGGGAAGAGCTTTACCTTGTCCTCGGTGGATTTGTTGGAGCCCAGCAGGCCATACTTCTCGTTGTAACCGCTGCCGTTGACAGGGGCGGTCATGATCTCGTCCAGACAGAACACCTTCTCGCCGCCGGCGGCAACCAGACGGCGCTTGGTACGGGCGCGGGTATGGATGTCGCAGGCCAGCACGTTCTTGGTATAAGGCAGAATGGCCCGGGGATCGTTGGCGAAGATGACCTCTACCTCGGCGCCGGACTCCCGGATCAGGTTGGAATAATAGTCCACATAGTCCACCCCGGTAAAGGGGTGGGTGGTATAGCCGAACAGCTCACGGTAGCGCTCCAGAGAGAGCACATCCTTATAGGGATCCACGCCCTTTTCGTCCATCAGATCCTCGTCAATGAGGTGATTGCCCACCTCATCGGAGGGATAGGACAGCATCAGGACTACCTTCTTGGCACCTTTGGCAATGCCCCGCAGGCAGATGGCAAAACGGTTGCGGCTGAGGATGGGGAAGATCACGCCAATGGTCTCTCCGCCCAGCTTGGCCTTTACATCGGCGGCAATATCGTCCACCGAAGCGTAGTTTCCCTGGGCGCGGGCCACAATGGCCTCAGTCATGGCGACCACGTCGCGGTCGCGTACGGAGAACGCGCCATCGTTGACCGCCTCCAGGACAGACCTGGTGACGATCTCGGCCAGGTCATCTCCGCTGCGGATAATGGGGGCGCGGATACCCATGGATACGGTGCCGACCATCCGGCTCATAGAACAACACTCCTACTATAGTTGGATTCGCTGCGGTATTCCCGTAACGGTGAAATTATACTATATTTTTTTCTGCTTGTAAAAGGTTTTTTCTTTGCCCAGAGACTTTATTCGACGGATACCCATTGCCGGACCATGTCCAGGAACCGGGCTGTCAGGGGAGAGAGAAGCTTGCCGCTGCGCACCGCCACGCCGATCTGGCGACTGCGGGGGTGCTCCAGGGGAATGGCGGCAAAGGATCGACCGGAACTCTGGAGTACCAGTTCAGGCATGATGCTCACCCCCAGCCCCTGCTCGATCATGGACAGAATTGCAAAATCGTCGTTGACTGTATATTGGAGGTTGGGGTGGAGTCCCTCCTCCTGAAAAATGTGGTCGATCTCTACGTCGCGTTCCTCATTGATACGGATATAGGGGTCCTGGGTGAAGCGATCCATGGGGTAGCAGGGGGCGTGGGCCAGCGGGTGGTCGGGGGGGAGCACCGCCAACAGGCGGTCCTGGCGCAGGGCGATGGTATCCAGTCCCTCCCCGGCGGGCAGGCCCAGGAAGCCGCAGTCCACGGCGCCCTGGCGTACCATGTCCTCGATCTCGGCAAACTCCCAGCTGCTCACCAGTTCAAAGTGAATGCCGGGATAGCGTTGGAGAAACTCTTTCATGATTGCGGGGAGCCAGTGGATGGATACACTGGTGAAGGTGCCCACTCGCAGGGTACCCCGGGTCAGGCCGTGGAGGTCAGCCACCTGCTCCTCCAGTTCCTTGTGGGCGGTGCAGACGGAGCGCAGATAGGGGAGGAGGGTTTCACCGGCGGGGCTGAGCCGGACGCCGCCACGGCCCCGGACCAGAAGCTCCATGTCCCACTCCTGCTCCAGGGCGGCGATCATCCGGCTGGCTGCCGATTGGGTATACCCCAAGGCCTCCGCTGCCCTGGTGATGCCTCCCACCTCCACAGTTTTCAACAGGATCTGATACTTGATCAAACTCAAAATAACCATTCCATTTCATCATATATTATATGAAAAAGATTCGTTTGCTTCATAGTAAACTCTATTGTATACTATAGCCAGAAGGAAGGCAAGAGCGTTACAACAGAAAGGAGCGATTTCCATGAAGAAGAACAACATGATGGTAATGGATCGGAAAAACAACGGCTACGAGCTGATGGGAAAGGGTATGTCGGTAGACGTCATGCGCGCCTATTGGAAGGGAAGCCCCTGGAAAGCGTTCCAGAGCTGCATCCGTGGTGTATGATTTGAGTTCTGCTTCGGTTGGGGAGAACCGATAGAAGCCCGGGGGGGCTGCCGTTGGGCAGCCCCCCCGGGCGGCTTTTATTATGTTGTGAGTGATTGGGACAAACCTTCCGTGTGAAGGAATGGGTAGGTTACGCTGCCGATGGTGATGGATTCCACCTGACTCAGATCAAAAGCCTGGGCAGGGGTGAAGCGGAAGACGTGGATGCCGTCCCTACTGGATCCGGGGTAGGGGCTCTTGCCAGGCCCCCAGGTTCCGGCATAGGGGTTGGGGATTTGAGCAATCAGTTCCGAGGTGCCGTCCCGGTAGTTCAGCCGGGCGTCTGCCAAGGCTTCCTCTACGCTGACCCACCAGCTGCCGCTGTATGTGTCTCTGACCAGATAACCCTCCAACTGCGGGGGCAGCGGTATGTCGGAACGCTGCTCCAGTTCCAGCAGAATCTCAGCGCCGGAGGCGGCCGTCCACTCCTCCAGAGTGGGGGTGCGCATCTCCAGTTCGATATAGCCCGCGCAGATGGAGATCTGATAGATGGTGCCCTCCTGGATATATTCGGAGAATTCCGGCTGGTCGGGCCGCAGCCCCCAGGCTTCCTTCATCTGCCGGGTGGTATTGACTACTGTAATGTCTGCCGGGCAGGTGAGGGTCTGGCTCTCAGTCACCGGTACCGTCACCGGGCCGTAAGCAGCGATGGGCTTGAAGTTATGGTTGAGGTTCATGCTCACCTCTACCTGCTCCAGTTCAGGGTCCTCCAAAGTCATGGATACCTTGACCAGAGAGGTTTGCGTATCGGGGTCGTAGCTGGCTTGCTCCAGATTGAGGGCGCTGCATCCCTCGAATCCGCCCCGGGGACCCCATTCATATTCCGGCGAGTTGTCCGCAAGAACCACACCCGCCTCCTGGGATACCGGAGAAGCCGCAATATAGGCATACAGTTGATTTCCGCTGCACATGGTTGCGACCAGGGTGGCCTGGGGCGCCGACTGGGTGCCGGTTTGGGGGGGAGTAGCATATTCAGTCCACTCTTCGATGGGGGCCTCTTTGGATATGCCCATATCTGCCCGAGCCGCGTCCCGCAGCGTCAGAACCACCGCAAAGGCAGTGAGGCAGCAAAGGGACGCGATGATTGCTGCTACCAGAAGTCCCCGGGTCAGATGGCGGGTTCTCCTGGTTCTATAGTTCTGTTTGAATCGTTTCATCGTCAACTCCTCAATCCTGGTGGGGGAGAGGGGTGTGGTATCTGTTAAGAGGATGCTGTCCTCCTGATAGTGATCCAGCAAATCAAAGATCTCACGTTTCAACAGCCTGCTCCCCCTTTCGTCAACGCTTCTTTGAGTTTTATGCGACCGCGCCTCAGCTTGGTTTTTATGGTGGATTCGTTCAGGGCCATATGAGCTGAGATCTCTTTGATTGATTGGGCGTAATAGTAATGCCGGAGAAAGATTTCCTTGTCCTCTGGGGGCAGTGCGTCCACCGCTTGGCGGACCAGGCGCCGCTCTTCGTCCTGTTCCATGGCCTCTGACAGGTCGTTTGAGGTTGGAATATCCATACTGTTTTCTTCCAGAGAAACAGTGCGGCCCATTTGACGGAGTTTATTTTTTGCCTTGTTTCTGGCGACGGTGCCCAACCAACCTTTGACATGACCAGCCCTCAAATCGGCAGACTGTTCCCATGCGGCAAGAAACACGTCGGAGACCACTTCCTCTGCGTCCTGCGGCGACATGGCATCCTGGAGGATGTTCCATACGATGACGGAAATATACGGCACATAAAGCTCCATCAGTGCTTTGAGGCCCGATGGGTCGCCGGTTTTTATTTTCTGCAAGATCATTGATTCTCTCATATATGGCCCCCAACTTGTGCGAAAGCAGCTTTCACTTATAATATCACATGGGTACTGCTTCTGGTTTCATCTGTGGGCCCCAGGGGCGTAAAAATAAAAAGAGATACGACATATATCGTATCTTTTTCAGAAAGCGGCGCTTATGCGCCGTACAAGTGTTTTGCGGATACAAAACCTAGGCGGAGGGGCAATTTACTTGCCCCGAGCATTTCGATATGAAAGGCTTCTGGCCACCATCGGGCGGCCAGAACAAAAAAGAAAGACATCTGCATGAAGCGGATGTCTTTCTTTTTTGGAACATCGAAACAGTATAGATGCCGCAGCTTCCAGGTTTGCACCCAAAACCAAATTACAACCCAGCGTTAGCGGTTGTAATTTGGAAAGGAGGAGCAGCGGCGTGAGCGCGCTCTGACTTATAAAATAAGTCGGAGCAAGCGATACAAAGCTTGCTCCGACGTGGAGCAGGTAAAGGGAATCGAACCCTCATATTCAGCTTGGGAAGCTGACGTTCTGCCACTGAACTATACCTGCAACGATTTGTTGACTTGAGCATTATAGCATACTGCCTGGTATTTGGCAAGGAAATTTTTGCGACGCCTTTCGCGGTGCGTCTCTGTGTAGTCTGAAAAAACACAAAAAACCTTGCAATCCTTTCCAATCCATGATATCATTTCTTAAACCAAAGGTATAATAACTGAAAGGGTATGGAAAGGTTGGAAGTACGATGAGTAAAAAACAGGCGCTGACTGAATTCCATCGGGGCTCCATCCTGGCTGCTGCCGAGCGGCTGTTTGCGGAAAAGGGCACCGAAAAGACCACCATGGATGACATTGCCCGGGAGGCTGAGTACAGCAAGGCGACTCTGTATGTCTATTTTCAGAGCAAGGAGGAGATCATCAACGCGATCCTCCTCAGTGGGATGGTGCTGTTGAAGAAAAAACTCCATGAGGCTATTGAGAGTCACAGCGATTGGTTCCAGGCCTATGATGCGGTATGCCAGGCGATCGTGCGTTTCTATGACGAAAACCCCACCGCATATGATGCCGCCACTGGAGCCATTCCTCTATCTCAGGATGGGGATACACTTCAGAAGGGAATGTCGGACATCCTGCGTGTCAGTGATGAGATTGAGCAGGAGTTGGCTGATTTTCTGGTGCGGGGTGCAGCGGACGGTGCCGTCCGTTCTCAGCTGCCTCCTGTAGAGACCGTGCTTCTCTTCTGGTCTGCGCTGTCTGGTATGGTTCATACTGCTGAACAGCGGGAGAATTACATCCAGAATACCTTGGGCCTGACTCGGGAGGAGTACCTTCAGCACGGCGCCCGGCTGCTGCTGGCCTCTCTGACCAAAGCGAATATGTAAGTACTGTATACAAATTGAACCCGGTCCGGATTTCCGGACCGGGTTCTCTGTTTTAACGATAGCAGATCTCGTGGCGCTTGGGGCCGGTGGAGACAATGGTGATGGGATACTCGATCTCCTGTTCCAGGAAGGTCACATAGTCCTTGGCCTGCTGAGGCAGGGCATCAAAGTCGGTAACGCCCCGGATATCGCACTTCCAGCCGGGCAGAGTGGTGTAGATTGGCTTGGCCTGATCCAGCAGGGCGGGTACCGGGAAGTCCCGGGTCACTTTACCGTTGATCTCGTAGCCGGTACATACCTTGATCTCATCCAGATAGCCCAGACAGTCAATGGCAGTGAGAGCTACCTGAGTGGTGCCCTGTACCATACAACCGTACCGGGTAGCCACGGTGTCAAACCAGCCCACCCGACGGGGACGGCCGGTGGTGGCGCCGTACTCGCCGGCGTCGCCGCCCCGGCGGCGCAGTTCCTCCGCCTCATCGCCGAAGAGCTCGCTGACAAAGGCACCGGCGCCCACGGCGGAAGAATAGGCCTTGGTTACAGTCACGATGTCGGAGAATGCCGTGGGAGGCACTCCGCCACCCACAGTACCGAAGCCGGCCAGCGTGTGGGAGGAAGTGGTCATGGGGCAGATGCCCAGGTTGGGGTCCTTCATGGAACCCAGCTGACCCTCCAGCAGCACCTGCTTGCCTTCCTTCAGGGCCTGGTGAACAAAGCTAACTGCATCACCCACGTAGGGCTCCAGAATCTTCTTATAGCCCATCAGTTCCTCAAACAGAGCCTTGGGTTCCAGAAGAGGCTTATGGTACAGGTGCTCCAGAAGAACGTTTTTCAGGGCGCAGATATGTTCCAGCTGAGCCTTGAGCCGATCCTCGTGCCACAGATCGGCCACCTGAATACCAATCTTGGCATATTTGTCGGAATAGAAGGGAGCGATGCCGGACTTGGTGGAGCCAAAGGCGGCGCCGGCCAGACGCTCCTCCTCGCAGCTATCCAGCAGCACATGGTAACTCATCAGAAGCTGAGCCCGCTGATCCACGATGATGTGGGGAGCGGGTACGCCGCCGTCCTCCAGATGCTTGAGTTCGGCGGCAAATTTCGTCACATCCAGGGCAACGCCATTGCCGATGATGTTGGTGGTGTGGGAATAGAACACACCGGAAGGCAGCTGATGCAGGGCAAATTTACCATAATCGCAGATGATGGTATGGCCCGCATTGGCACCGCCCTGAAAACGGATGACCACATCGGACTTTTCCGCCAGCAGATCGGTGATCTTGCCCTTGCCTTCGTCGCCCCAGTTGGCGCCTACGATTGCTTTCACCATGTCGGATTCCTCCTGCCGCGGGGATTCGCGCATTGGCCTTTTCCCGTCGGCAATCCATGGGGATATCATTCCCCTAATGGTATTATATTACGCTTTTACCTCTGAATCAAGGTAGAAAAAGAGAAAAAATGTCATAAAAGCATTGCCATCACCTTCCAAAATGCCGGGCTTTGTTGGAAAAGTAAAAAAAGAGGTTTACTTCCACACTTCACTTTGATAAAATAAGAAAAACGGGCGGCTTGGAAGCTGCCCTTCGGTTTCTGAAAGAGAATCATCAGGAGGTCAACTACTCTATGACGAAAAACGAAAAGCGGGAACACAGTGATCTGCTGTATGAAGCGATCCTCACCCTGAAGGACCTGGACGAGTGCCGGAAGTTCTTTTCCGACCTCTGTACGGTGGCGGAACTGCGGGCCATGGAACAGCGCTTTGAAGTGGCCATGCTGCTGTCCGAGGGCATGATCTACAATGACATTCTGGAGCGCACCGGCGCCTCCAGCGCCACTATCAGCCGGGTGAACCGGTCTTTGCAGTACGGTGCTGACGGATATCAGGCTGTGCTGCCCCGGATCAAGGAGAAGCAGAGCGGCAATGGCGTATGAATATCTGGCCGGCTGTTATGACCGTTTTACAGCCGACGTTCCCTACGCTGCCTGGGCCGACTATCTGGAGAAACACTTTGCCCGCAATAAGCTGCCCATCCATACCGTGCTGGACCTGGCCTGTGGTACTGGTACCCTGACCTGTGAACTGGCCCAGCGGGGCTACGAGATGATCGGTGCCGATCTGTCGGAGGAGATGCTGGCCCAGGCGGCCGAGAAGGCCCGGGACGTAGAGGGGATTCCTCCTATCTTTCTGCACCAGGCCATGGAGAAGCTGGACCTGTATGGTACCATCGATGCCTGTGTTTGCTGCCTGGACAGTGTAAACTATGTTACCCAGCCCAAAAAACTGGCGCGGGCCTTTCAGCGGGTCCATACCTTTTTGATGCCGGGAGGACTGTTCCTCTTTGATATCAATACCCCGGACAAGCTGAAAGGGCTGGACGGTCAGCTTTTTATGGATGAGGACGAGGATGCCTGCTGTATCTGGCGGGCGGAGTATTCTCCACGCCGGCGCATCTGTACCTACGGCTTCGATATCTTCTGTCAGGAGGAAAACGGGCTGTGGAGCCGGATGGAGGAGGTCCATGAGGAATACGCCTATGAGCCGGAGGAGTTGGAGCAGATGCTGCACCAGGCTGGTTTCCGGCAGATCAAGCAATATGGCGAACTGAAGATGCGCCGCCCCGGACCGGGGGAACAGCGCATCTTTTTCGCCGCACGAAAGGAATTTTAAACGTATGTCAGATTCGATCATTCGCGTTCTGGCCAAGGACGCTCCCGTCAAGGCCTCGGCCATTTCCGCCAAGGCCATGGTGGAGCGGGCCAGGCAGATCCACAAGACCCTGCCGGTGGCCACCGCAGCTCTGGGCCGCAGCCTGATGGCGGCTTCCATGATGGGTAACCAGCTGAAGGAGGAAAACGGCTCTGTCACCCTGCGGATCAAAGGCGATGGCCCTCTGGGTGGTATTACTGTGGTGTCCGACAGCGCCGGAAATGCCCGGGGCTATGTGGTCAACCCCCTGGTTGATCTGCCCTTGAAGGGCCCTGCCAAGCTGGATGTGGGCTCTGCTGTGGGCAAGGACGGCTCTCTTACTGTTATTAAGGACATGAACATGAAGGAGCCCTATGTGGGTACCATCCCTCTGATATCCGGTGAGATCGCCGAGGACATCACTTCTTATTTTGCGGAAAGTGAGCAGATTCCCTCCGCCTGTGCCTTGGGTGTACTGGTGGATGTGGACCAGAGTGTGCTGTGTGCCGGTGGTTATCTGATTCAGCTGCTGCCTGGTGCGGACGACAGCGTCATTACTGCGATTGAAGAGGGAATTGCCAAGGTGGGCCCCGTTAGCGAGGCTATGCGCAACGGTGAGAGTGCCCGCAGCCTGGTGGAGCGTGTTCTGTCTGCCTTTGACCTGGAGGTCCTCAGTGAGGAGCCGGTGGAGTACCGCTGTTATTGCAGCCGTGAGCGGGTGACCCGCGCCCTCATCAGTATGGGCAGGGAGGAACTGGAGGCCCTCATCAAAGAGCAGGGCAAGGCAGAGCTAACTTGTCAGTTTTGCGACAAGGTTTATAGCTTTACAGGTGAGGACCTGCAAGGCCTTTTAACCTCTCTATGATTTTTTGAAAAAAATCGAAAAAAGTTGTTGACAAGTGGGGGGCGTTCTTGTATAATAACTTTCGTCGCTTGGCCCGACAGCCAAACGAAACCAAAACAAGAACGAGGGAGCATAGCTCAGCTGGGAGAGCGCATGCCTTACAAGCATGATGTCACAGGTTCGAGCCCTGTTGTTCCCACCACTCCCTTTCTGGGAGCTCCCGTACCCCCTACCGTCTGGCGCGGTAGTTCAGTTGGTTAGAACGCCGGCCTGTCACGCCGGAGGTCGAGGGTTCAAGTCCCTTCCGCGTCGCCATTTTTTCGATGTGGATGGCTGAAGTTCATCCGGAGGATGAGGCAAAGGCCCCTCCCGCATCGTGATTTGCCTCTGTAGCTCAGTTGGTAGAGCAGGGGACTGAAAATCCCCGTGTCGCTGGTTCGATTCCGGCCGGAGGCACCACCGTTCCCGGTGGATACCGTATGGTATCCACCGGGGGCATCCTTAAAATTCAGGCATATGCGATTCGTTCCTTTCATAGGATGGAAGCAGATGCAGGTGTAGCTCATCTGGTAGAGCGCCACCTTGCCAAGGTGGAGGTAGCGAGTTCGAGCCTCGTCACCTGCTCCAAAAATGATAAAAGGAAGGTCTGCCCTTCCTTTTATCCATATGGCGACATAGCCAAGTGGTAAGGCAGAGCTCTGCAAAAGCTCCACCCCCAGTTCGAATCTGGGTGTCGCCTCCATAAAAATAACCACACCGTCAGGTGTGGTTATTTTTATGGAGCCCTGGGGAATTTAATTATGCTCGGCGGAAATGAATTCTGCCTGCGCCGAGGTTTTGGCCTGCGGCCAAAACATTCGTACGGTGCAAACGCGCCGCCCCGCCGTGCGGGGCCCCGGTCTTGTCCGCCATCTAAAGTGTTCGGACAAGACAAAAAGAAACACCAGCCGATAGGCTGGTGTTTCTTTTTTGGACGACTGCCCATGGGAACTGTGATTTTTTCTCCAGTATCTTGCCAGCCGGTAAAGACGGGGGTATACTGATGGCGAATGAATACGTCTGTACCAACGGACGAGAAGGAGAAAGAATATGGTAGAACAGATCTGCATACGTCCCATGGAGGAGAATCAAGTGGCTGCGGTATCGGCCCTCATTGGCAGGGTGTTGCTGGAGGTCAACATTCGGGACTATCCCCGCGAGGCTCTGATGGAGTTTGTGGAATATTACAATCCAGAAGGTGTGGCTGCCATCCCCAAATCAGGTGGACACAGCTATGTAGCCATGCTGGGTGATGAGCTGCTGGCCTGCGGCTCTGTGGCACCTATGGAGGAGCGGCCGGGGGAGTGCGAGATCAGGGCCCTGTTTGTACGGCCTGACTGGGAAGGTAAGGGTGTGGGCAGAAAATTGGTGCAGACCCTGGAGGCTGATCCGCTGTTCCGGGCTGCCAAGCGTGTGGCGGTTTCTGCTTCACTGACCTCCCATGAGTTTTATTTGAAACTGGGCTATCGCTACCAGGATGGGATCAAGGTCTGCGAGGACAATGACCACTACTGGATGGAGAAATTCAACTGAAAAAAGGCCTCCGGCCGGTTCAGATTTCCTGGCAGACTTTTCTGTTACATCAAGGGGGCGAAGAGCCGCAGCAGTGTCCGGCCCAGACCTAACTTCCTGCCCTGATAATCCTCCGTGACCTCCCGACACTGGGCAAAGGTATCCGCAAAATCCTTCCCCACCTCTTCCACCGCCTTGCAGTCATAGAGGAACACGCCGTTTTCAAAGTGGAGGTACAGGCTGCGGTAGTCCAGATTGATGGTACCCACTGCCGCCGTCTCCCCATCGCACAGCATCATCTTGGCGTGACAGAAGCCGGGGGTATACTCAAAGATCCGCACACCCCGGTCCGCCAGACATCCGTAGTAGGAACGAGTTGCTTTATAGACTAACTTTTTATCCGGGATACCGGGGGTAATGATCCGTACCTCCACCCCCCGCATGGCCGCCAGGGTCAACTCAGAGATGATTTCGTCATCCAAAATCAGGTAGGGCGTAATAACATATACATAGTCCTTGGCGTTTTTTACCATATTCAGGTAGACCGTCTCCCCCACCTGTTCGTTATCCAGGGGACTGTCCCCATAGGGGACCACCACGCACCGTTCCCTGGCCTGATAGTCCACTTTGGGCAGGTAAGGAGCAAAGTCCTTGTCGGTCTCCTTGATCCCGTTCCACATGGTCAGAAACATGACTGTCAGACTGGGCACCGCATCTCCCGTCAGCTTGACCCCCGTGTCCTTCCACCAACCAAAGGGATGCGTCAGGTTAAAATACTCGTCCGCCAGATTGTAACCGCCGGTAAAACCCACCTTGCCGTCAATGACGGTGATCTTTCGGTGATCCCGGTTGTTCATAAAAATATTGAGTACCGGTATCAGAGGATTGAACACCCGGCACTGGATACCCAGCTTTTCCATCCGCTTGATAAACGCCGGGCTGATAAAGCCCATGCTGCCCATGTCGTCGTACAGCAGCCGCACTTCCACCCCTTGCCGGACTTTCTCCGTCAAAATCTCCTTCAGGCCATGGAAGGATTGAGAGTCCTCAATGGCGTGGTACTCCATAAAGATAAAGTGCTCCGCCTGCCGCAGGGCCTGCTTCTGGGCCTCCAATCCCTCTTCCGCCGTGGCATAATACTCTACGTCGGTATTCTCATAGGCAGGAAACCCGGCCCGCCGGGAGAGGTAGCGCAGCTGATTGGCGATTCCCTTGTCCCGCTTCTCCATCCGGGCCAACACCGTCTCGCCGTCAGGCAAGAGGTCATGGGTCCGCTGCTGGAGGCGCTCAAACCGCCGGCGCATGACACGGGTACAGTTGGGACGTCCCAACATCAGATAGATACACAGGCCCATCACGGGGAAAAAGAGGATCAGAATGATCCAGGACGCCTTCATGGGTCCGGTCATCTGCTTGCCATAGAGATTGAGCACCACCAGAAAGGCCAGCACGCTGGTGATCAAAGAGACAACATAATAATAGTCGTTGAGCAGCAGCACCAGCCCTACGATCCAGGCTGCCTGGAGCAGTACGCTGAACGCCACAAACAGCGCTCGTCCCACGCTGTTTTTTACGGTTTTGGTTCGGCTGTTTTTCAATGCAGTCACCTCTTATTTAAAAAACTCTTCCTACAGCAAGTATAGCCTCTGCCACTCCGGAACGCAACCGCTTTGGGAGCGATTTCTTTCTTCTTCCACAACGGACTCCTTCCTTTTTTCGTCAAAGTTGTATAACAAGACAAAAATCCACCAGTGGCCTTGCCAAGCGTCAAAAAATCCGATATGATTCTACATGAAACAAAAAAGGGAGGTACGAGGATGTCATCACTGCACTGGTTTTACGCAAACTGGCGATCCATCCGCCGCACCAACCTGTCCAACCTCAGGGTCTGAATCTATCAGGGCATCCGTATACCGGATGCCCTGATTTATTTTTTCCAGCCCTGAAAAATTTTTAGGTACACAGGAGGGTCTTATGAGCAAAAAAGTCGCTGTTGTTATGGGTTCCGACTCCGATTTGGACACCATGCGCCCCTGCATCCAGCGTCTGCGTTCCTTTGGCATCCCCGCTGAGGTCCGCATCATCTCCGCCCACCGCACCCCCGCCGCCGCTGAGGAATTGGCTTCCCATGCCGCGGAAAATGGGTTTGGGGCCATCATTGCTGCCGCAGGCAAAGCCGCTCACCTGGCCGGCGTGCTGGCCGCTTACACCACGCTGCCTGTGATCGGCGTCCCCATCAAGACATCCATGATGGGCGGCCTGGACTCCCTGCTGTCCATGGTCCAGATGCCCAAGGGCATCCCCGTGGCCTGCGTGGCGGTGGATGGCGCTGACAACGCCGCCATCCTGGCCGCCCAGATGCTGGCTCTCTCCGATGAGGAGTTGACCCATAAATTGTCCCAGTTCAAGGCAGACATGGCCGCCGAAGTGGCCGCTAAAGACCAGAGAATTCAGGAGGAGATCTAATCATGGAAAAGAAGCTTGTTTACACCGGTAAGACCAAGGACGTATTTGCCCTGGATAACGGCCATTATCTGCTCAAGTTCAAAGACGACTGCACCGGCAAGGACGGCGTGTTCGATCCCGGTGAGAACTCCGTCGGTTTGACCATTGACGGTGTGGGTGACGTCAACCTGCGTATGTCCATTTATTTCTTTGAGAAAATCAATGCCGCCGGCATCAAGACCCACTATGTGTCCGCCGACCTGAAGGATACCACCATGGAAGTCCTGCCCGCCAAGGTGTTTGGCCAGGGACTTGAGGTCATCTGCCGCCACAAGGCCGTTGGCAGCTTCCTGCGCCGCTACGGTGAGTATGTCCAGGAGGGCGCCGATCTGCCCGCCTATGTGGAGACTACCTTCAAGAACGACGAGAAGGGCGATCCCCTGGTCACCAAGGACGGCCTGGTGGTGCTGGGCGTCATGACCGAAAAGCAGTACGACGATATCAAAAGCATGACCCAGAAGATCACCCAGATCGTGGCCGATGATCTGAAGGAGAAGGGGCTGGTTCTTTATGATATCAAGTTTGAGTTTGGCTATGACGCCAATGGCGACGTGATGCTCATCGACGAGGTGGCCTCCGGCAATATGCGCGTTTACAAGGACGGCCAGTATGTGGATCCCATGACTCTGTCCAAGCTCTTTTTTGCCTGAGATGGATACGAATGCAACTTCTGCGAGGTGTAACTAACAATGGGCGGTTTCTTCGGCACTATCTCCAGGCATGACTGTGTGATGGACGTGTTTTTCGGCACCGACTATCACTCCCATTTGGGTACCAAACGGGGCGGTATGGCGGTCTATGATCCTGAAAGCGGATTCCAGCGACAGATCCACAATATCGAAAACACGCCCTTCCGCACCAAGTTTGATAAGGATTTGGCGGACTTCAAGGGATGCGCCGCCATCGGCTGCATCAGCGATACCGATCCTCAGCCCTTGCTGGTCCGCTCCCATTTGGGCCTTTACGCCATCATTACCGTGGGCATCATCAACAATTCCGAGGCTCTGATCGAGCGGTATTTTTCCGACCACGGCCACCAGTTTATGGCCATGAGCTCTGGCAAGGTCAATACCACTGAACTGGCCGCCGCTCTCATCAATCAGTGTGACGACCTGGTTTCGGGTATCCGTCATGCCCAGGAGGAGATCGACGGCTCCTGCACCATGCTTCTTCTCACTCCTGATGCCATTATCGCCGCCCGGGACAAGCTGGGCCGGCTGCCGGTACTCATCGGACAAAATGAGGAAGGCTGCTGTGTCTCCTTCGAATCCTTTGCTTACCACAAACTGGGGTATACCGACGCCTATGAACTTGGTCCTGGCGAGATCATCCGGCTTACGGCAGAAGGTTGGAAAACTCTGGCTCCCGCCGGAGACAAAATGCGCATTTGTGCTTTCTTATGGACCTATTACGGCTATCCCAACTCCAACTACGAGGGAATGAATGTGGAGGTCATGCGCTACCG
The DNA here is from genome assembly GCF_037572415.1 of Flavonifractor porci. Taxonomy (NCBI): domain Bacteria; kingdom Bacillati; phylum Bacillota; class Clostridia; order Eubacteriales; family Oscillospiraceae; genus Flavonifractor; species Flavonifractor porci. The sequence continues at coordinate 304,047 of NZ_JBBHLB010000004.1, forward strand.
CAACGGTGAGATCATGGCCCGGGACGAGGTTCAGAAAGGCCAGCTGCCCAAGGTGGACTATGTGGCCGGCGTGCCTGACTCCGGCGTACCTCACGCCATCGGTTTTGCCAACCGCAGCGGAAAAGCCTTTGCCCGGCCCTTTGTCAAGTACACCCCCACCTGGCCCCGCTCCTTCATGCCCGCCAATCAGGCAGCCCGCAATCAGGTGGCCAAAATGAAGCAGATCCCCGTACCTGAGCTCATTGAAGGTAAAAAACTTTTGTTTGTGGACGACTCTATCGTCCGGGGTACCCAACTGAGGGAGACGGTGGAGTTTCTCTACGAATCGGGCGCGGAAGAGGTCCATATGCGTTCTGCCTGCCCGCCCATCATGTACGGCTGCAAGTATCTGAATTTCTCCCGCAGCAACTCTGACATGGAACTGTTGGCCCGGCGCACCATTCAGGAGCTGGAGGGAGACGAAGGCCAACAGCATCTGGAGGAATATGCCGACGCATCCACCCAGCGAGGCCAGTGTATGCTTAAGGCGATCTGTCAGAAATTGGGTTTTGATTCTCTGGGATATCAGTCCCTGGAGGGTCTGCTGGAAGCCATCGGTATTGACCGGGACAAGATCTGTACCTACTGCTGGACAGGAAAGGAATGACCGACATGAAAAACTCTCACTCCGAGTCCTACGCCGCCGCCGGCGTGGATGTCACCGCCGGCTATGAGTCGGTAGAGCGCATCAAGCCCATGGTGGAATCCACCTATATCCCCGGTGTAATGGGTACCCTGGGCGGCTTCGGCGGCCTGTTTGCACCCGACATGGCGGGCATGAAAAAGCCGGTGCTGGTGTCCGGCACCGACGGCGTGGGCACCAAGCTGCGGCTGGCCCAGCTGATGGACAAGCATGACACCATTGGTATCGACTGTGTGGCCATGTGTGTTAATGATATCATCTGCGGCGGCGCCGCACCCCTCTTCTTCCTGGACTACATTGCCTGCGGCAAAAACGATCCCGCCCGCATCGCCGACATCGTGGCCGGTATCACCGAGGGCTGCCGCCAGGCTGGCTGCGCTCTGGTGGGCGGCGAGACCGCCGAGCATCCCGGCCTGATGGCGGAGGACGACTATGACGTGGCCGGCTTCTCTGTGGGCATCGTGGATGAGGAGAAGATCATCGCCGGTAAGGACCTGGCCGCAGGCGACACTCTCATTGGTCTGGCCTCCACCGGCGTCCACTCCAATGGCTTCTCCCTGGTGCGCAAGGTGCTGGACGTGGAGCACGCCGACCTGACCTCCCCCATGGAGGAGCTGGGCGGCAAAAGCCTGGGTGAGACCCTGCTCACCCCCACACGCATCTATGTCAAGGCGATCCTGGCCCTGCTGAAAGGCGGGATCGACGTTCATGCCATCAGCCATATCACCGGCGGTGGCTTCTACGAGAACGTGCCCCGTATGATGACCGATGGTCTCACCGCCCGTATCGATCTGAGCACTTTCCCCCGCCTGCCCATTTTCGACCTCATCGAAAAGAAGGGCGGCATCCCCCAGCGGGATATGTACAACACCTTCAACATGGGCATCGGCATGATCCTGGCCCTTCCCGCCGCTCAGGCAGAGCAGGCTATGGAGCTGCTGAGCCAGGCCGGCGAGCAGGCCTACGTCATCGGCTCCGTGGTTAGCGGCGACGCCGGGGTGGAACTGGTATGACGAGGATCGCCGTACTGGTCTCCGGCGGCGGGACCAACCTCCAGGCCCTTATCGGCGCCCGGGACCGGGGTGAGCTGGGCGGCGGTGAGCTGGCCGCCGTTATCTCCTCCAAAGCCGGCACCTATGCCCTGGGGCGGGCCAAAAACGCCGGTATCCCCGGCTATGTGGTAGCCCGGAAGGACTACGACTCCAACCGGGCCATGACCCGGGCTCTGGTATCCAAGCTGAAGGAACTGGATATTGATCTGGTTGTGCTGGCCGGCTTCATGCACATCCTGACTGAGGAAATGGTACAGGCCTATCCCAATGCCATCCTCAACGTCCATCCCGCCCTCATCCCATCCTTCTGCGGGGCGGGCTATTATGGCCTCCACGTCCACGAGAAGGCCCTGGCCTACGGCGTGAAGGTCACCGGCGCCACCGTCCACTTCGTCAATGAGGAGCCCGACGGCGGTCCCATCGTTCTTCAGAAGGCGGTGGATATCCTGCCTGGCGACACCCCCGAGGTACTTCAGCGCCGGGTCATGGAGCAGGCCGAGTGGCATATTCTGCCCCAGGCTGTCTCCCTGTTCTGTGAAGGACGCCTCCAAGTCGATGGGAGGACCGTCCATATCTCGTAAGGAGGGATATGAGAATGAGTGATCTGCGCATCCTTGCACTCGTTATCAGCGGCGGCTTTTTGTTTCTGGGTGGGATCATGTTCGGCGGAGATCTGGGCCTCGCCCTGATGCTCCTCGGCGCCATCCCCCTGCTGATCCCCTTTGTCCTGGCGTGCTTTCACCTGTTCCGCTGGCTCACTACTCCTTACTCCGACCAAGACAAGGAATCCAAATAAAGGAGTCTTTCTATGAAAACGCTGGATTTGACTGAACTGCTGCGCTCCAATCCCTATCCCGGCCGCGGCATCGTGCTGGGCCGCTCCGCCGACGATGCCAAGGCGGTCATTGCCTACTTTATCATGGGCCGCAGCGAGAACTCCCGCAACCGTGTGTTTGTGGAGACCCCCGACGGCATCCGCACCCAGGCCTTCGACCCCTCCAAGATGACCGATCCCTCTCTCATCATCTACAACCCGGTCCGGGTGTTCGGCTCTTCCACCATCGTCACCAACGGCGACCAGACAGACACCATCCGTGAGGGTCTGGCCGCAGGCAAGACCTTCTCTCAGGCCCTCCACACTCGTACCTTTGAGCCGGACGAGCCCAACTACACCCCCCGCATCTCCGGCCTTGTGAAGAAGGACGGCGACTATGTGCTCTCCATCCTGAAGAGCGCCGACGGTGATCCCGCCGCCTGCCGCCGCTATTTCTATGCCTATGAGAAGCCCCTGGCCGGTCAGGGCCACTTCATCCATACCTACATGGGTGACGGCAATCCCCTGCCCTCCTTCGAGGGTGAGCCGGAGCAGATCACCATCACCAGTGAGACTCCCGAGGAATTTGCCCAGCTGATCTGGTGCAGCCTCAATGAGGAGAACAAGGTCTCCCTTTTTGTGCGCTATATCGACATCATGACCGGCAGCTGGGAGACCGTTATCCTCAACAAGCATCAGTAAGAAGGAGGAAGCACAGAACATGACCGAACTGGAGCTGAAATACGGCTGCAATCCCAACCAAAAGCCCGCCCGCATCTTTATGGAATCCGGCGAGCTGCCCATCAAGGTGCTTAACGGCAAGCCTGGCTACATCAACTTTCTGGATGCGCTGAACTCCTGGCAGCTGGTCAAGGAGCTGAAGGAGGCCACCGGCCTGCCTGCTGCCGCCTCCTTCAAGCACGTCTCCCCCGCGGGCGCCGCTGTGGGTACTCCCCTTACCGACGTGGAGAAGAAGATCTACTTTGCCGAGGATATGGATTTGTCCCCCATCGCCTGCGCCTATGTGAAGGCCCGGGGTGCCGACCGGCTGTGCTCCTACGGCGACTGGGCCGCCCTGTCCGACGTGTGCGACGCCCAGACCGCCCGCTACCTGGCTCTGGAGGTGTCCGACGGCGTCATCGCCCCCGGCTACACCGAGGAGGCCCTGGCCATCCTCAAGACCAAGCGCAAGGGCGGCTACAACGTGGTGGAGATCGACCCCAACTACGTTCCCAAGGCCATCGAGCACAAGGATGTGTTCGGCATCACCTTTGAGCAGGGCCGCAACAACTATGAAATCAACACCGACCTGCTGAACAACATCGTCACCGACAGCAAAGAGCTGCCCGGGCACGCCAAGCGGGATATGCTCATTTCCCTCATCACCCTGAAGTACACCCAGTCCAACTCCGTGTGCTATGTGAAGGATGGCCAGGCCATCGGTGTGGGCGCCGGTCAGCAGAGCCGCATCCACTGCACCCGTCTGGCTGGCTCCAAGGCGGACAACTGGCTGCTGCGCCAGCATCCCAAGGTACTGGGCCTCCAGTTTGTGGACGGCATCCGCCGCCCCGACCGGGACAACGCCATCGACGTGTACATCTCTGACGAGTATGAGGATGTGCTGGCCGAGGGCGTGTGGCAGAATACCTTCAAGGTACGCCCTGAGGTACTTACCACTGAAGAGAAAAAGGCCTGGATTGCCACCCAGTCCGGCGTCACCGTTGGCTCCGACGCCTTCTTCCCCTTCGGCGACAATGTGGAGCGGGCCCGCAAGTCCGGCGTGTCCTATATCGTACAGCCCGGCGGCTCCATCCGGGACGACCACGTCATTGCCACCTGCAACAAGTACGGCATTGTCATGGCCTTTACCGGGATGCGGCTGTTCCACCATTAAAAGGCGCATCGCCTTTCTGCGGAAAGGCTGTCGCTTCGCTCCCATATGCGCCTTCCAGGGGGAACCAGTTCCCCCTGGATACGCGGCTTTGCCGCGATACCCCCTCCGCTCTCCGAGGGGACCATACTGGGAGTCATACTCACTGAACCGGTCCCCGGAGGGGACTCCAAACACTAACGAGAAACGAGGTATATCACAATGAAAGTTCTCGTCGTAGGCGGAGGCGGGCGGGAGCACGCCATCTGTTGGAAGCTCTCCCAGAGCCCCCATGTCACCCGGCTCTACTGCGCCCCCGGCAACGGCGGCATTGAATCCATCGCCCAGTGCGTTCCCATCGCCGCCACCGACGTGGACGGCATGGTCAAGTGGGCCAAGAGCCACGCCATGGATTTTGTGGTGGTCGCCCCCGATGATCCCCTGGCTCTGGGCATGGTAGACGCCATGGAGGCGGCGGGCATTCCCGCCTTTGGTCCCACGGCGGACGCCGCCATCATTGAGGCCAGCAAGATCTTCTCCAAGAACCTGATGAAGAAGTACAACATCCCCACCGCCCAATATGAGACCTTCACCGACATGGACGCCGCTCTGGCCTATGTGGAAGCTCAGGGCACCCCCATCGTGGTCAAGGCCGACGGTCTGGCCCTGGGTAAGGGCGTGATTGTGGCCCAGACCGTGGAAGAGGCCAAGGAGGCCGTCCGCTCCATGATGAGCGATCACCGCTTCGGTGAGGCCGGCGCCAAGGTCGTCATCGAGGAGTGCATGACCGGCCCCGAGGTCACCGTGCTGGCCTTCTGCGATGGAGAACATCTTTTGTGTATGCCCTCCTCCCAGGACCACAAGCGGGCCTATGACGGCAACCTGGGCCCCAACACCGGCGGCATGGGCGCCATCTCCCCCTCCCCCAACTACACCGGTGCCGTAGCTGTCCGGTGTATGCGGGAGATCTTCCTGCCCACTGTAGCGGCACTGAAGGCGGAGGGCCGTCCATTTAAGGGCGTCATCTACTTCGGCCTCATGATTACATCTGATGGCCCCAAGGTGGTGGAGTACAACGCCCGCTTTGGCGATCCCGAGTGTCAGGCCGTCCTCTCCCTGCTGGACTCCGACCTGATGGAAATCTTCGCCGCCTGCCGGGAGGGCACACTCAACCAGTTGGATATCCGCTGGAAGCCCGGTGCAGCCTGCTGCCTGGTACTGGCCTCCGGCGGCTACCCCGGCAGCTATCAGAAGGGATATCCCATTACCGGTCTGGAGGAAGCCGGTGAGGCTGCCGTGGTATTCCATGCCGGTACTAAACTGGACGATAACGGCGACATTGTTACCAACGGCGGCCGTGTTCTGGGCGTCACCGCCGTGGGCGATACTCTGGACCAGGCCATTGATGGAGCCTACGCCTCCGCCAAGCACATCCACTTCCAGGATATACACTTCCGCACCGACATTGGTCGGGTATAAACGCCATAAAAAGGCCTCCGGCCGGGAAATTGAACAGGTCCAGTAAAATCGGACAATAGAGAAAAGCCCTCCTAATGTAGGAAAATAAAACTACATTAGGGGGGCTTGCTATGTCCGGGAAAAAAGGAATGAAAAAGTATCCGGTAGGGATAAGAGAAGAAGTGGTATCACGAATCCGCGGAGGAGAAAGCCAGCGTGCTTTGTGCCGGGAGTATGGGATCAGTTGGCGGGCCACTCAGTGTTGGCTAAAGGAACCGGTCCTTCCAAAGACACGAGGGCGTAAACCTGCAAAAACACTGGCAGAGTACAAGTATGATAACAAACGGCTAAAGATGGAAAACGAGCTATTACGGGATTTTCTGCGCCCCACAGAAAGGAAGTGAGGCCAAGGGCAAAATATGCCGTGATCTACCGGCACAGAAATGAATATCCAGTATCCGTCATGTGTCACTTCTTTCAAGTATCCCGAAGCGGATACGATGATTTCGTCCATCGCCTGGGCAGGTCGGAGAAAGACGCGGCCCTTGCAAAAATCATTGCGGAACAGAGGGAGCACAGCTTTCGCACATATGGCTACCGCAGGATGTGGATGGTGCTGAAGAAGCGAGTCATTCACCGCAATCCCAAGACCATCCTTCGTATCATAGAGAAATACGGTTTGCTTTTGGAAATCTGCTGCCGCAGAAAGTGGCAACAGATGGGGCGGAAGTTCCACAGCGACCAGGGGTTCCAGTACACCTTGTGAGCATACTTTAACCTGACAAAATCTTATGGCATTAAGCCCTCCGTGTCAAGACGAGGAACGCCGTATGACAACGCTATTGCATAAAATTTCTTTTGCATTCTCAAGACAGAGCGTATCTGCCGCCATAAACCGGCTTCATTCTGCGAAGCCTATGAGATGCTTGACCACTATATCTATTTTTACAACCACGAGAGCATTCAGCTAAAAACTGGAGTGGCGCCGCTCACGCTGCGTCAATCCGCTTAAAACTTCATATTTCCCTACATAGAGGCCTTTTTGTGCTGTCCGCACAATCTGGGGCGGTTCAAATTTTCCGGCAGGCTTTTTTGTATCAACTGCGTCCGCTGACCGCATGAAAGACGGCCACCGAGCGGGGGCCCATCTGCAGTCCATTTCCGCTGAACAGGGGGCCGGCGCCAAAGGGATCGGGGCAGGCGGTGTGGAGTACCAGGCTCCACCGCAGACCGGAGGGCAGCTCAGGCAGGCCCTGCCAGTGAGCCTCCCAGTGAGAATTGACTGCCAGCAGGATGAGGTCGTCGGCGGTATCATCCTGGTTACGGCCGGTAAAGAGCACCCCGATTTGCCGGGTCTGCTCGTCTATCTTGGCATTCCAGGCCACGCCGTTGTGGAGGGAGACGGAAGGCCAGCCGCACCGGGCGGGGGCGGTTTCTCCGCGGATAATGGGGTGGGCTTTGCGGAAGACGATCATTTGGGAGACAAACTGGAAAAGATCTTTATGTGATTCAAGCCGGGACCAGTCCAGCCAGGAGATCTCGTTGTCCTGACAGTAGGCGTTATTGTTGCCGAACTGGGTGTTGGCAAACTCGTCCCCTGCCAGGAACATGGGGGTACCCCGGCTACACAGCAGCACGGCAAAGGCGTTTTTCATCAGCCGGTCACGGAGGGACAGCACCGCCGGGTCCCCGGTATCCCCCTCCACACCGCAGTTCCAGCTGTTGTTGTCGTTGGCCCCGTCAGTGTTGCCCCAGCCATTGGCCTCGTTGTGCTTGACGTCGTAAGAGTACAGGTCGTACAGGGTAAAGCCGTCGTGGCAGGTGAGGAAGTTCACCGAGGCGTTCTGCCGCTGGGAGGGGGGATAGAGGTCGGCAGAACCGGTAATGCGCTGGACTGCTGCCCAGGCCAAGCCGCTGTCTCCCTTCAGGAAGCAGCGCAGGTCGTCCCGGTACTTGCCGTTCCACTCGGCCCACCGGTTCCAGGAGGGGAAGGAGCCCACCTGGTACAGCCCACCGGCATCCCAGGCCTCGGCAATCAGCTTGACCCGGCCCAGGATGGGATCGAAGGCCAGGCTCTCCAGCAGGGGCGGCTCGGACAGGGGAGCGCCGTCGGTGTCCCGGCCCAGAATGGAGGCCAGATCGAACCGGAACCCGTCCACCCGGTACTCCACCACCCAGTACCGCAGGCAGTCCAGAATGAACTGCCGCACCACCGGATGGTTGCAGTTGAGGGTATTGCCCACTCCGGAGAAATTATAATACTTGCCGTCGGGGGTGAGCATATAATAGATGTTGTTGTCCAGACCCTTGAAGGAGAAGAAGGGACCCTGCTCATTGCCCTCGGCGGTGTGGTTGACCACCACGTCCAGAATGACCTCGATGCCGTGCTCATTTAAAGTGCGAATCAAGTGCTTGAGCTGGGTACCCTCATGATTGAATTCCGGGGTGGCGGTGTAGCTGGTGTTGGGGGCGAAGAAACAGACGGTGTTGTAGCCCCAGTAGTTGAGCAGCTGCCTGCCGTCCACGATACGCTCGTCCGCCATCTCGTCAAACTCGAAGATGGGCATCAGTTCCACTGTGTTGACTCCCAGCTCCAGCAGATAGGGCAGCTTCTCCAGCAGACCCTCAAAGGTGCCGGGATGCTTGACGCCGGAGGAGGGATGCTGGGTAAAGCCCCGGACGTGGGTCTCATAAATGATCATATCCCGGAAGGGGAGATGGGGGTCATGGAAGCCTCCCCAGTCGAAGATGTCCTCCACCACCCGGGCATGGTAGGAGCAGCCTGGAGTCTGGTTGCTGCCCCACACGCTCTGCCCCGTGACCGCCCGGGCATAGGGGTCCAGCAGGTACTTGGTCTTGTCGAAGAGCAGGCCCCGCTCCGGGTCATTGGGACCGTCCATCCGATAAGCATATTCGATCTCGTGGATGTCCAGGTCAAAGACCATCATGGAGAAGGTGTTGCCGATGCGGAAGTGCTCCGGGAAGGGAAGAATGGCAAAGGGCTCCTGCTGGGTGCGGCGGAAGAGACACAGTTCGCAGTAGGTGGCGTTGATGGAGTGGATGGTGAAACTGACCCCGCCAGGCACCACGTTGGCGCCGTTCAGCAGAAAAAGACCGGGCCGCACCCGGAAGCCGGAGATGTTGTTGGTGGCGGCCAGGGGTTTGGCGGGCAGCAGTGGGGTAGGCTTTGGGACCATGGGAAAGTCTCCTTTGAAAAAGAGGGGCGCTGCATCGATGTGCAGCGCCCCTGCTTTTATTTGGCGTAGTAGTTGATGAGGCGGCCTGCCAGAACGATATCCCGCGCGCCCCACGGAGCGGGCTCCGTGGGGGCCCCAAGGCGGATCTGATCTGCTGGGGCGAAGTGAATTCGCCCCGCATCAAGGTTTTGCCTACGGCAAAACGCTTGGTACGCCGCATATGAGGCGGGGAAGAGCGGGATATCTTACTTGGCGTAATAATTGATCAAACAGCCTGCCAGAACGATATCCCGCTCTTCGCGGGTCATGCCGGGCAGCTTCAGGGTGACGGTGTGCTCCGTGCCGTTCTGGATGAGGACGGCGGGGATCACGTCGGCGCCGCTGTCCAGGGCGGTGCGGACGCCGGGGATGTACAGCTTATCGCCGGGCTGGATATTCCAGTCCTTTACCTCCTCGTTGATAAAGGGAAGCATACCCCAGTTCACCACGTTGGAGCGATAGCGCTTGGTGGCGTACTCGGCGGCCAGGTTGGCAACACCGCCCAGCACACGCTGGCAGGAGGCGGCCTGCTCACGGGCGGAGCCGTCGCCGGGCTTGAGGGCCATGACCAGGGAACCCAGGCCGGTGTTGGCGGGATCGTGGCCCATCATGGCCTCCTGTACCTCGGGAGCACCGGGATTGGTGCGGCGCAGGCGTTCCACCGCCAGCACCTCCTTGGCCCGGGGCACATACTGGGGGTCCTTCCGGCTCAGAGCAAACTCGGACAGCTTGATGGGGTTGGAGCGGTAGGAGGAGGTCTCGCCGGAGGGGATCAGCTCGTCGGTGGTGGTGACGGGATCATAGATGGCGGAGCACACGGTGAGCAGCAGGTTGTCGGGCAGAGCCACCTGCTCCGGCCAGTCGGCGATGTTGGGGCCAAAGACCAGCTCCTGGTTGGGATCGGACTTGCCCACGCCGAAGTACACCCGGGCTTTGTAGGGGGTGTCGTCATAGGCGAAGGGTTCCACGGCAGGATCAACCGGGGCGTTGGGCAGCTCGTCGGCTCCGGTGAGTGCGCCGCCGTTGAGGGCGGTGGCGGCGATGGATCGGGCGTCCATCAGAGCCACATAGGACACCTGACCGTCGGAGGGCTTGGAGCCCTCCCGGTTGGGGAAGTTACGGGTGGAGTGGCGGATGGAGAAGGCCCCGTTGGCGGGCACGTCGCCGGCGCCAAAGCAGGGACCGCAGAAGCAGGAGCGGATGGAGGCGCCAGCCGCCATCAGGGAGGCGATGTAGCCCCGGCGGGTCAGCTCCAGGTTGACGGGCTGGCTGGTGGGATAGACGGACAGCCAGAAGGCGTCGGAGCCAATGGCGTGGCCGTCCAGCACCTGGGCCGCCCGGACGATGTTCTGATAGGTGCCGCCGGAGCAGCCGGCGATGACGCCCTGGTCCACCATGAACTTGCCGTCCACGATCTTGTCCAGCAGGGAGGCGGGCTTGCTCTTCAGCTTCAGCTGGTGCATGGTGTCCTCGTCCACCTGGTGGAGGAGGTCGGCCATATTCTCCTTGAACTCCTGAATGGTGTAGGCGTTGGAGGGATGGAAGGGCAGAGCGATCATGGGACGGATCTTGTCCAGCTCCACATGAATGACGCCGTCATAGTAGGCGCCGTCGGCGGGAGCCTGGGGCTTGAACTCGCCGCCGCGGCCCAGCACCGCCAGGTGATCCTTCAGAGTGTCGTCGGCCACCCACACGGAGGACAGACAGGTGGTCTCGGTGGTCATGACGTCGATGCCGGAGCGGTAGTCCATGGACAGGCTCTGCACGCCGGGACCGAAGAACTCCATGACGGCGTTCTTGACGGTGCCGTCCTTGAAGGTGGAGCGGATGAGCTCCAGAGCCACGTCCTGGGGACCCACGCCGGGAATGGGGGCGCCGGTGAGGTAGATGGCAATGACCCTGGGATAGCTGATGTTGTAGGTCTTTTCCAGCAGCTGCCGGGCCAGCTCGGGACCGCCCTCACCGATGGCCATGCTGCCGTAGGCGCCGTAGCGGGTGTGGGAGTCGGAGCCCAGGAGCATCTTGCCGGGGGCGGCGTACCGCTCTCTCATATAGGAGTGGATGACGCTCTGGTGGGCGGGGACAAACTCACCGCCGTACTTTTTGGCGGCGGACAGGCCGAACACATGGTCGTCCTCGTTGATGGTGCCGCCCACGGCGCACAGGGAATTGTGGCAGTTGGTGAGCACATAGGGGAGCGGGAACTCCTTCATGCCGGAGGCCCGGGCAGTCTGGATGATGCCAACGTAGGTGATGTCATGGGAGGCCATGGCGTCAAACTTGATGGCCAGACTGTCCATAGAATCGCTGGTGTTGTGGGCCTTCAGAATGGAATAGGCCATGGTGCCCTTCTTTGCCTCCTCGGGAGCGGGCAGGCCGGCGGCGGGGCCGTCCTGGACAGGCACAAAGGCGTTGTTTTTATAATAGACGCCCTGACGGGTGATGTTCAGCATAGTATTCCCTCCGATGCTCTTGAATTATCTTTCATCATACCAACTTTTTCTTGCAAGTGCAAGAGCTTTATCCGTCATTTTGTGGAGGGCGAAATTTATGTCAACTTTTTCTGGCGGTGTTTTCTTGACGGCTATATGGGAAATAGGATAAAATATGTCGAAGATATCCCAGTTCTGGCAAGGAGCATACCATGAAGAAACGTATTTTTACGCTGTTTTTGCTGCTGACGGTGGCAGTGGGGCTGCTGCCGGCCGCTATGGCGGCGGGGACGGAGCAAATCACCGTCCGGTTTTATGATGAGGTGAGCCAGCGCTACAGTGAACCCACGGTAACCGATCGTGTCAATCTGACTCTGGATGGGGAAGCGTTAATACCGGAGGATGTGCCGGCGCTGGCGTATTATCCGGAGGGGAGCACCAACGGTCGTACCTTGGTGCCTGTCCGGCTTATCTCCGAGGCCCTGGACGCTGCCGTGACCTGGGTACCCGAAACCCGGCAGATCATCATCCTGCGGGAGGAGAACACCATTGTACTGACGGCAGGCAGCGCCACGGCCCTGGTGGACGGCCAGGCGGTGGAGCTGCCCGACGGAGTGCCTGCCGGCGGCGTTATGTGGGATGGTAAGGAGAGTACCATGGTACCCCTCCGCTTTGTGTCCGAGCAGCTGGGGGCCGGCGTAGAATGGGTGGGGGAGACGGCTACAGTAGCCATTACCTCTCCGGAGGAGCCTCAGCAGCCTGACCCCACCCAGCCCCAGGAGGCAGATCTGGGATGGATCACCGAATTGTCCTTTGATGAGGAGAAGCAGACCCTTACCATCACCGCCGACCATGCGCCCAAGTACCGCATTGTGGACCTGGGGGACCGGGTGGCCATAGACTTGCTGGGGGCGGTGTACGCACCGGCGGTGGGGAAGGAACTGACCCTTCAGGTGGAGAGCGACGCCATTGAGAAGATTCGCTGCTCCCAGCACGGGGATAATCTGGGTTACGGGTATCCCCACACCTTGCGGGTGGTGCTGGATCTGGCCTCCGGCGTCAGCTATGCCCAGCATCTGTCTGTGTCTGCCGGTGAGAATCAGGTGCGGGTCAGCGTTACCGATGTGCCGGAGCAGCCGGAGGTACCGCCTCTGGACCCGAGCAAGATCACCATTGCCATCGACCCCGGCCACGGCGGCAATCAGCCGGGCGCGGTCTACCCCGATGAAAACGGAAATGATGTAAAGGAAAAGGAGCTGACCCTGCCCATGTCCCTGATGCTGGCGGAGATCCTGGAGGAACGGGGGTATAACGTGGTGCTTACCCGGACCGGGGACGACTCAGTGAGCCTGGCCGACCGGGCTAAAATGGCCAATGCCGCCCAGGCGGAGGTCTTTGTCAGCATCCACTGCAACGCCCTGGACCGGACGGATTATGAGGGGATCTTTACCTATTATTTTCCCAAGAGCACCCGGGGCGAGGCCTTGGCCAAGCAGGTGCAGGCCGGGGTGGTAGCCGCCACCGGCGGCATCGGGCGGGGCACCCCCTCCGCCAATTTCCAGGTGCTGCGGGAGACCACCATGCCGGCCGTGTTGGTGGAAACCGGATTCATGACCCACCCGGGAGAACTGGCCCGGCTGTGTGATCCTGATTACCAGCAAAAGATCGCTCAGGGCATTGCCGACGGTGTGGAGGCCTATCTGAAGGCCGGGACATAACAACAAAGCCGAGCCCCATCCGAAAAACCGGAGGGGGCTCGGCTTTATTGATGGAAAGGGAGCTGCTGACGGTGCTTACTGTACGGAACCGTCGGGAGCCACCACGGCCACCCGCATGGGAAGGTCCTTCCCGCTGGCAGCCACGGCGTTCTGGACCGCCCGCTGAATGCCGCCGCAGCAGGGCACCGTCATGCGAACTACAGTGACGCTCTTTACATCGTTGCCTGCCAGGATGGCGGTCAGTTTTTCAGTGTAATCCCCTTCGTCCAGCTTGGGACAGCCGATGAGGGTTACTCTGCCACGGATAAAATCCTGATGGAAGTTGCCGTAGGCGTAGGCGGTGCAGTCGGCGGCAATGAGCAGATGGCAGCCGTCGAAGTAGGGGGCGTTGACAGGAGCCAGCTTGATCTGCACCGGCCACTGACGCAGCTGGCTGGGCGCCGGCCCAGTGCAGGGGGAGGGGGCAGCCTCACGGTGGATGGTCCGGCTCATGCTGCCGGGGCATCCGCAGGGCAGGGGAGCGGCGGCTGTCTCCTTGGCAGCTTTGGCCGCTAGCACAGCGGCGTGGTCGTAGGCGGGAGCCTCCCGCTCCTCGAAAGTGATGGCTCCGGTGGGGCAGGCGGGCAGACAGTCCCCCAGCCCGTCACAGTAGTCCTCCCGGGTCAGTTTGGCCTTGCCGTTCACCATCTCAATAGCGCCCTCGTGGCAGGCGGCGGCACACAGGCCGCAGCCGTTGCACAGTGCTTCATCAATTTTTATGATCTTGCGTTTCATGGATCAACGCCTCCTTGTGATTGTATGAGACAAGCATACCAGAGTCGGAGGGTATGGTATGTTGCAGCAGCAACACAAATAGTAAAAAAGATGTCTGCGCATAGCGCAGACATCTTTTTCTCGCAATCAGACATCAATCCCTGAGATACTGCTTGACCAACTCCTGCAACAACTCGTCCCGGTCCAGTTTGCGGATAAGGGCCCGGGCGTTGTTGTAGTTGGTGATATAGGTCGGGTCCTCCGAGAGGATGTACCCCACGATCTGATTGATGGGGTTATATCCCTTCTCCTGAAGGGAGTTGTATACGGAGGTCAGCACCTCTTTGATCTCAGGATCTTTTTCATAGCGGATGCTGAATTTGCGAGTGTAATCGGTCTCCATACCTGTCGCACCTCCTGGTTCAATCTGCTTTCCATTGTAGCTGAAAATACCCGCGCTGTAAAGGGGGCGGGTGAAAATTTATCAATCTTTAAGATGTTGGAAAGAAAAATAACCCGGGAATGCAACCGTTGGGCAGATGCTGTGGTATTATGGATACCAGGGGCCTGGCGGGACCTTCGCTTATGGGCATGAGCGCGGGTGAAACCGGCGGTTCCCGGATGCCCACAAGGGAGGGAAAGCCATGACAGATGAGAGGACTGCCCGGACGCAGATCGCCCGCTGGGGGGATATGGTGTGGCGGCTGGCCCTGGCCCGTACCCGCCATATCCAGGACAGTGAGGATGTGTTTCAGGAGGTGTTTGCCCGCTTTTTTCGCCACGAGGAGGAGCTGTACAGCGATGAACACCGGAAGGCCTGGCTCATTCGCTGTACCCTGAACTGCACCAATACCCTGTTGTCCGCCCGCTGGCGGACCCACCTGCCTCTGGAGGAGGCGGTAACTCAAGCCATGGAGCCCCAGGACCGGCAGGTCTATGAGGCGGTGCTGGCCCTGCCAAAAAAATACCGGACTGTAATCCACCTGCACTATTATGAAGGCTATTCGGTGGATGAGATCGCCGCCCTCACCGGAGCAAGGGCGGGTACAGTGAAAAGCTGGCTGTCCCGGGGGCGGGACAGGCTGGCGCAGGCACTGAAAGGAGACGAATGACCATGATGGATGAATATAAACGGGCCAACGATGTCCTCCATCCCACCCGTTCCGCAGTAGAGCGGGCGGTGAAGGGGGAGGCTTCCAATCGGAAAAGAAAGCCTCTGAAAGCACTGGTACCGGCGGGTGTGGCGGCTGCGGCAGCCGCGGCCCTGCTCATCACCGGTATTCCCGGCCTGGGCGGCGGGACCGGCGGCGGACCGTTGACTGGCAGCGCCTATGCCATTGCTCTCCCCGAGTATCCAGACCTGCCCAAGCACCCCACCGAACCACTGGGGGGCAGCGAAGCGGAGTGGGAGCGGTTCAATGAGGAACTGGATGTATATCTGGACGCCTGGGAGACCTACCGGGATGAGACCGCCAGCCTGCGTGACACTCCTGAGCTGACTGCCGCCCTGAAAGATTATACTGGCACCAGCGCGGCCCTGGCTTTGGCGGGGGAGGGCAACCGTGTTTATTCTCCCGTATCCCTGTGGTTTGCCCTGGCCATGCTGGCCGAAACCACCGGCGGGGAGACCAGACAGCAGGTGCTGGACGCCCTGGGCGCTTCCGACGTGGAGCAGCTGCGGGAATGGGCCGACATTCTGTGGCACGCCCTCTACCTGGACGACGGTACCGCTGCCACCCTGCTGGGTACCTCCATCTGGCTCAATGAGAATGTAAGCTTTCACCAGGATACCCTGGAGACACTGGCGGAGCACTACTACACCGGCTCTTTTCAGGTTCCTATGGGTACTGATGAGGCGGACCAGGCCATCAATGAGTGGGTATCAGAGCAGACAAAAGGCCTTATCGGCTCTGACGGCAAGGTACTGACCACCAAGGCCAATACCCTGGCGGTGCTGGCCTCCACCCTGTACTTCCAGGCCCGGTGGAGCGACGAGTTTGATCCCAGTCTCACGGAGGAGGACGTGTTCACCGCCGCCAACGGCGCTGAGACCCGGGTAGACTTCATGCACAAGACCCAGACCGCCGGCTTTCTCCGGCAGAATGGCTATCAGGCGGCCTCTTTGGATACCAGCAACGGTACGATGACCTTCGTGCTTCCTGATGAGGGCGTGAGTCCAGCCGATCTGCTGGCGGACCCGGACTTTTTGCAGGAACTCATCCAGTCTGAAAACCAGATCTATGGCGAGGTCCAGTGGTCGGTGCCCAAGTTTGACATCAGCTCGGACCTGGATCTGACCTCCGCCCTGACAGGTATGGGGATCACCGATGTGCTTGACCCGGAAACCGCTGACTTTACCCTCCTCACCGATACCGATCCGGTGTGGCTGGATCAGGCCAGACAGATCGCCCGGGTAAAGGTGGATGAGCAGGGAGTGGAGGCCGCCGCCGTCACCCTGATGGCAGATGCGGGAGCGGCTGCTCCCCCTGAGGACCCGAAGATCTGCATCATGGATCTGGACCGGCCCTTCCTTTTCGTGATTCGGGACGGCGCCACCGTCCTCTTTGTGGGTGTGGTGGAGCAGGTATAAGCACAGCCCCCGCGGCATCTTGAACCGCTACCCGTCAAGAGGACAGTGAAAAAGTATAAAAATTCCCCGGCCAGCAGTTCATTTCTGCTGGCCACTTTTTATGCGGCGAGGCACAACTTATGCTTTTCCAATGGCGTCA